>CAXNOC010000005.1:0-59117 GCA_964203745.1 Candidatus Planktophila sp.
AGCAGATTCCAGCAACTGCACATCCAATGGATGTTATGCGCACTGGTGTTTCGGCCCTTGGATGCGTAACTCCTGAAGGCGGCGCACATTCAGTAGAGGGTGCAAAAGAGATTGCCGACAAGTTAATCGCTTGTCTGAACTCAATGCTGTTGTACTGGTATCACTTTGCTAACTCAGGAAAACGAATCACCGTTGAAACCGATGATGATTCAATCGGCGGACATTTCTTACACTTGCTACACGGAGCGCCACAGAGTGATTTATGGGTTAAGTCGATGCACGCATCGCTTATCTTGTATGCCGAACATGAATTTAACGCCTCGACCTTTACTGCTCGTGTTATTGCCGGCACGGGTTCGGATATGTATTCAGCGATCACCGGTGCAATCGGTGCACTTCGCGGGCCTAAGCATGGCGGCGCCAACGAGGTCGCCCTTGAAATTCAAGAGCGCTACACAACTCCGGATCAAGCTGAGGCCGATATTCGCGCACGTGTAGCTGCCAAGGAAGTTGTTATTGGATTTGGCCACCCGGTCTATACCGTCTCTGATCCACGCAACGCGATTATTAAAGCTATCTCACTGGAACTCTCAGAAGATAATAGCGATACAGCGTTATACGCCATCGCAGAGCGAATTGAATCAGTGATGTGGGATGCAAAAAATATGTTCCCGAACCTTGACTGGTTCTCGGCAGTTTCATATAACCAGATGAAGATTCCAACTGCGTTCTTCACACCAATATTTGTAATTGCCCGAACTACTGGTTGGGCAGCACACGTAATTGAACAACGTATCGATAACAAGATTATCCGTCCAAGTGCTAACTACACCGGTCCTGAGGATTTAGCCTTCCAACCAATAGAAAAGCGATAGGTGCCTTCTTAATGTCTAGCCACACAACACCAGGTAATTCAAAATCGGCCAACCAGCCATATGACCAAGAGATTATTGACATCGTTGACTATGTAGAAAACTATGAAATCTCATCACCCGTTGCATATGAGACTGCATGGAACTGCTTCATGGATACTTTGGGCTGTGGCCTAGAAGCCCTTGAGTACGAGGCCTGTACAAAGCTTTTGGGACCAGTTGTTACAGGAGCCAACCTCGCTAATGGCGTTAAAGTCCCTGGTACTAAATATGTTTTAGACCCAATTCAAGGTGCCTTCAATATCGGCGCGATGATTCGTTGGTTAGATTTTAATGACACGTGGCTTGCCGCTGAATGGGGACACCCATCCGATAACTTAGGCGGCATTCTTGCAACCGCTGACTGGCTATCTCGCACAACGGATAAGAAATTCACTATCAAAGATGTTCTAACTGCAATGATTAAAGCCCATGAAATCCAGGGCTGTATCGCACTTGAGAACTCGTTTAACAAAGTCGGTCTTGACCACGTTGTCCTAGTAAAAGTGGCATCTACTGCAGTTGTTGCACAGATGATGGGCTTGAATCGGGATCAAATTTTGGCAGCCGTTTCCCTTGCTTGGGTTGATGGACAATCACTTCGTACCTATCGCCATTTTCCAAATGCTGGTTCACGGAAATCATGGGCGGCAGGGGATGCGACATCTCGCGCAGTGCGCTTGGCATTAATAGCTAAGACTGGCGAGATGGGTTATCCATCGGCGCTCACTGCAAAAACTTGGGGCTTCTACGATGTCTCATTTAAAGGCAACGCCTTTAAATTCCAACGCCCATACGGCACATATGTGATGGAAAATATTCTCTTTAAAATCTCATTTCCTGCAGAGTTCCATTCACAGACCGCAGTTGAGGCAGCAATGACTCTTCACACGGCAATGATGGCCGCTGGGAAAACGCAAGGAGATATTAAGAAAGTTACTATCCGTACCCACGAGGCCTGTATTCGAATCATTGACAAAAAGGGTCCACTGAACAATCCCGCCGATCGCGATCACTGCATTCAGTACATGGTTGCTGTGCCGCTTATCTTTGGTCGCTTAACTGCCCGTGATTACGAAGATAACATTGCAGCAGATCCGCGCATCGATGCGCTTCGCGAAAGAATTATCTGTGTTGAAGATACAACCTTCACCGCTGACTACCACGATCCAGCTAAGCGCTCTATCGCTAATGCTCTAACAATTGAGTTTAATGATGGAAGTATTTTGGGCGAAGAAGTTGTCGAATATCCAATTGGACATGCTCGTCGCCGAGAAGCAGGCATCCCACTCCTCATTGAAAAGTACAGAACCAACCTTGCCCGTATTTTTGATGCACCTACTGCGGCGAAAATCCTTAGCCTGTCAATGGATTATGAGACGTTAATTACAACCCCGGTTAATGAGTTTATGGATATGCTTGAAGTAAAGTAGTAACGACGCACGTGCCTTACTAACATAAGGAGGGTCAATGATGACCGAGCAGTTGATTCACCCATTTACTTTCGGTGATATGTCACAGAAAGACTTACTGGGTGGCAAGGGTGCAAACTTGGCCGAGATGGTCCGAATCGGCCTTCCCGTTCCTCCAGGGTTCACGATTACAACTCATGCTTGTCGTCAATATCTTCAATCGGGAGAGATCCCTACAACATTAAATGCTGAGATCGATTCAGCGATGAAGGCTCTTGAGAGTCAAACAGGGAAAAGTTTCGGGGGAGTTGATAGCCCCCTTTTAGTCTCTGTTCGCTCTGGCGCGAAGTTTTCAATGCCTGGAATGATGGAGACAGTTCTCAACGTAGGAATGACACCCGAAGTAACTGAGTCATTAGCTGCATCCTCAGGAAATCCACGCTTCGCTTGGGACTCTTATCGCCGATTTATTGAAATGTACGGAAAAATTATTTGCGATATTGCACCAGAAGAGTTTCATAAAGTTCAAGAACGCATCGCATCCTCAGTGGGTGTTGGAAATATGCAAGGTCTAGACGTAGAAAGCTTAAAACTATTGTGCGATGGCTTTAAAAAGGTTATTACTTTGGCAACCGGGGAAGATTTCCCGACAGATCCACGTCAACACTTAATTCGATCTGTTGAAGCAGTATTTAGATCTTGGAACTCAGAGCGTGCACAGATGTATCGTCGCCGCGAACGAATCCCATCCGATCTCGGAACTGCGGTAAATATTCAATCAATGGTCTTTGGTAATTTAAGTGATGATTCTGGTACTGGCGTTGCATTTACACGCAATCCTTCAACGGGTGAAGTTGGGCGCTACGGGGACTACTTACAAAAGGCACAGGGTGAAGATGTTGTTGCAGGAATTCGTACCCCGATGTCGCTCATTGAGTTTGCCGAACTGAGTCCGACTGTCGCAAAAGAGTTAGATGATGTGATGGAGATATTAGAGAGCCATTATGAGGATCTCTGCGATATCGAATTCACAATTGAACGCGGAAAACTCTGGATTCTGCAGACCCGCGTGGGTAAGCGCACGGCCGAGGCGGCATTTCGCATCGCTCTTCAATTCGTTGATGAAGGCAAAATCACGATGGATCAAGCATTGCTTCGCACATCTGGTGATCAATTAGCGATGTTGATGTTTCCTCAGTTCGATACGTCGGGACAATTAAATGAAATCGCGCGAGGAATCCCAGCGTCCCCTGGGGCCGCCGTCGGCGAAGTTGTATTTGATTCTAAGCGCGCATTTGATCTTTCAAAATCTGGAAAGAAAGTTATTTTGGTACGCCGAGAAACTAGCCCAGATGACTTAGTTGGCATGGTTGCATCCCAAGGAATATTGACGAGTCGAGGAGGGAAAACTTCACACGCTGCAGTCGTTGCTCGCGGTATGGGAAAAACGGCCGTCTGTGGCACCGATTCAATATCTGTCGATGAACGAGCTAATTTATTTACCGCTGGAACTGTGACCGTTTATGAGGGCGATGTCATTTCTATCGACGGCACAACAGGCGCCGTTTATTTAGGCGATGTACCGGTAGTTGCATCTTCTGTTACTTCATATTTAGAGGGTCGTTTATCTGCGGGCTCCGATGAGGCGGCGCCAGTTGTAAAGGCGGTGGATCGCATCTTGATGCATGCCGATGCGAAACGACGTTTAGAGGTTCGCACAAATGCCGATACCCCAGAGGATGCGATACGTGCACGAATATTAGGAGCCGAAGGCGTTGGTTTATGTCGCACCGAGCATATGTTCTTAGGGCCTCGTCGCTCATACGTTGAACGTTTAGTGTTGGCTGAAAATGATGATGTGCAGCGCTCTGTAATCGCCGAGATGGAGCCACTGCAGCGCGCAGATTTCGTCGGCATCATGATGGCTATGTCGGGTCTGCCCGTCACGATTCGTTTACTCGATCCACCACTGCACGAGTTCTTGCCTTCCCTTGTTGTACTCAGTGCGCAGATGGCACGTGCTGAAGCGCTCAATGAAGAAGTCTCACCGCGCGATAAGGCGTTATTTGCCGCAGTTAGCCGTCTGCATGAGGCTAATCCGATGCTTGGCCTACGTGGAGTTCGACTGGGAATTCTCATTCCTGATCTTTATAAGATGCAGGTACGAGCACTAGTACATGCATTCTTAGAGGTTAAGAAATTAGGTCATGATCCTCGTCCTGAAGTAATGATTCCACTCGTTGCAACACAGCGCGAACTTTTATATCTGCGCGAAACTCTTGAAGAAGAGATTGCAAAGACATTTAAGGGCTCGGGGCTAAGCGTTGAAATTCCTATCGGTACCATGATTGAAACTCCGCGTGCGGCAATCACCGCAGATCGTTTAGGTGTCTACGCTGATTTCTTCTCATTCGGAACCAATGATTTAACACAACTTACATGGGCATTTAGCCGTGACGATGTTGAGTCAACATTCCTACCTCGCTATCTAGATCTTGAGCTTCTACCGTTTAATCCATTTGAATCCTTGGATGAAGCCGGAGTTGGAATCCTTTTGCGCACAGCCGTTGGTCTTGCCCGTGGACTTCGTAGCGATTTCAAATTAGGCGTTTGTGGTGAACATGGTGGAGATCCGCGCAGTATTCACTTCTTCAACACACTCGGCCTTGACTATGTTTCCTGTTCGCCATTTCGTGTGCCAATCGCACGTCTTGAGTCTGGACGAGCTGCAGTTATAGCCTGACACTGGTGGGCGATAAGGTTGCGTCCATGAGCGATATGTCGGCAAAGGTGCGCGAAGCACTCGATGCTGCAGTCACCGCAATTGGAGGCGCTCCGCGAGAAGGCCAGATAGAAATGGCCGAAGCCGTTGCAAACGCTTTAACGGATCGTCATCACTTGATGGTTCAGGCTGGAACGGGCACAGGAAAATCACTTGCCTACATAATTCCGCCACTTGTTCATGGTCGAAAAGTTTTAGTCGCAACGGCCACTTTGGCGCTGCAGCGTCAGCTAGTCGAACGTGATTTACCGGCAGTTGTTCCAGCACTTGAAAAAGTATTAGGCCGAGAAATCACCTATGCAATCTATAAGGGCGTGGGCAACTACATCTGTTTGCAAAAGATGAATAGCGAAGAGCCCGACCCTGATGGCGAACTCATGTTAGGTGTTTCATCCCTTGAAAAAGATGCCAAGCGATTACATGAATGGGCGCGCAAACCCGGAGTATCGGGGGATCGCGATGATGCACCAGAAGTTGATAGACGCGTATGGGCAGCTAACTCTGTTTCAGGTCGCGAGTGCGTTGGCGCAGATAAGTGCGCATTTGGTTCGCAGTGCTTTGCCGCTAACGCTAAAGGTAAAGCGCAGTCGGCCGATGTTGTAGTCACTAATCACACGTTATTGGCCATTGAAATCGTCGATTCACATCCGATTTTGCCAGAGCGCGACGCCGTAGTTTTAGATGAGGCGCATGAGTTTATGGATCGCGCAACACAGGCAGTGACTGAGGAGCTGACTTCGGCACGCGTACTTCGGGCATCTGCGATGGCACGTAAATTCATGCCAGGAAAACTTGCCGATGCTTTTCATAAAGCCGCAAATGACTTTCATGAATCTATGGTTGATTACGGTGAATCCATTCGCGGAGACTTCACTGCACAAGGCCGGTTAGAAGAGATTCCACAGTCACTTGAATCACCGATCCGCAAAGTGCGTGAGAGCGCACAAGCAATCACGCAGTTTATGTCGGCCGATGATGAGATCATCGATACCGATATTTTGGCCGAACGCGCACGGGTAAAGGGCGCCGTCACTGAAATCTCTACGACGGCTGCCACACTATTGAAACTAGGCAATGGTTATGTGCTCTGGTACGAACCAACTTTTTCAGCGTTGCATTTAGCACCGCTATCTGTCTCTGATGTATTGCGCGAAAATCTCTTAACCCAGACTCCAGTGATTGCAACGTCGGCAACGTTGACCGTTGGCAATTCATTTAACGCGCTTGCAAAGAGCATCGGCTTCTTAGTCGGCGATGATTTAAATAGCGACGTTAAAGGCGGCGAAGTAGATCCCGCAAATGTACAAATGCTCGATGTTGGCTCTCCCTTCGACTTTGCCAATCAAGGTGTTCTATATATGCCTAAGCACTTGCCCGAACCGGGCCGTGATGGCCCGAGCATTGAGGTTCTCACCGAACTCGGCGAACTCATTGATGCAGCAGGTGGGCGCACGCTGGCGCTATTTTCTTCATGGCGTGGGGTAGAGGCAGCCGATGCACATTTGCGCAAAGTCTTAGCTGAACTGCCAATAAAAATCTTTACGCAAAAGCGCGGTGATTCAGTTGGTCCACTCGTTGAAAAGTTTGCAAAAGATGAGACATCCATTTTGCTAGGAACAATGTCACTCTGGCAAGGCGTTGATGTTCCAGGAAATAGTTGCATTCTTGTGGCTATCGATCGCATTCCATTCCCACGTCCCGATGAGCCAGTGATGTCGGCGCGGGCAGCCCAAGCCGATGCAGCGGGTGGAAGTGGATTCATGCAAGTATCTCTGCCACGTGCAGCGTTGCTTTTGGCCCAGGGCACAGGTCGTTTAATTAGATCAGTTGAAGACCGCGGTGTCGTTGCGATTTTAGATTCGCGCATTGTTACTAAGCGCTATGGCAGCGTACTTCTCAACTCAATGCCGCCTCTTTGGAGAACGTCAGACAAGGAAATTGTTCGTGAATCACTGCGACGCCTAAACAAAAGCGTGGAAGAATAAGCAAGTGCCGCATATAGAGACCAAGACTTTAGCCCAGCACCGTGACTGGAGACGCGGGCAGTTAATTGAATCTGCCGCGGCGATCGCCATTGAATCAGGCGGTGCGGCAGTAACAGTTGCAGCCGTTGCCCAGCGCGCCGGACTTTCTCGTACATCGGTCTACGAATACTTTAGTAGCAGCTCTGATTTAGTAGCAGATCTTGTTATCGATGAGTTAGAAAACTTTGCCTCCATTTTACAGACCGCAGTTGGCGATTGCGCAGAGCCATTTGAATGTATCGAATCATGGGTCTCTGCCGCCTTGCAGTACATCGTCGATGGGCGACATTTGTTGGCTAAAGCTTTGAATGCGACCTCTTTGCCACAAGATCGGGCGGCGGCGATCGGCGCAGCACACCGTGCATTATTGGCACCCTTGAGTAAGGCGTTGACGCAAATCGGTGTTAAAGATACTGCACAGGCCCTGGCTTACATCCAGGCAACAACCGACGTTGCAACTAAGAGAATTGAAGCTGGCCATGATGCAGAGGCAGAGATTAAAACTGCAACTGCTTTCTGCACCAGTGGCCTGGCTTCGCTTTAATTACTTAACTTTTAGTACTACACGCATGTTCAGTGGGGAGTAAAGCCCGTCTTCTCCACGTGCCCCAGCAACAACAGTGCATGTTCCCTTTTTAGCAGTGAGAAGATTTTTAGTTGTGGTGCAGCTACCAGTTCCTAAATAGGTTACAAGTTCACCGAAATTAGTTTTGGTGGCAAGAGTTGCTTTTTTGTTAGCACCGATTTTGATAGTTGGAATTGTCTGCACACCCAAGGTCAATTCGATGGGGAAGTGAGCAGTAACCGGCGCTGCAGTTGGTGAGCCAGCCGATGTAACTGCAATGTCGCAATAACCCGAACCCTTAAGACCAGTAACTTGCATCGCGGCAAGTGCGCAAGCCGGCGCTAATGAGACATAACTAAGTGCTGCCCCCGATGCCGACGTTGCAGCCAATGTAGCTGGTGCGCGGTATGCAAGCTTGATAGGTGTTGAAGTACTCATTGCCACGCCGTTGAGTGTTGCTGAAATGAGATCACTTGGGAGCGCTGTAGCTGCTGCCGAAACCTTGAAACCGATTGGTAAAAATTGGTCCTCTGAAGTATCAGTTGGCTTAGTGTGGTCATAACGCAGAAAGAGACCGCACTTAGAAAGCAAACAATTAACAGGCGTAGTTTTTGAAGTAAAGTTTGCAGAGGGCTTGAACATAATCAATGCTGACAGCGTAAAACTGGCACCCGGTGAGTTAGATATCCACAATTGGGCGGCATCGTTGCAAAGAGTTGGACGAGCTCCAGCTGCAGGCTCTGCGCACTCTTGGATGTAATAGCCAGTGCCGGCAAGTGCGTTAGATAGCAAGAGTGGAACCGTGGCACCGCTGGCTGCGATATCGCTTAAATTCGCGACGATTGTGGCTTGTGCTGCCTGTGCTTGAACTGGAACAAGTAATGAAATTACTAATCCAAGTGCGATTGCTATCTTCTTCATGCGAGCTCCTATTTATTTGATTTTTATGGGGATGAAAAGGTCGTAACTTCTATCGTCTCCGCGCAAGTGATCGGCACGCACAGTGATGGCACATTTGATCTTGCTGCAATCGAATTTTCCAATCATTTTTGAAATCTTAAGTTTCTTAGTAAAACGCCCGCCGGGAAGAAAATCTTCGGCTAACCCAACACCGTAAGGAGGCGGGTTTGATGAGATCCAAAAAGATGCCTCGCCAGTTCCGGCCTTATTTACGCCACCGCCGCACGGAGTAGGTGCGACGCCTAGTTTTGGAACTACACAGAAGCCAAGATAAATTCCAACGGTCTCATCAAAATGATTACCTGTGACGGTTACCATGGTTCCCGATTTCACAGTTGTGATGGAGGCGCTCATTGTCTGA
Organism: Candidatus Planktophila sp.; assembly: GCA_964203745.1. Classification (GTDB taxonomy): domain Bacteria; phylum Actinomycetota; class Actinomycetes; order Nanopelagicales; family Nanopelagicaceae; genus Planktophila. The sequence goes on from CAXNOC010000005.1 coordinate 9,016, forward strand.
CCAGATGATCCTTTGACAACTTTTGGGGCGGCATGAGCTGGAGTAATCATGAGTGATGCAAGGGTCAATGCAATGATGGCTATGCCTGATTTCCTCATGGAGCCAACTCTAAGAGCGACAGGTAGAAGACTTATCCGACAGGACACGCCAACCTGTCAGGCAAAGCTTTGACACAATACCCCTGTGAGAAAAAGCGCTTTACTACTAGCCATTCTCATAGGAGTTACCGGTTGTACTTCCTCTCAAGCAACTCACAGTTATACGATTTCACAAAATGATGTGACATTGGTTTCACTTATCAATTCTTCGACCTTTTCAGTCTCACGAGTAGTTGTAGTAGCAAATGGTGTTGCAGAAATCTTTAATGCATTAAATGCCACATCGATTCTGGTGGGTCGCGATATTTCAAACACCGAAGCTGCACTTGCAAATATCCCGATTGTTACCTCGGGCCACCAAGTCATTTCGGAAAAGGTAATCGCACTAAAACCCGATTTGGTAATAATTGATGCATCTACCGGGCCTAAAGCGGCGTTAGATCAAATAAAGAGCGCGGGAATAAAAATCATTCAAACGCCAGAGAGTTGGACGTTAAGAGATATTGCAAAAAAAGTAAGCGCAGTTGGAGTGGCCATTGGGGCACCAGCCCAAGCCGATGCGCTGAACGCACAGTTGGCTAAAGTTGCACAGTCACAACGGGTCGCTAACTCACCCCGCATTGCATTTTTGTATTTACGGGGGACTAGTTCGATCTACTTAATCGGCGGTCCAGGCTCTGGTGCAGACTCCCTCATTCAATCCATAGGTGGCGTAGATGTTGGCGCAGCTAGCCTTAAAAACCCCTTTAATACACTTACTCCTGAGGCCTTAGCTGCAGCTAACCCGGATGTCATTCTGGTTATGAGTAAAGGTCTGGAGTCCGTGGGGGGAGTATCAGGTTTGTTAAAACTTCCCGGCGTTGCCCAAACCAATGCCGGTAAAAATGGTCGGGTCATTGATGTTGATGACTCACTTCTGCTTTCCTTTGGGCCGCGCACGCCTTCGCTACTTAGTGCGCTCTCGATCGCAGTTACGAACGTGATGTCATGAAAAAGTTTGCATCGCTCATTAATGCGTTTTTACTTGTAGTTTTTATTTTATTTGCACTCTCCGTTGGCGCTACTCATATTGATCATTTTTGGTCGGCCTTAATGCACCCGGGTACTAATGAGATTTTGTGGCAGATCCGCATGCCGCGGGTACTAGCGGCTGTTTTAGTGGGAGCTGCTTTAGGTATCGCAGGATTAATGGCGCAAGGCGCGTGCAACAACGCATTGGCAGAACCTGCAATTTTGGGAACTTCGGCAGGAGCCTCCCTTGGGGCAGTCATTGCAATTCTCTTCGGAGTGGTTCAGGTCGGCTCACTCGGAGCGATTGCATGTGGGGCAGTTGGAGCACTCGGTGCAACCGCCTTAACTTTTAAGTTGGCCTCCCTTCGCAGCAATCTCTCCTCTTTCGCACTCATAATTGTTGGCATTGCAGTGTCGGCATTGTTGACTGCAATTGTTGGTCTATCGGCATCGATGGTCACACGTGCAGATGCTCGATCAATTTCCTTCTGGAATTTTGGCTCCCTGTCATTGATTACCAATAGCAATCTAATTGGACTTTGTGCCATCACCATCATCGGCGCATTAATTGCCTGGAAAATTGCGCCATCTCTTGACTTGCTCTCACTCGGTGATGCCACTGCTTTTCACTTGGGTGTAGATATCCGAAAGGCACGTATTACGGCGCTTATTGCTCTTTCAATTTTAGCTGGAGGAGCAGTCAGCACAGTCGGAACAATTGCATTTCTAGGTTTAGCTGCTCCGCACATCGCACGCTTTATATATGGTCCTGCACACCGATTCTTGATTATTCAAAGCGGGCTCATTGGTGCAACGCTATTGGTCTTGGCAGATACCGCTGCGCGCACAATTGCACAGCCCAACGAACTTCCAATCGGCTTAGTTACTTCATTGATTGGTGCGCCAATTCTCATCGCCTTGGTTGCCGTTCGAAATACAACATGGAGAACGCCATGATTACTATTAATGAAATTACGATTGTTCGCGATGGTCGCGAAATCATTTACGACTACTCAGAACAAATTCCAGCTGGATCGATAACAGTCATCGTCGGCCCTAATGGATGCGGTAAATCGACGCTGCTGGCAGCGATTGCCGGAGATATTGTGCCGAGTAAAGGGACGATTACCATCGATGAAGTTCACCCGCCACTTACTTCGGCCCGAGAATTATCAACTTTGCGCGCGATGGCGATGCAAAATCAGTTCTATACCTTGGGATTTTCAGTGCGCCAGATCATTGAAATGGCAGGGGATTCTGAAGTAGTTATGGAGCAACTTCACTTAACCCAGATTGCCAATCGACATGTCACTACTTTGTCTGGTGGTGAATCTCAACGTGTTGCTATTGCCCAAGCAATTGCGCAAAATGCGCCAGTACTTTTATTAGATGAACCGTTTGCAGCCCAGGATGTCGAAAGTCGAGTGAGAATTATTAATGTACTGCGAGAGTTAGCAGAGGCCGGAACTACAGTCGTTGTTGTTGCTCACTCAAGTGAGAGCGACTTATCGTGGGCCGATAAAATCATTAAGAATTTCTCGTAAAAGCGGCCACGACTTAGCAAAACTTGGGTGAAGATTTAACTCACTCGCTTTTTCAATATCTACCCATCGAACCTCATGTGACTCATCGTTGACTTCATGGGCGATGAGATCGTGAGTTGCGCGAGCGATAACGGTGTCATAGCGCCAGTTGCCGTGTTCATCACTAAAAGTTTGCAGGGGAGTGAGAAAAGCTGGGTCGATTCCGGTCTCTTCAATCGCCTCACGAATCGCCCCTTGGATAACGCTCTCATGGCTATCGCGCGCGCCGCCTGGAATTCCCCATGTATCTCCATTGTGAACCCACGGCGCGCGATGTTGTAGCAAAATTTCATGGCCCCGCACTAACAGGATTCCGGCGGCCCCATGTAAACCCCAGTGCTTATTTCCACAGTCGCACTGGACCCAACCATCTCCATCGCGCGCAACCATGAACCAAGAGTGTCACAACTATCCACAGTTAGTGCTGTGAGGTTGGGAATAGGTCGGTGCGCGCACTTATCGTCTCGCGCATGAAAGCCTTAATAATCCTAAGTTTTAGCATCCTTTTATCCATCCCAGCTGCCGCATTCGCCGATTGCAGCGATACGGCCTGCGTCGATGTTTACACCAAGGACAACCAGATCATCATTGAGGCCCATAAAGGCAGTGGCCAAACAGTTACGAAAAACGCACCGAAACCAAAACCATCGCCCACTGCAACGTTATGGTTTCCACCTAAACCATCACCGACTCCCGTGCCCTATGTAAAGCGCACCTATAAGCCGCGCACTTCGCAGCCAAAAACCATTACACAAACTGCGAATCTAAGTGATCGATTAACAAAGTTAGTTCCAATGGGCGAAATCGCTTTTCAACCGGAGTTTGAGGCTCTCATCAATGTTCCAGTTATTTTCTGGATTGATCTGCCTAAAGTCTTTCAAAGCCGCGTCTCCATAATCGGTGAAAGCGTCGATGTTGCGCTGCGCCCTGGATTCATCTGGTCATTTGGCGATGGATACATGTGGGCGACAACAGATACGGGTGCTGCCTATCCCAAACAATCGATTACACACACGTACTCAAAACCTGGCACATATGCAGTTGTCGTTCTAACAACCTGGAATGGCAGCTTCAGCCATAACGGAGCTGTACGTGCAATAACCGGCAAGATCGTTAAAACCTCGGTGGCAACCGTCACCGTTGTATCGGCCCCAACGCGCTTCACGAAATGAGATAACTATGACAACTGAAAAAGAAACTCTCTCGATTGCATCAACCGAACAAGCCAGTGATCCTGAGTTCATTGCACTCGTTAAAAGCTTTGAAGTGTCTGAGGATTCTCCCGACATCAATGAGCATCAACGCGATGGAGCAACAGCAGTGATCGACTTAGCCATGGAGTTTGAAAAGTTCGCCGAAGTCTCGACCCCGCTCAATATCGCTAAAGTTTTAGGTCGCCTCTCGGATATTCAAGTGCGTGACTTTGCATTGGGTTCGCATAACGCCGAGAGCTTTCAAACATATTGGGGGATGTGGCATCACCTTCTGCAGGTTGCACCCGATGGCTTCGTTGCACCTGTGGCCTGCCTCTTTGCAACACTTGCCTATGAGCGCGCAGATATCCCATTGGCCTATCAAGCCCTTGATCGCGCAACCCTTGATCAGCCAATGTATTCGCTGACGATTTTGTTGCGACGAGTCTTTGGTTCGGGCTGGCCATCGGCCGCCTTTGCCGCCATGAGAACCGAGCTGCACCCAAAGGTCACGGCTGGGATTTTTGACTAAGTAATTCTCTCTGTTAGAGTCCTCCCAGGTCATGAGTTCTAGCGCATAGCCCCGGCTTGCTAGACGGCAACCCTCCACCACGGTGGGGTGCTCCGGGTGAAGACCAGATCGATAGCAACAGCGCCATCGATAAGCGTGGATCACTCGAACCGTATTACTGCCAATGTTGGCATGTACATGAGTGGTCCCATAACTGGGAGGAACGTAAAAAAATGTCATCATTTTCATTCGACGAGGCAGCCTTTGAAACCCGTCAGATTCACGCCGGACAGGTCGCAGATCCAACAACTGGCGCTCGCGCTCTACCGCTCTATCAGACAACTGCATATCAATTCCGCGATACAAAACATGCCGCGGATTTATTTGGACTCGCAGAGCTTGGAAATATCTATACCCGCATCATGAACCCAACGCAGGATGTCGTTGAAAAGCGCATCGCCTCCCTTGAAGGTGGCGTTGCAGCGTTACTTCTTGCATCGGGATCGGCAGCTACAACTTTTGCAGTGTTAGCAGTTGCAACTGCAGGAGATCACATCGTCTCATCGAAGTACTTATACGGTGGAACCTATAACTTGTTCCACTACACCTTGCCGACATTTGGCGTCGAAGTTACCTTCGTTGATAATCCAAATGATCCTGAAGAGTGGCGCAAAGCCGTTCGTCCAAACACCAAGGCATTTTTCGGTGAGACTATTTCAAATCCCAATAACGATATTTTAGATATCGCAGCCGTTGCAAAGGTTGCACATGAGAACCATGTTCCACTCATCGTAGATAACACAGTTGCGACGCCTTACGTCATCAAGCCAATTGAATTCGGCGCAGATGTCGTTGTGCACTCGGCAACAAAGTTTCTATCAGGACATGGAAACGCAGTTGTTGGTGCGATTGTGGATTCAGGTAACTTTGATTACGCACTCTATCCAGAGAAGTTTAAAAGCTTTAATACGCCAGATCCTTCCTATCACGGCCTGGTCTATGCACAAGCTCTTGGCGTCGGTAGTGCATTCGGTGCAAACTTGGCATACATCTTTAAGATTCGCCTGACTTTGCTTCGCGATATTGGAGCAGCGGTTAGCCCATTTAATGCCTGGCTACTTGCGCAAGGTCTTGAGACATTGACACTTCGCATGAAGCAGCATTTAGAGAACGCTAAGGCCGTTGCAACCTGGCTTGCGGCTCACCCACAAGTTGAGAAAGTGAACTACTCGTGGCTGCCGAATTCTCCTTACAACGCGTTAGCTACTAAATATGCACCTAAAGGCTCAGGCTCAGTGCTCTCCTTTGAAATCAAGGGCGGCATCGAAGCAGGTAAGAAGTTTGTTGAAGGACTGACATTGCACTCACACGTTGCCAATATTGGCGATGTGCGATCACTAGTTATTCACCCAGCTTCAACGACACATTCGCAGTTATCTGCCGAAGAGCTACTCAATGCCGGAGTTAATCCTGGCTTGATTCGCCTATCGGTTGGTCTTGAAGATATCGAAGATATCAAGGCCGATCTAAGCGACGGGTTTGCAGCAGCTAAGTAATGAGTCAAACAAAGGCGTTGGTTACCGGGGCATGGCTTGAAACCCATGCACCCGGTGATCGCCTTTTCATAAATATCGGAGATGTACTTCTAGAAGATGGCGAAACGCTAGAAGATGTCACTATCGCCTATCAAAGCTGGGGCGAATTAAATACCGAAAAAGATAATGCGATTTTAGTTAACCATGCAATGACTGGATGGTCGGATGTGCCCGGTTGGTGGCCATCGATGGTGGGACCCGGACTGCCATTTGATACCGATAAATATTTTGTAGTCTGCCCGAATGTCATTGGTGGTTGTCAGGGCTCAACTGGACCCTCATCGATTGCACCCGATGGCAGACGCTATGGCTCTCGCTTTCCATCAGTGACAATCAGAGACATGGTTGCAGCCGAAGTTGCCTTTAGCGATGGCCTTGGAATTAAGAAGTATCGACTTGCCGTTGGACCATCCCTTGGTGGAATGCGCGCCCTTGAATGGGCGGTGCAGTTGCCGATGCGCGTTGGGGCGATATGCACGATCGGCTCTTCAGCCGTTGCAACAGGGGATCAAATCGGCACATCATCGATTCAAATTCGGGCAATCAAATCAGATCCCAATTATTTCAGTGGGGATTACTACGACAAGGATTTAGGTCCAATCGAGGGAATGGGAATCGCCAGACGCATAGCTCACCTGACCTATCGAACAGAGGCCGAGATGGATGTGCGCTTTGGGCGTGAGCTTCAGGGAGATGACACTGGCCGATTTGCCGTTGAGTCCTATTTAGACCATCAGGCAGATAAGTTGGCTCAGCGCTTTGATGCAAATACCTATATTGCTCTGACAGAGGCGATGAATAGCCACGATATTGGTCGAGGACGAGGGGGAGTTGCAGCGGCTCTGGCTGGAATTCAAATTCCGGTAGTCGTCGTTTCTATCGATAGCGATCGACTCTTCCCAGTGCGCCTGCAGGCTGAGATCGCCGAGCTTGCCCCATTGGCCGCCCCTTTAGTAACGATTTCATCACCTTTTGGCCATGATGGCTTCCTCGTTGAGGTTGAATCCGTGGGAAATGTGATCCGAGAGGCGCTCGCGCTCTCCTAATCGCTCAAAACGGGTGTTTTCGATGTGCATTTACCCCTGTGGATAAATTATAATATAGACATCGCTTCAGCGCATCGCTGATCAAACCAAAGGACGATTGTGGCTGTATTTAGTGCGCTCAAAAACAAGGTTAACAAGAAGGCCGCTGCGAAAAAAAGCGCGCCTGTAAAGAAAGCTGCAGCTAAAAAAGCTGCACCCGCGAAAAAAGCTGTTGCAAAAAAGGCAGCTCCCGCGAAGAAAGCAGTTGTAAAAAAAGCGGCACCTGTTAAAAAAGCTGCGCCAGTAAAAAAGGCCGTTGCAAAACCTGTAAAGATTGAATTGAAGAAAGATTTAACGGCAAAAGATGTTCAAGCGATCGTCGATGCCAAGCATGCAGTTACACGTAATCACGAAATTTTAGCCGAACTCGAACTACGTGGAGTTACATCTATTAACCGTATTCCAAAGAAGGCAGATAAAGATTTAGTTGATGAGGCTCGCGCGTTAGCCCTTGAGATTCCAACGATAGTTGAAAAACTTCGCAAAGCCGGTCTTGGAACACCTGCCCGTATATTAAAGAAGGCAGAGTACGCACTTATCGAGCCAAAGCCAGCTCCAGTTGTGGCTGCTGCTAAGGCTGGAAAATCTGCGATAGTAAGTATTGATGGAGAAGAAGTAGAGCTTGAAGAGGTAGAGCTTGAAGATGTTGAAACACTTATTGCCGAAGCTGTCGAACTAGTTGACGCTGAAGCAGAGGACAAGGTTCGCGTCGTTACTCTCTCTGATGAATCCAGTAAGGCAAAGGGTTCATTTACTTTGGCAGATTCTGAGGCCGATGATGAAGAGGAAGATAAGAATGAGCGTGAAAAGCTAAAGAAGGATTTGCGCAACGTTAATATCGTCATTGAAGCAATTAACGCAAAGATAAATAACGCCGCTACCCCAACGCGTTATGGAATCGCAGAGGCTGAATCAAAGGCGCTCACCTACAAGCAGATCCAACAGCAGTTTGAGATGAAGACTTTTACTGAAAAATCAGCCAAAACTGCGGCCGAAGCGGTAACTATTGGCTCACTAAAGAATCTTGAAGATTTGCTCAACTACTTCATCGAAAAGATGAAGGTTGTACAGCGCGAAATTAAGTACTTACCACCTGAGCAAACGGTTATGACTGCCGGTGCAACAGCCGATCCTGTTAAGGATTACTTAAAGCAGATCGGCCGTGTGGCACTTCTTAACGCCGAGCTAGAAGTAGAGCTTGCAACGCGCGTTGAAGTCGGTCTATTTGCCGAATCAAAATTGAAGAATGAAAAGAAGATGGAAAAGAAGTTAAAGCGCGAGCTCGAATGGCTCGTTGAAGATGGCAAGCGCGCTAAGAATCACTTGCTCGAGGCAAACTTACGTCTTGTTGTATCACTTGCTAAGCGATACACCGGCCGCGGAATGCTCTTCCTTGATTTAATTCAAGAGGGAAACTTAGGTTTGATCCGCGCAGTTGAGAAGTTCGACTACACAAAGGGTTATAAGTTCTCAACGTATGCGACATGGTGGATTCGCCAGGCGATTACTCGTGCGATGGCAGACCAGGCCCGCACAATCCGTATTCCTGTTCACATGGTTGAAGTTATTAATAAGTTAGCCCGTGTACAACGTCAGATGCTTCAAGATCTTGGTCGCGAACCGACACCAGAGGAGCTCGCAAAAGAGCTCGACATGACTCCTGAAAAAGTTGTTGAAGTTCAAAAGTATGGCCGCGAACCGATTTCACTTCACACTCCACTTGGTGAAGAGGGCGATAGCGAGTTCGGAGATCTCATTGAAGACTCTGAGGCCGTTGTTCCAGCTGATGCGGTTTCATTTACATTGCTACAAGAGCAGTTGCACTCAGTACTTGACACATTGTCAGAGCGCGAAGCCGGCGTAGTTGCGATGCGCTTTGGTCTAACCGATGGTCAGCCAAAGACACTGGATGAAATTGGAAAGGTATACGGCGTTACTCGCGAGCGTATCCGCCAGATTGAATCTAAGACTATGTCGAAGCTTCGTCACCCATCACGCAGCCAGGTTTTGCGCGACTACCTCGACTAAATCATGGGCAAGCCAACGATTTTTGTTAATCCCAAAAGCGGATCTATCAAGATCAGCGGTGAAGTTGATGTTGTTGATGTCGATGGCAAGGTTATCGAAACGCTTACTGATCCCAAGTTATGCGGTTGCGGCCTGTCGAAAGATAAGCCGTGGTGCGATTCATCGCACGGCGAATATGTAAAGATTGTTGCACAACAGTTACGCAACGCACGAGAACTGGTGATGCCATCAAATCTTTTTGGTGCTACACCTGTGCGCGCACGTGAGATTCGCGAAAATGAACTTAAATATCGATTGGAGCACGAAGAGGTATTGGTGGGCGTAAAGCTCGGGGGAGCGTTGGATTCAACGAAGAAAGATGATCCAACGTATGTCAATATCTTTGGATATTTAACTGATGCGATGCAGTGCATTGATTCAGTGCGTACGGCTTCGATGATTTATCCACGGGCTGAAGCAGAAGTTGTCTTTAAGTTGAGCAAAGAGATAGCCGGTGAGATTCACCCATCGCAGGTTCTTGATTATGTCAGTCATGTCGCCGCTGGTATGGAGATTTTGGATTATCGCTTTGGCGAAACGGAAGCATATGCCGAAGATTGCATTGCCGATAATGCAGGAGCTGCTGCCTTTGCTTATGGTGCGTGGGTTCCGGCGCATCAAGAGAATTTAGATGCATTAACTGCAGAAGTTTTCGTTAATGGGGCTTTGACCGAGTCTGCTCCGCTCACTGCAATTCAAGGCAATCCCTGGATGGCCATTGTTGAGCTTTCTAAAGTATTAGCGGCAACCGGTGTAAAACTTGGCGCGGGATCAATTGTCTTTAGTGGCTCTGCAACAACGGGAATCCATATGGTTGCAGGCAACAGCTATCGCCTTGAAATTAAAGGTCTTGGAAGCGTGGAAATAAAAGCTAGCTAATAGCGATTTTCTTTTTTTGTAGAGATTTCTAGCTCAAAACTGCAGCAAACACCTGTTCCTATTTGGCCAAAGCGAAAAAGATCAAACAGTATGTTTCCCTAGTAAGGTCTATATCTCAGGCGCTAAAAGGTGTAAAAATAGCTAAGGGCTATACCCGTACTGATCTCTTTCTAGTTATTTAGAAAGCAGAGGTTTCTACGAGCTTTTCGCTCTCATCGATGATTTTGGCAGCTACGCTCTTAAGTTTTTCAGCGTATTCCTTGCCATGATGAGCACAGAACATGAGCTCTCCACCATTGAGAAGTACTGCCCGGACATAGGCCTGGGCTCCGCAGCGATCACAGCGGTCAAGGGCGTTAAGAGGTACTGATTCGAGCATTACTTGTTCTGACATATCTCTCTCCGTTCTCGGTGGTGGTTCTTTATATGGAACATCAAACCATGTCTGGTTATTCCCCGCTCGTTATTATCGAAGTAATTTGCTCAGAATTGCCGGAGAACTGGGAGATTAGCAGTATCAACTGACATATTCGGCGCGTTTAACGGCGATTAATCCCTATGGGCGATAACCTTTCGCCCCGTGGCAGACAAAGATTCCTCACCCTCAAACACTGTGACGGATAGCTATACCGCAAAGGATTTAGCGGTCCTAGAAGGCCTTGATGCCGTTCGCAAGCGCCCGGGAATGTATATCGGCTCCACTGATTCACGTGGACTCATGCACTGCTTATGGGAAATCATCGATAACTCTGTAGATGAATCCTTGGCCGGACATTGCAAAAAAATTGAAATTAATCTTGAATCAGATGGCTCCGTTGAAGTCCATGATGATGGACGCGGAATCCCAGTTGATAAAGAGCCTAAGACTGGTTTAACAGGTGTTGAAGTTGTTTTAACAAAGCTCCATGCCGGCGGAAAATTTGGTGGGGGATCATATGCCGCATCCGGCGGTCTACACGGTGTTGGCGCATCGGTTGTTAACGCTCTTGCGTCGCGCCTTGATGCTGAAGTTGATCGCGATGGAAAGATTTACTGGATGTCATTTCAACGCGGCACTGCAGGAATCTTTGATGGCGATGGACCAAAGGCGCCCTTTGAACCCGCTTCAGGCCTACGTGTTATCGGAAAGATTTCTAGCAAAGTTACTGGCACGCGCATTAAGTGGTGGTCAGATAAGCAGATTTTCCTTAAAGAGGCAGAGCTTGAGCTAGAAGATATTTATGATCGCGCCCGTCAAACCTCTTATTTAGTTCCGGGTTTAACGCTCATTGTTAATGATAATCGCACAAAGATAAAGACAACTGAGACCTTCTTCCATAAAAGTGGAATTACTGAATACTGTAATTTCTTACAACCCGATGAACCAGTCGGCGATGTCATCCGTATTTATGGCACCGGCCACTATCAAGAGACAGTCCCGGTATTAGATGACAAGGGTCATATGGTTTCAACTGAGGTTGAGCGCGATATGGAAGTTGATATTGCGATGAAGTGGGGCAATGGCTTTGAATCGACCCAGCGCTCATTTGTAAATATTATTGCGACCCCTAAGGGCGGAACCCACGTACTTGGCTTTGAACGCTCACTCGTTAAGGTCATCAACGAGGCGCTTCGATCAAGTAAGGCTCTTGCCAACAAAGAGGCCGATGTTATTAAAGATGACATTCTTGAGGGAATGACCGCGGTCATTACCGTTCGAATGTCAGAGCCACAGTTTGAAGGTCAGACCAAGGAAGTTCTTGGAACTGCCGCTGCAACTCGAATCGTCACTGCCGTAGTGGCTGAAAAAATGAAAGAGTATTTCAACACAACAAAGCGAATCGATAAAGCTAACGGTCGCCTTGTTCTAGAAAAAATCGCGTCGGCTTCACGCACTCGCATCTCTGCACGTGCTCATAAGGACCTACAGCGCCGTAAGAACGCCCTTGAATCTTCATCTCTTCCTACAAAGCTCTCAGATTGCCGCTCAGAGGATGTAACACGTACTGAGTTATTTATCGTAGAAGGTGATTCAGCACTTGGTACAACTAAAGCTGCGCGCAACAGTGAGTTCCAAGCCATTCTGCCAATTCGCGGAAAGATCCTTAACGTTCAAAAGGCATCACTGTCACAGATGCTTGAAGATAAAGAGTGTGGATCTATTATTCAAGTAATCGGTGCCGGCTCTGGTAAATCCTTCGAACTCGATGAAGCGCGTTACGGCCGAATTATTCTGATGTCTGATGCAGACGTTGACGGTGCACACATTCGTTGTTTATTGCTGACTTTGATGTATCGCTACATGCGCCCACTTATTGATTCGGGCCGAGTATTTGCAGCTATTCCACCACTTCATCGCATTGAAGTAATGGGTGGGGGAGGCAAAAAGGGTCAATACATTTACACATATAGCGATGATGAGATGAAGAAGATCACCGCTGACCTAAAGAAGAACGGCAAAAAGTGGAAAGAGCCGATTCAGCGCTACAAAGGTCTTGGCGAAATGGATGCAGATCAGCTGCGCGAAACGACGATGGATCCAGATGCACGTACATTGCGTCGAATCACAGTCTCTGATGCAACGGCAGCTGAGGCCATGTTTGAGCTATTAATGGGCAGTGATGTTGCCCCGCGTAAAGAGTTTATTGCAAATGCTGAAATCGATCGCGACCACATCGACGCTTAGTCGATAGAGACTAAGTCGAAGTACTCCTCTTTCCATAGATCCTCATCGCCATCTGGCAACAAGATAACGCGCTCAGGCTTTAAAGATTGAACTGCGCCCTCATCGTGGCTAACCATGATTACTGCGCCTTGATACTCACTTAATGCGCCAAGAATTTCGGCACGAGATGCTGGATCTAAGTTGTTTGTTGGCTCATCAAGTAGCAAAACATTGGCGGCCGATACAACGAGAACCGCTAAGGCGAGACGAGTTCGCTCTCCACCCGATAAGACTTTAACTGGCTTATGTACATCATCACCGATGAAAAGGAATGAACCCAGAGTGTTACGTGCCTCTGGTTCGCGCAGATCAGGGGTCGCAGACATCATGTTCTCTAACACTGTGCGTTCAAAGTCCAAACCTTCATGCTCCTGGGCGTAGTAACCGATCTTTAAACCATGTCCGTGCTCAACAGTGCCCGTATCAGATTCAAGTTCTCCGGCAAGAATACGAAGCAACGTTGTCTTACCCGCACCGTTAAGACCAAGAATGACAACGCGCGATCCCTTATCGATAACACATGAAACATCGGTAAAGATTTCAAGGGATCCATAAGATTTTGAAAGCTCTTCACCAGATAGGGGAGTCTTGCCGCATGGGGCAGGGGTAGGAAAGCGAAGGCGTGCGACTTTGTCGCTGACACGTACATCTTCAAGACCAGAACGTAGTTTTTCAGCACGACGTAACATGCCTTGGGCAGCCGTGGCCTTAGATGCTTTAGCGCGCATCTTTTCGCCCTGCTTCTGCAAAATCTCGGCACGTTTTTCAGCGTTAGCGCGCTCTTTCTTGCGGCGGTGTTCATCTTGCTCGCGCTGTAGTAAATATGCTTTCCAGCCTAAGTTGTAAACATCGATGACGTTGCGGTTAGCATCTAAGTAAAAGACTTTATTAACAACGGTTTCAATTAAGTTAACATCGTGAGAGATGATGACAAGGCCACCTGAGTACTTGGCTAGAAAATCGCGCAACCAAATGATGGATTCAGCATCTAAGTGGTTAGTTGGCTCATCGAGCAGAAGTGTTTCGGCGCCGCTAAATAAAATGCGCGCGAGTTCAATACGTCGGCGTTGACCGCCAGATAGCGTTGAAAGCTCATGGCCAAAGACGGCCTCGGTCACGCCAAGAGATGTCGCAATAGCTTCGGCTTCAGCGGTGGCTGCATATCCACCGGCGGCACTGAACTCGTGCTCAACGCGGGTATATCTATCCATCGCTTTTTCAAGAGCCTCGCCCTCAGTCGTCGACATCTCTTCTTCAACTTGTCGCATGCGATGTGAAATTTGATCTAAATTACGGGCCGACAAAATACGCTCGATAACAGAGCCAGGTTCATCCCCTGTACGTGGATCTTGTGGCAAGTAACCGATTTTTCCTGTGCGATTAACGGCGCCTCCTGCAGGCATCGTCTCTCCAGCTAAGACCTTGGCTAGTGTTGATTTACCGGCACCGTTTCGACCAACAAAACCGATGCGATCCCCGCTATTGATACGCACTGTCACGCCTTTAACAAGCAGGCGGGCACCAGCACGTAGTTCGAGAGCTTGGGTTGAAATCACACCGTATTCTAGCCGAGTTTAAGCAGCACCAATTCTCGTCTTACGAGGCGTAGCAAATGACTTAGATACGGCAGTTAACTCATCAGAGACCTGAGCCTTGATGGCATCTTCGCTTTTGAGCAGTTTTGTCAGCTCAGCGATAACTGATTTGAGTTCTTTCTGCTCAGTTTCAAGTTCTAATTTGCTCATCTTGGTCAAACGACGAAGTGGCATATCCAAGATATATGTGACCTGTTCGTCATTTAACTTGAAATCCTTCATCAGTTTTTCCTTGGCCGTTGCCGCATCATCACTTGCACGGATGATCTTAATAACCTTATCGATATCGATAATCGCTTTTAAGAGACCATCAACCAAAGTCAGGCGTGCCTGAGCCTTGGCTTTACGGTACTCGCTACGGCGGCGAACAACTTCAATGCGATGCTCAATGAAGACTTTAAGAAGCTCTTTTAAGCCAAGAGTTTGTGGGCGACCCTTTACTAAGGCTACGGCGTTGATTGAAAATGCATCTTCCATAGGAGTTAATGCATAGAGCTGCTCAAGAACTTTTTCAGGTTCAAAGCCATTCTTGAGTTCGATAACAACGTTTGTACCAGTCTGACCATCGGTTAAATCGATGATGTCACTGATACCTTGAATCTTCTTAGCCTTAACTAAAGCCGCGATGCGCTCGACGACTTTTTCTGGTCCAATAGTGAAGGGGAGTTCCTTAATGACAATTCCAACTTTACGCGACGTAACTTTCTCAATTTCGACACTCGCGCGGACCTTAAATGATCCTTTGCCAGTGGCATATGCCTCGCGCACGCCCTCTAGACCAACAAGCTCGCCGCCTGTTGGAAAATCTGGGCCCGGAATATATTTCATTAACTGCTTAACTGTGGCAGTTGGATTTTCAATCAAAAACTTAGTTGCAGCGATAACTTCGCCCAAGTTATGGGGGGCCATATTCGTTGCCATTCCAACTGCGATTCCAGAGCCACCATTGACGAGCAAGTTGGGATATGCAGCAGGTAGTACTAACGGCTCAGATAGTTGACCATCGTAGTTCGGACCGAAATCTACGGTGTCCTCATCGGCCTCTGAAACCATTGCCATTGCAGCCAGTGCAAGGCGGGCTTCGGTGTAACGCATCGCGGCAGGACCTGCATCAAGTGAGCCAAAGTTTCCGTGACCATCGATAAGTGGAAGGCGCATTGAGAAGGATTGCGCCATGCGAACAAGCGCGTCATAGATTGCAGAGTCACCATGCGGGTGCAACTTACCCATAACTTCACCGACAACTCGTGCGCTCTTTACATGTCCGCGCTCTGGACGCAGACCCATATCTGCCATCTGATGAAGGATGCGGCGGTGCACTGGCTTTAATCCATCACGTGCATCAGGTAGCGCGCGAGAATAAATTACAGAGTATGCATACTCAAGAAATGATTCAGATACTTCCTTTGAGACATCGATATCAACGATCTTGCCTGGATACTCTCCAGGTTTTGGACCAGTTGGTTTCTTAGCCTTGCTCTTTACCGGTGTCTTTGCCATGGGGGAGATTGTGCCAACTACATGGGTTAATTCAGGGGAGGGCGCGCCCCAACTGTTGCAACACACTTTGCAGCCAACGCAGTTCCAGCCGATAAAGCCTTCTCGAGGTCACGTGTTTCAAGCCACATTGGGATGAATCCAGCCGCGAATGAATCTCCTGCACCCGTTGTATCGACGACATTTGTTGTGACCGCCGGGACTCTGATTGATTGATCACTAAAGACGGCCATTGCGCCACGTGAACCCAGTTTGATGACAACAAGAGGAGTGTATTTTCGTAAACTCTCCTCAGCGCTCTCAATATCGGTTGCATCGCCCAAATAGAGAGCCTCTTCAGCGTTGAGCAAGATGCCATCCATAAGAGCGACCCAGGATAAAACTTCGGCAAGTGGAACAATTTTCATCGCACCCGTTGTCGTTGGATCGAAGAATATTGGAATGCCCGCCGCTTTTACCTTTTTAATCATTGCTAAGACGGCATCTCGGCTACGGAAATCAAGTAAGGCATAACCGCTTATATAGACGCCATCGACACCATCGAGTGGAGGTAGGTCAGTAACCTCTAAATCTGCGTTGGCACCATTGTCAGGAAACATAGTTCTTTCCCCATTGGCATCAACCAAAATAACAACTACACCTGTTGGTCGACCAGAGCGCATCAAGTTCAAATGTTCAACGCCATATTTATCTAAGTCTGAAACCAATGCAAAACCAACTGGATCGTTACCGACTCGGGCAACCAACTGAGCTTTAGTGTTAGTTCGCGTAATCCATGTAGCAACATTGGCCGCTTGTCCACCTGGGTGAGTAGAGATTCGGCTAGCGGTGTCGTTTCCGTAGTTGATGCTCTCTTTTAACTGGGCAATAACATCCAGAGCTAAATCGCCGATGCATAGAATCTTCTTCACTTCAGTGCCACCGCAATCTCTGCAGCCAAAGCGCAGTTAGATTTAATAATCTCAGTATTAATTGCAAGGGATTCACCATGGGATGCTTTATGGAAATGCTCTAAGAGAAATGGTGTTACAGCTTTTCCATCGATTCCATCATGGGCAGCCTTTGCTAAACCAGCGGCCAAGATTTGATCATGCAAGGCCTTTGCCATCTCCTTCTTTACTGGATTTGCAACAATCAATGCTTTGAAATGAGTCGATATTGCAGAGCGGGCTCTAATAATTGCCGCAATCTCATCGGCGTTATCGACGCGATGCTCTAAATCAAATCCTGAATCAGTTAAGTAAAATCCTGGAAAACGATTGGTCTTGTATCCAACAAGCCCGATAGCAAGAGTTTCGAGTCGCTCGAGAGTGGCATGAACATCGAGAATCGATTTTACGCCGGCACAGATAACGGTCATATCTAGTTGAGATAGAGCAGTTAAATCGGCTGATTCATCAAATGACTCATTGGCACCGCGGTGAACTCCACCGAGACCGCCTGTTGCAAAGATCTTAATTCCGGCGATGGCTGCAATATGGGCAGTTGCTGCGACCGTAGTTGCTGCACTCTTGCCTTGAGCGATGATGATGGCTAAATCTCTAATAGATGCTTTGGAAATATCGTCGCGATTTGCAATGGCCTCTAGCTCGGCTTGTTCAAGGCCAACGTGTACAACGCCATCCAGCAGAGCGATAGTTGCAGGAACGGCGCCGTGGTCGCGAATGATTCTTTCGCACTCGATTGCAACCTCTAAGTTAGAGGGACGTGGCAGGCCATGACTAATAATCGTTGACTCGAGGGCAACTAGTGGGCTTCCTGAGGCAATTGCATCGCTAACCTCGGCAGAGTACTTAATCGCGCTTTTCACATGCACAACCTTAGCGGATGTAATGAGAAGATAAGCACGTGCATTTATCGCAGATAACTCCATCAATCTTTTCATCCCTTGGGCTCTCTACCGCAGAAGATCTGATCAATGTGGGAGCGAGCCCTATGGGCAGAGAAGTACTTTTCCTTATTGATGGTTTTGGCGCAGATGTTTTGGAAAGTTATGCCGATCACATGCCGACAATTTCAAGGTTGGTCAAACATGCCATCGTGAGCACGGCATTCCCATCAACAACTGCAACAAGTCTGGCAACGCTAACAACTGGAACTCTTCCTGGCGTACATGGAATGTTGGGCTACACCGTACAAGTCCCGCGCAGCGGCGGACGAATATTAAATGCACTTAAATGGGATGAACGTGTTGATCCAAATATTTGGCAGCCCGTCCCAACATTATTTGAACGCGCCATGGCTGAGGGAATAAATGTTTCGCATGTTGCCGCAAAGCGTTATGAAAATAGTGGTTTCACTCGCGCAGTCTTTCGCGGCGCCGAATATCGTGGTGCAAATGTTGTAACAGATTTGGTGGCTCAAACAAAGGAGGCACTTCGCAAGACTCCTTCCTTTGTCTATCTTTACATGAATGATTTAGATGTAGCCGGCCATAGTGACGGCGTTGGAAGTGATAAGTGGTTAGCCGCATTGGTAATGATTGATCAGATGCTGGCAAGCCTAATGAAAGAGGTGCCACAGGGAACGCGCATTTGGCTAACATCTGATCACGGAATGATAAATGTTGGTGAAAAGATAGTTCTGGGCGATCAGAACCCCTTGCTAGAAAATATTGCAGTCATTGGCGGTGAGCCCCGTGCTCGCCATCTCTATTTAAATCCCGATCACGATAGCCCCGAGGCACGTATTAATGTTGCAAGTATTTGGCAGGAGTATTTGGGCAATCGTGTAGATGTTTACACTCGTGAACAAGCACTGGCGCAGAATCTCTTTGGTGATGTTGTAAGCGCTGATTCTTTAGATCGCATGGGCGAAATGATTGCGGTGGCAAAAGGTGCGGTGGTACTAATCGATCCAACGCGCGTTGATAAAGAGGGTGCAATGGTCGGGCATCATGGCGCAGATAGTGAGATAGAAACACAGGTTGGTTTACTTACAACTACATTGAGCTAACTCTTTAGAGCCAGTGGGCCTTTTTGAATTTATAGAAGAGGAAGCCACTTAGCGAAGTAACAATTGAAATCACAAGCGGATAGCCAAATTTCCATTCGAGCTCTGGCATGAACTTAAAGTTCATACCGTAAATTCCAGCAATCATTGTGGGACCGGCCGCAAGTGCAACCCAAGCAGAAATCTTTCGAACATCTTCATTTTGCCGAACCTGTACATGTGCCAAATCTGCCTGCAAAGCCGTCGTAAGAAGTGAATCCATTCCAGATGCATGCTCGCAGGCACGAAGCAAATGGTCGAGAGTGTCTCTAAAGAATGGCTTTAAGGCTTCAGGTGTTTCTGTGTAAGTTTCAGAGACTAATTTTTGCAGAGGCATAACAAGCGGCTCGATTGCATGCCGATATTCGATGAGCTCGCGCTTTAGAAAGTAGATCTCTTGAGAAAAGGTCTGTCGTTTGCCGCTAAAGACTTTCGTTTCTAAGTTAATAACATCGTTTTCGAGCTCGGTTGCAATCAGCGTATATTCATCAATCACGCGATCGAGCACGGCATGAAGGACTGCAAAAGGCCCAAGCTTGAGGAAATCAGGTTTCGCCTCTATCTCGTGGCGAACCGTAACTAACGGAGTTCCTTCTCCGTGGCGCACGATAACGATGAACTCTTTTTCAATAAAGCAGATTAATTCGCCAGTAGAGATGGCGCTATTAGCCTCATTGTAGAAAACCGTCTTTAGGGTGAAAAACGTTAAGCCCTCGTACTCTTCAATCTTTGGGCGTTGCTGAGCGTGAACTGCATCTTCAACGGCCAGTGGGTGAAAGTTAAGCTCTCCAACGATGTGTTCAAATTCGCTTTCAGTAGGAGCCGAGAGTCCTAACCAAACAAAGCCACCAGAAGTTCGCGCGATATCAACTAAGTCAGAGGGGTCTTCGGGACCAGGAACGCGAATACCATTTTGATAAAGAGCGGAATCGACAATCACTTGTAAATGCTACTGATCTTCAGTTGGTTTGATGCCAAACATAATTTCATCCCAGCTTGGAACCTTTGCACGTGCGATAACGCCATCTCGCGTTGCCTCATCATCTGGGCTCTCACGAATAACTGCAAGACGGGGTACCTCAACTTCGGCGTTGTTGCTTTGGCGAAGTGATGGGTGATTTGATTCAGAGTAAATAAGCCCAGGTGCAGATTGCGGTGCTGGTCGTGGAATTGGTTCATCGCCCATCATCCAGCGCGCGTTTTCATCAAGGGAAGTCACAAGGCGACGAGTGGGATCAAAGTTCCACACTGCAACTCCGCCACCGCTGCTGTTTGGATAATGAAGCTCAACCGACCATGTTCCATCTTCGTGGCGCCAGGTCAGCCATGAAAGATCGGATAAATCAACGTTACGTGGTGCAAGGCGAGAGACTACGACACCCAAAAGTGTGACGGGTTCACGTCCGCCTTCTTTGCGAATTGGAATCTGCTGTGCCTGGTCAATTATATAAATGCGCTCTTGAAGAATTGGACCAGAGAAACGATCAATCTTCTCAAGTGAAATATTATTTTCGCGAGCGAGATTATCTGGAAGCTCACCGGCGCGTAGACGACGTTGAATCTCTTTTATTGAAATCGAATCAGGGAGTGTCTCAGGCACTGATGCTAGACGTGTCTGATTTATGCTCGCACGTAAAGAGTCGCTGATAGGAAGCGAAAAATCTTTGCCGTCGTCATCATGAAGACGCAGATGGGTGCCCTCATCGTTTTTGTCGATGAATCTGAGTTCAGTCATGTTTGGAAGAATAACCGATGAGCGCCTTATAAGTGGTGAAGTAGGGCAGCGTGGCTACAACTGCAACACACATAAATCCGAGAGGGACCCAATAAGCGTTTTGAGCACCGTAGTTATCGATAGTCCAGCCGGATATCGCACTGGCTATAGCCCCGCCCAGCGGCATACCTGCCACAACCCAGCCGAGGGTCTGCGTAATCTGCTCGGGAGGAACGGCAGATTCGGCAATTCCGTAAGCGTTCACCAGCAATGGGGCGATTGCAAAGCCATTGAAAAAGAGCACAACGCCTAACGCCACAATTGAATGAACAAAGAGAAGTGGAATCACCATGATCGTAAGTGCAACGAGAAATATTATGAAACGTGCGGCATGAGACATTTTCCATTTAATAAGCCCATTAATGATGGCTGCTACTGCACTACCGCTCGACCAGATTGCAAGAAGTAGACCCGATTGAGCTTTATGTCCATATGAATCGGTAAATGCAACGGTAATAATTGCGACAGCGCTAAAGAAACCTCCAACAAATATTATTGGAAAGACAACGGCCTGCAATGATTTACTACGGATGGCCGCTGGATGTGGATCCTTCTTAAACTTAGGAGATGGGGGAGGCTCAGTTGCCTTAAGGCTTGCGTAGTACGGCATTCCAATTACAAGAAAGATTATTCCTGCAATTAGTCCTGCAGCAGGCGTGATCGATGTTGCACAAGCAGTGGCAATGATTGGCCCGCCTATAAAAACGACTTCATCATTGAGGGCTTCAAGTGAGTACGCAGTGTTGATTAAGTGACGATTGCCCGCGTCTTCACTTGTAGAAGTATTATCGGGGCTCAAGACGTGCAACCAGCGACGACGTACAAGTCCTCCGAGATTTATTGAACTCGCTTCGGCAAATATAATTGAGGCAAACCAGGTCCATGTGGGTGCACCATTTAGAACAAGGACCATAAAAAGAATAATTCCAAAGACTTTAAAGGGGACCACTCGGATTATAAGAGCCCGCTGTCCAATGCGATCTGCAAATCCTGACCAAAAGGGCATAGCAATCGACATCACGATAGCTGCCGTTGCACTCAGCGCCCCAGCCAAAGCATAAGAATCACTCACTGCTACTACGATAAAGATGAGCGCCAGAGAGTCCATCGAAATCGGCATGCGCCCAATAAGACCTGCCAATGAAAACTTGACTGCGCCTTGCGTGCGAAAGAGAGTTGTATAGGCGCTGAACATGATGGTGAGTCTATGTCAGGCTAGACTCAAGCCATGAGTGATAGCAAGCAGATTCTCGAGTTAGCTTTGGCAATTGCGCATAAAGCTGGAGAGCTATTGATGGATCGTCCCGCATCATGGAATTTAACGGTTAAATCAACGGCTATCGATATCGCAACTCAGATGGATCTTGCGAGTGAAAAACTAATAGTTGAAGCGATTCTCACCGCTCGTCCAGATGATGGGATTATTGGCGAAGAGGGCGCAGGTCGCGAAGGAACGAGCGGCATTACATGGGTGATAGATCCAATTGATGGCACCGTTAACTATTTTTATGGTCTGCCAGGCTGGAATATCAGCATCGGAGTAAAGGATTCAGAAGGAGTTTTAGTCGGCGTCGTTCACTCTCCGACATTTAATTCAACGTGGCACGCCGTTAGGGGAGGCGGGGCATTTCTCAATAATGAAAGAATCGAGTGCAACAATCCGATTGAGTTAGATAGAGCGCTGATCGCTACTGGTTTTGCCTACGAAGTAGAAGATCGCGCCAATCAGATTGAGATTATTGATCGACTAATTCCTAAAATCCGCGATATTCGCCGAATGGGAGCAGCTGCTACAGATCTATCCTGTGTAGCAAGTGGAATGATTGATGGATATATCGAAACCGGCCTAAAGGAGTGGGATTTGGCCGCTGGCTCATTAATAGCCCGTGAGGCTGGAGCCGTTGTCACAACACAGATCTGGCGTGGGATGGAGCTCACTATCGCCGCTGGCCCCGCACTTCATGCGAAATTGAGCCTAGAGATTCCGGCATAGCTCCTCGATTTACGCTCAGAGCCCCTTATATGGCAGGATACGCAGTCTGCACCGCCACAGCGAGTGCTTTTATCAGCAAAGAGAAAAAGGTACGTAGATGAACATCCTTGACGCCGTAGATGCAGCATCCCTGCGCCATGACATCCCACAGTTTCGCGCTGGCGATGAACTCAAGATTCACGTACGTGTTATCGAAGGTAGCAAGAGCCGCCTTCAGGTCTTCCAAGGAATTGTTATGCGTCGTCAGGGCGATGGAGTCCGCGAGACTTTCACTGTCCGTAAAGTTTCGTACGGTGTTGGCGTAGAGCGCACATTCCCAGTACACACACCTGTTATTGAAAAGATCGAGTTAGTTAAGAAGGGCGATGTACGTCGCGCCAAGCTGTACTACCTACGCGATCTTCGCGGTAAGGCTGCAAAGATTCGCGAAAAGCGCGATGGCATCGAAGGTTACGGTGATGGAATTCTTTCAACACCTGTTGCCGTTATTCCTGAGGCTGTTGTTATTGCTGAGCCAATTGCAGTGGTTGAAGCTCCAGTTATTGAGGCTGTAGTTGAAACTCCGGTTGTTGACGCTGTGGTTGAAACTCCAGCTGACGAAACTCCACAAGCTTAAAGTTTCGCACCTAATGCGCCGCAAGGGCTCCCTATTCCGAGAGCTCCCATTACTGGTAGTGGTTGCACTCGTAGTCTCTCTATTAATTAAGACTTTCTTGGTGCAGTTTTTCTACATCCCTTCGGGCTCGATGGAAAACACACTGCAGATTCAAGATCGCGTTGCAGTGAATAAAATCCCTTTTATCTCCCGCAATATTTCACGTGGAGATGTTGTGGTCTTTAGAGATCCCGCCAACTGGTTACCAGAGGTAAGCGAGAGCTCATCTTCACCTATTATTTCAAAGCTTAGGTCTGGTTTAGTCGCAGTCGGAGTTCTTCCAAATCCTGCAAAGCAGTACTTAGTTAAGCGAGTAATTGGCGTTGCCGGCGATCATGTTATTTGCTGCACAACAAAGGGTTTATTAACAGTTAATGGCACTGCGGTAACTGAGCCCTATATTTTTAAAGGCAACGTACCCAGTGACATGAATTTCGATGTCGTTGTGCCTGAAGGCAAGGTTTGGGTCATGGGAGATCACCGTGAGGCAAGTGCTGATTCACGCTATCACCAAGAGGATATTAATAAGGGAATGGTCCCTCTTTATCGTGTGACTGGACGGGTCTTTGCAGTTATCTGGCCGTTAAAGAATGCAGCGTATGTTCCACAGATAGACGTTGTTAAGTAGCCCTTAGTGAAAGTGATTGAGCAAGGGCTCATCAATGCAGGAATCGCACCGATTGCAGGTGTGGATGAAGCAGGTCGCGGTGCATGTGCTGGTCCACTGGTAATCGCAGCGGTAATTTTAACTAATCCATTTGCTCCAGAGTTATCTTTAGTTCGAGATTCAAAAGAAGTTTCCGAAAGCAAACGTGAAGAGCTTTTCGAAGTCATTTCATCTATCGCTGCATCAATAAGTGTCGTAATAGTTCCAGCAATTGAGATTGATAAGCGCGGAGTCCATGCCGCAAATCTTGATGGAATGCGTCGTGCAGTCCATGGTCTGGATCAAGTACCCGGATATGTTTTAACCGATGGTTATGCAATAGATGGCTTGGGACTTCCAAATTTGGCGGTCTGGAAAGGCGATCAAGTTGTCGTATCAATTAGTGCCGCATCCATCATCGCGAAAGTGACTAGAGATCGCATCATGCGCACAATGGATACGCAATTCCCGCAGTATGGTTTTGCAAAACATAAGGGCTATATCACTGCCTCGCACACGAACGCCCTAAATACCCATGGGGTGTGCATAGAACATCGCCGTTCATTCTCAAATATTGCAACACTCATCCACAAGTAAATCTGTATCTAGCTCTCTTGTCGGTACGAGTATTTATCGTCGCCGGTTATGCAAACAAAAAATAATCAACGAACAGGTGCCTTTGGCGAAGAAGTTGTTACTCAGTATTTAACTGCAAAAAATGCCGAAATCATCGAACGAAATTGGCGAATACGCGAGGGTGAGATCGACATCATTGCGCTGCAGCCAACTGGAGTATTTGCCTTCATTGAGGTCAAGACGCGATCTTCTTTAGCCTTTGGCCATCCATTCGAAGCTATTAACCGTGAAAAAGCCCATCGTATGCAGCGCTTGGCCCTTGGATGGCTGGCAACTCATGGCTGTCTGGGATGTGAATACCAGATCGATGTTGCGGCAGTTCTTATTGCACCCGATGGATCGCATTCGATTGAGTACAGAGAAAATCTATTATGAGTCTTGCGCTGACAACATCGGTTGCACTCCTTGGCCTAGATGGTCATCTAGTCACGGTCGAAGTAGATATCGCCGATGGCCTACCGAATTACTCTCTACTTGGATTACCTGATGCCGCACTGACTGAGTCCAGAGAGCGTGTGCGCGCGGCAATGGTCAACTGCGGGGAGATCTGGCCTAATCGAAAAGTAACCGTTTCGCTCTCTCCTGCATGGCTACCGAAGAGCGGATCAGGATTTGATTTAGCAATCTGCATTGCCATTCTCTCGGCTCACGAAACTATTCCCACCGAACGAATCAGCAGTGTTGTATTTCTCGGAGAACTATCCCTCGATGGCCGTATCCGTTCAGTGCGCGGAGTTTTGCCTGCATTAATGGCTGCATATAAATCAGGAATCACTACGGCCGTTGTTCCGTTAGCTAATGCTGCTGAGGCAGGCTTGATGCAGGGTATGCAGATAATTGCGATGGAGCATTTGAAGAGTGTTCTGCGATGGCTTCGAACTGGAGAGCGCGATGTTGCCGAAGAGATTGACTATCAGTGGAGTCAGAGCGATGAGCGTTTGGATTTTGCAGATGTGGCTGGCCAACCTGAGGCGCGATTAGCGGCAGAGATTGCGGCAACTGGCGGACATCACATTCTATTAATTGGCCCACCAGGGGCGGGCAAGACGATGATTGCCGAGCGAATTCCAACGATTATGCCGGCGCTCAATATTGCACAGGCTTTAGAGGTTACGGCAGTGCATTCATTGGCTGGAAGTTTTGCAACGAGATCACCAACTTCACTCATCGCACCGATTGTGTCACCGCACCATACGACGACGCGTGTTGCGATGGTTGGGGGAGGAGCACATGCAATTAAACCCGGTGCATGTTCATTGGCCCATCACGGAGTTCTATTCATTGATGAGGCACCTGAGTGTCCATCAGGTGTTTTAGATTCACTGCGTCAACCATTAGAGGCCGGGACAATCACGATTGCACGCAGCATTGGAAACGTTACCTTTCCGGCGCAGTTTCTATTAGTTCTTGCAGCTAATCCATGTCCATGCGGAAAGTTCAGCGGACGTGGGCGGAACTGCATATGTACATCCGTACAAGTGCGAAGGTATCTAGGAAAACTCTCGGGTCCATTGATGGATCGAATTGATTTGCGTGTCCACGTTGATCCAGTGGGCCGAGTGGATATGGCGAGAGTGGAATTAGGTGAGACGAGTGCAGTAATTCGTGCCCGCGTTATAGCAGCACGTGCGATAGCGGAACAGAGATTTGCTGGCCTTGGTTACAGCCTTAACTCGCAGATTCCTGCGCGTTCGCTGCGCACTGTTTTCCAGCCAGAGCGTGCGGCAATGAACTTTTTACATGATGAGCTTGAGCACGAACACATTACTGCGCGCGGTCTACACAAAATCGCACGTGTCTCGTGGACACTCGCCGATTTACATGCCCACGTAATTCCAACGTTGGCCGATGTTACTCAGGCCCATTCAATGCGAGGAGGTATAGAGATATGAAAGAACGTGAAGCTCGGGCAATTCTCTTTAGTGCCGTGGAAGGAGGACATCCATTTTGGGCCCAGGAGATTTTCTCACAGGGCGCACTGAAAACCATTGAACGTTTGCAGGCAGGTGGCTATGACAGGATTAAATTCGCAACTCTGATTGCAGCGATTAATTCGACGCAGGCCGATCAAGTATGTGAGGCGATTGAAAAAGCTGGTGCTCAGTTATTAATGCCGGGGGATCCACTGTGGCCTTTGATGGTTGAAGATCTGGTTGCACCTCCCATCGCACTTATTGCAAAGGGAAATCTAGAGGCGTTGTCGATGCAGTCACTTGCAATCGTTGGTACTCGAAATCCAACTAACTATGGAGCTCGCATTGCTGGAGATTTTGCCGCCGGCTTTGTAGATCGCGAGTGGGGGATAGTCAGCGGTGGTGCTTATGGAATCGATTCATATGCACATAGAGGGGCGTTGATTGCAGAGGGTGTGACCGTTGCAGTCATTGCATCTGGGATCGATATTAATTATCCAGCCGGTAACTCTCGACTCTTTGCTGAAATTTGCGAGAGCGGTACGATCGTTACTGAAGTAATGCCTGGTCATCCAGCTCTTCCTGCACGTTTTTTAACACGCAATCGTTTAATTGCAGCTCTCTCTCAGGCGACATTGGTAGTTGAGGCCGCCTTTCGTAGCGGCTCACTGCGTACCGCGCGCGATGCCGCTGAGTTATTGAGGCCGGTAATGGCTATACCTGGGGCGATTAATTCGCCAACGAGTGAGGGCTGTCATCGCTTAATAGGTGAGCGCGCAGCAGAGTTAGTGACATCGGTTGCAGATGCAGTGGAGTTCGTGGGTGCTAATAGATGAGAGAATATGCCTATGAGTGAACATCGTTCGGGCTTCGTTGCCATTGTCGGCCGCCCAAACGTTGGTAAATCCACTCTCATTAACGCATTAGTTGGTAGCAAGATTGCAATTACTTCCCACCATCCCAATACGACCCGTAGCGCTATTCGCGGAATAGTTCATGGTCCAGATTTTCAAGCAGTGCTTGTCGATACACCTGGCGTTCACAAACCCAAGACGCTTTTGGGCCATCGCCTCAATGCAGTTGTAGACCAAAGCATGGACTCGGTTGATATCGTCATTATGTGTATTCCAGCCGATGAGACATCGGGTGCAGGAGATCTATTCATATCGGCAGAAATCGCCAAGCACCCACGGGCTAAAAAGTTTGCAGTTATTACTAAAACAGATTTGATCTCAAAGGAAAAATTAGCGCTGCGTCTTGCCGGCATTATGGCGCTGGCACAGGGTTTTGTGTGGGATGAAATCATTCCCGTCTCTGCCGCAATTCATAATCAAATTGATTTACTCAATGAGCTCATCGGCAGCAATCTTCCAGTAGGTCCGGCCTATTACCCAGCTGGCACAACAAGTGATCAAGCAATTGAACAGCTAATCTGCGAGTTCATTCGTGAAGCTGCCTTACAAGATGTGCGCGAAGAGCTTCCTCACTCGATTATGGTCACAATCGATGAGTTCGGCGAGCGAGAAGAAAAAGGCTCACGTCCTTTTTACGATGTACATGCAACTATTCACGTTGAACGAGATTCTCAGCGAGCGATTTTACTTGGCCATCAGGGCTCTCGGTTAAAAGAGATTGGGATACGCGCACGCGCCGATATTGAACGCGCACTAGAGGCAAAGATTTTCCTAGGTCTGCATATTAAAGTTTCAAAAGAGTGGCAGCGCGATCCAAAGTTGTTAGAGCGCTTAGGCTTCGGCGATAACCACTAATTTAGCTTTTCGGCTGGCTAAATAAGAGCCCAGCACAACTAGTGGTAGTCCGACGATAATTCCCAAAGTAATTGGCTCTTTTAAGATTATTATTCCAAGGACCACTGCTACTGCGGTATTCACATACGTTGTTAGAGATCCTCGAGCTGGACCGATCTCGACGATGACAGCAAAAAAGAGCATGAAGGCGATTGCCGTTGAAAAGATGCCGAGGGCGACAAGAGAGATTATTGCTTTAGCTGAGACTGGATTACTTGGCCACGTCGCAATGGCTATAGGAAGATAGAAGAGAAATGTTATTGCCATCGCAAGACCATTGATTGCTACACCATCAACGCCGGGTAAGTTTGATGTGACCATTAAAACAGCATATGCATAGAGAATCGCAGAGAGAATTACCATGGCGATTGCCTTTGGGTTACTGCTTCCTTTTATAGATTCAATACCGACGAGGGCAATAATTCCCATAAATCCCACGACCAAACCAACGATGCGTTTTGGCTGCCAGACCGAATGATCTCCGCGCATCGACGTAAAAATCGTTGCGAATATTGGCACGGTTGCTACTAACAACCCTGTCAGACCTGAGGAGATTTCTTTTTCAGCACTTGTTATTAGAATCCAAGGTCCGACCATTTCAAGAAAAGCATATGGAAGAACATATTTAATGCCCCGAACCGCATCCATAAAACTCTTCCTATGGACGGCAATAGGGATCAAAATTGCGGCACCGATTAACGTGCGCCCAGCAACGATCAGCGGTGGTGGAATATCTGCAACAGCAATCTTCATAAGCAGGTATGGAATACCCCAAAGAATGCCAACAATTCCAAACTGGATCCAGGATTTACGAGTCATCTAAGCCAACACACGACGGTATAAAGCGATAGTCGCGGCCGCTACTTCATCCCAACCAAACTCGTTGACAGTGCGCGACCTTCCCGCAACGCCATATTCTTTAAGTAATTCGGGTTGCGACATTAACCTGGTGATTGATTCGGTAAGAGCTTTTTCGAAAGGTTCTGCATCACCGTTGTAATCAACGAGCTCGCCAGTTATTTTGTGCGCGACTACTTCAGGAATTCCGCCTACACGTGATGCAAGGACGGCCGTTTGGCATGCCATCGCCTCTAAGTTAACGATTCCCAGTGGTTCATAGACTGATGGACAGAGAAATAGATCTGCACCAGTTAGCAGCGCAGTTAATTCGGCATGCGGCAACATATCTTTAATCCACCAAACATTTGTACGCGTTTTTTGTAGTTCGGCGATGAGCCCGGCAACTTCTGCGCCGATACCTTCTTCATCGGGGCTACCTGCGGCTAATACCAATCCATATTCGCTTGGGACGTCTTTCCAAGCGCGTAGTAAGTGCGCTAAACCCTTTTGTCGCGTGATGCGACCAACGAAAATCGCGTATCGCCCGACGACCCCGTATTTAGCTGCGACCGAAGTATCGTGATTGGGCGCGAACTTTTCAGTATCGACACCATTTCTAATCGTTACAACTTTTTTAGGATCAATTGCAGGATAGGCAGCCAGAACATCGGCGCGCATCCCATCGCTGACCGCGATTATTGCAGCAGCTGATTCATAGGCTGTTTTTTCTGCCCATGATGAGATCGCATATCCGCCGCCTAATTGATCGGCCTTCCATGGTCGAAGTGGTTCGAGTGAGTGCGCGCTGACAATGTGGGGGATTTGGAATTGTAGGGAGGCAATGTGTCCAGCCATATTTGCATACCAAGTGTGTGAATGAACCACATCAACGCTATTTAGCTTGGATGCAATCTCCAAATCGATAACGAGTGCCTGTACCGCTGGATTTGCATCGATAAACTCTGATGGCGTTGAGTACCCAAAGGCATCATCGCGGGGACCACCAAAACAATGGACATCAACAGTCACGTCAGGGAATGCGCGAAGAGCCTGCGTTAGCTGCAGAGCATGTACACCAGCACCGCCATAGATAGCAGGGGGCCACTCTTTAGTTACGATTCCAATTTTCAGATCGCTCATTGATTTCCCCCTACCCTGCCCTAGAGGGACAGGCTATCGTTAGCGCATGGCAAAGCTTAAACTCCCGCTCGGAATCGTCCTCGCCGGCGGAGAAGGTAAGCGTTTGATGCCCTTAACGGCCGATAGAGCAAAACCAGCTGTGCCATTCGGTGGTTCATATCGCTTGATTGATTTTGTGCTATCAAATTTAGTAAATGCCAATATGTTAAAAGTCGCAGTTTTGACGCAGTACAAGTCGCACTCGCTCGATAGGCACATAACAACTACCTGGCGGATGTCGGCCTTACTAGGAAACTACATCACTCCAGTTCCTGCGCAACAACGGTTAGGTCCTCGTTGGTATACGGGAAGCGCCGATGCGATTTTGCAAAACTTTAATTTAATTCACGATGAAAATCCAAAGCATGTTTTAGTTTTCGGTGCAGATCACGTTTACCGCATGGATCCAGGCCAGATGTTTGAGCAGCACGTTGAATCTGGTGCCGGCGTTACCGTTGCAGCCATCCGCATGCCACGCTCAGAAGCTCATGAATTCGGAGTTATTGAGCTCGAAGATGATGGAATTACGATCAAAGCCTTTCACGAAAAGCCATCTGATCCGCCTGCGATGCCTGGCCACCCTGATTTATCTTTAGTTTCGATGGGTAACTACATTTTTAAACGTGACGCAATGGAAGAGGCGTTGATTATCGATGCCGAAGATATTGAATCACGTCATGATTTAGGTGCAAATATAATTCCTTTCTTAACTAATAATGGTGTTGCAAAGGTTTATGACTTTGCCAATAACGTGGTCCCAGGTGAAACCGAGCGTGATAAAGGCTATTGGCGCGATGTTGGCTCAATCGATGCTTATTACGATGCTCATATGGATTTGGTATCGGTCCATCCAATCTTTAATCTCTACAACCGTGACTGGCCACTCCTAACAAATCCACCATCATTACCACCTGCAAAATTTAGCGAAGGTGGCGCCGCACATGACTCAATCGTTGGTGCTGGAACGATTATCTCTGGCGGAATTCTGCACAACTCTGTTATCTCGTATGATGTTTCCGTTGGCAGGGGCTCACTTATTGAAGGCTCCGTTCTTATGCCTTCGGTCCACATTGGAGACAAGGCGATCGTCCGCAATGCGATTCTGGATAAAAACGTCTTTGTCGAACCTGGTGCCCAAATTGGTGTGGACTTAGAGCGCGACCGTCAGCGTTTTACGATTAGCCCGGGTGGAGTAATTGTTGTTGGTAAAGGCGTACGAGTTACCAGTTAATTTTCTACTACCAGTCGGCAGTGTTATCGCGCAGAGTTCTATAGTGATCCATTACATCTGGCGTCGATGGCGAAGAGTGGTGCGAAACTTCACCGAGATCCCACGTCGGCATCTCACCTAATAGAGCCCACGCCGCCTGCTTAGCTGCGCCATCGGCAACATATTCACCAGCGGGTGGAACAACTACTTCACGTCCCAAAAGCGCACTTGCGATAACTGGGATAGCGGGATTCTTTGCCGCTCCACCGATAATGAGAACTCTGTTAATGCTCACACCTAATTCGATAAGGGCATCAACTGCATCAGTGAGTCCGCACAACATTCCCTCAATCATTGCGCGTGCAATGTCGGAAGGATTTGAGTTATTAAGATTCATTCCAGTGAAGGTTCCAGTTGCATTCGGGCGATTAGGCGTTCGTTCACCTTCAAAATACGGCAAGAGTGTTAGTCCGTGTGCACCGGGTATCGATGTCAATGCCAATTCACCAACATCGTTATGTGACATACCTAAAATACGTGTTGCTGCATCTAATATTCGTGCTGCATTGAGCGTGCAGACCAGCGGTAAGAAACGCCCAGTTGCATCGGCAAAGCCTGCAACGGCCCCGCTTGAATCATGCGTTGGTGTATCTGAGACTGCAAATGCCGTACCGCTAGTTCCGAGAGAGATAACAACATCACCTGGTTGTGCCTGTAGACCGAGGGCGGCAGCAGCGTTATCGCCAGCACCAGCAGCGATTGGAATACCCGATGTAGTAACTCCGCCGAATTCATGGGGGAGAATTATTCGAGGCAATGTAATTTCTGAATCATGGCGAAGTGCAAGGCGCACGATATCTTCGCGGTAGTGAGACGTCGTTGGATCAAAGTAGCCAGTACCCGAGGCATCACTTCGATCGGTAAATAATTTCTCTAGGTTTTTTCCACCTTGTAACTGCCATGAGAGCCAGTCATGGGGGAGTGCAACTGATGCGACCTTGGCGGCATTGCCTGGTTCGTTATCGGCCATCCAGCGCAGTTTTGTTGCGGTAAAGGATGCGACTAAGACAGAGCCAACTTTTCTTGCAATCTGAGCATCTCCACCCTCCTCGCGATTTAAATCAAGGGCCGCTTGTGCAGAGCGCGTGTCATTCCATAAAAGCGCGGGGCGAATAACTCCGCCATCACTGTCGAGGGCGAGCATTCCATGTTGCTGTCCGGCAATTGAAATCGCAGCGACACCATCTAAACCACCAGCATTTACTATCGCGGCATCAAGGGCTGATTTCCATAGTGCAGGATCGACTTCGGTGCCATCGGGATGTGGCGCACGTCCCTCTCGCAATAACTCACCTGTTTGGGCATCACGAACTACGACCTTTACCGACTGGGTGGATGAATCCACGCCGGCGATGATTTGTCGATTAGCCATAGTGCAAGGCTAGACTGTCCTAGTCAGCGTTGACCACAGGTAGGGCGATATTGATAGTCGTAGCCCTTCATCAATGATTCTTTCTTAGTGGAGTTAAAAATGCGTATTGGTGTACTTACTGGTGGTGGAGATTGCCCAGGTCTAAATGCCGTTATCCGTGCCGTTGTCCGCAAGGGCGTTAAAGAGTATGGACATGAGTTTGTAGGTTTTCGCGATGGCTGGAAGGGTCCTCTTGAAGGATTAACCATGCCTCTAACTATTGAAACGACTCGAGGAATTCTTCCCCGCGGTGGAACAATTCTTGGATCCTCTCGTACCAACCCTTTTAAAATCGAGGGTGGAGTTGAGAAGATTAAAGAGAATCTAGCTAAAGCTGGAATTGATGCGCTGATTGCAATCGGCGGCGAAGATACCCTAGGAGTTGCAACAAAGCTGGACTCACTTGGCGTTAAAGTCGTTGGTGTTCCAAAGACTATCGATAATGATTTAGATAATACCGACTACACATTTGGATTTGATACTGCAGTCAATATCGCAGTCGAGGCGATTGATCGTTTACATACAACGGCCGAGTCACACCATCGCGCATTAATCGTTGAGGTCATGGGTCGCCATGCCGGCTGGATTGCACTGCATGCAGGTCTTGCAGGAGGGGCTGCATGTATCTTGATTCCCGAGCAGAAGTTCTCAGTCGATAAGGTCTGCGAATGGGTCGAATCTCGATTCAAGTCTCACTACTCTCCAATCATCGTTATTGCAGAGGGTGCGATTCCTCAAGATGGTGATATGGCAGTTAAGGACCAGAGCTTGGATTCATTTGGTCATGTTAAGTTGGCGGGAATCGGCGATTGGCTTGCTCAGCAGATTGAAGCTAAAACCGGCAAAGAGGCACGCACCTCTGTCCTTGGACATATTCAACGTGGCGGAACTCCTACCGCCTTTGATCGGGTACTTGCTACTCGCTTTGGATTACAGGCGATTACCGCCGCTCATGAGGGTGACTGGGGCAAAATGGTCGCACTTCATGGCACAGATATTGTCCGAGTGCCGCTTGCATCTGCCACTGAAAAACTTAAGTTGGTTCCAGTTGAGCGATATAAGGAGGCCGAGATTTTCTTTGGTTAATCGCGTCTCGCGACTACCTACGAACTCTCTATTCTTATCCTCATGAACTCATCGCTGGATACTCTCTTCACACCTGGCCTAGTGGCAGCCCAACAACCCAATTGGCCAGGCGGCCCAGAGGGTCCAGCGATTAAAGCAGCTGTTTCCGAGTTGAAATCTTTTCCTCCACTGGTCTTTGCCGGTGAGTGCGATGATTTAAAGGCGCGAATTGCATTAGCTGCCGACGGCAAAGCCTTTTGGTTGCAGGGTGGAGATTGTGCCGAGACATTTGCTGCGGCAACGGCAGATTCGATTCGAAATCGCATCAAAACTATTTTGCAGATGGCCGCGGTTTTGCAGTACCACTCAAGCCTCCCCGTTGTAAAAGTTGGTCGCATGGCGGGCCAATTTGCTAAGCCTCGCTCCAATGATTTGGAAACTCGTGGAGATATAACTCTGCCCGCATACCGTGGAGATGCCGTCAATGATCTTGAGTTCACTGAGAGCTCACGAACACCTGATCCGCATCGCTTGGTACGTGTTTACAATACCTCGGCGGCAACGCTTAACTTAGTTCGCGCATTCACCCAAGGTGGCTTTGCAGATCTTCGACAGGTTCATGAGTGGAACAAGGGATTCATTCGTGACTCTTCAGTCGGCGTCCGTTACGAGCAGATGGCCAATGAAATCGGGCGCGCTCTAGCATTTATGAAATCCGCTGGTGTTGATCCAGAGTCTTTTAAATCCGTAGATTTCTTCTCGAGCCATGAAGCTCTCATTTTGGAGTATGAAAAGGCGCTAACTCGTATCGATTCTCGAACTGGGAATCCATATGATGTATCGGGTCACTTCATTTGGATAGGTGAGAGAACTCGTCAGTTAGATGGCGCCCACGTTGATTTTGCAGCCAAGGTCCGCAATCCAATCGGCGTAAAGCTCGGACCTAAGTCAACGGTCGAAGATGCCCTAGCTTTGATTGATAGGTTAGATCCAGATCGCGAACCAGGCCGCCTCACCTTTATTACTCGTATGGGCGCTGGGAAAATTCGCGAAGCTCTTCCGGCACTTGTTGATGGAGTTACAAAGTCGGGTGCAAAAGTTCTCTGGGTCTGCGACCCTATGCATGGCAATACCTACGAGGCTCCATCTGGTTACAAGACTCGAAGCTTTGATGATGTTATGGACGAGGTAAAAGGCTTCTTTGAGGTCCATAAGGCGCTTGGGACTCACCCAGGAGGTGTGCACATCGAGCTAACTGGCGATGATGTTACAGAGTGCGTCGGCGGGGGAGAAAAGATTTCTCACGAAGATTTAGCCACTCGCTATGAGAGTGCCTGCGACCCACGACTAAACCATGCTCAGTCCTTGGAGCTTGCATTTTTAGTTGCCGAAATGTTGCGCGACCGCTAATTTAGACAAGTGTCCTTTCTTGTTACTAGCCTGAAAACGCCTATCGGCACGCTTAATCTATTGGCCAATGATCAGATTCTTATCGGAGTAAACCTGTCGGATGTTTCAGCCTTTAAAGTTCATGATGCCAAAAGTGTGAAGGCTATCCCCGTTATTTCAGATCTCATTAAAGATTATTTCGATGGCGATCTATCTGCAATAAATGCGATAAAAGTCCAACAAGAGGGCCCGCCGTTTTCACAGGCGGCTTGGAAATCAATGCGCAGAGTCAATGCTGGAAAAGTTATTTCATATGCCGACTTAGCCGATAAAGCCGGCTCGCCTGCGGCAGTTCGTGCTGCTGGAAGTGCGTGTGCAAATAATGCAATCATGCTCGTTGTTCCATGCCACCGAATCGTCAAAACCGGTGGAGCTCTTGGAAACTATGCCTATGGCGTGGATAAAAAAGAGTGGTTATTAAGCCACGAGGGCTTTCTTTAAGATTTCAATTGCTTCAAGGCATTGCGCATCATCAAAGTCCATATGCGTGACAAGGCGTGCGTACTTGGGACCAAGTGCACTAATCCAAAGACCTGCGCTTCGACAACGTGTTGATAATTCTGCTGCCGTGTAAGGCATAGATGTTAAATCTAATCCAACAATATTTGTGTGAACTCCAGCTGGATCGATCAACCGTGCATCTACTGACGAGATTGCATTGGCTATCTCTTTAGCTCGACGATGATCATCTGCTAAACGATTAATATTATTATCGAGGGCGTAGTGCCCTGCTGCAGCCAATATTCCGACCTGTCGCATTCCAGCGCCATATCGCTTGCGCCAAACCCGGGCTTTGCCTGTGCGCTCTTTAGTGGAGAGCATCACTGAACCAACTGGTGCACCTAAACCCTTTGAGAGGCAGACGCTAATAGTGTCAAAGTAACTACCGTATTCAAGAAATGAGATGCCACTGGCGACGTGAGCGTTCCAAATACGGGCGCCGTCTAAGTGAAGGGCGATTCCCATCTCATCTGCGCCGCTACGAAGTTTTGCTATCTCGGCTATGGGTTGCACGGTTCCGCCGCCAAAGTTATGAGTGTTCTCAACGGCTATAGCTGTTGTCGAAACTAGATAAGGCCCTGAATCTGGTCGAGCAATTTCTAGAGCAGTAGATGCGTTGAGTAAACCCTGTGGATTTAACCAGGTTCTAGTTGTTATTCCACTAAAGACGGCCGCCGCTCCAAGCTCTGCGCGAACAATATGCGAGTTAGTTTCGGCGATGAGCTCTTCGCCAGGTGCTACCAACATTCGTATCGCCAATTGATTGGCAAGGGAGCCGGTAGGAGTGAATACACCCGCCTCTTTTCCAAACATTGCAGCTACTCGCTCCTCTAGAGAGTTAACTGTTGGATCATCGCCGTAAACATCATCGCCTACTGGCGCTTGTGCAATTGCATCACGCATTCCTTGAGAGGGACGAGTGATGGTATCGGAGCGAAGGTCTATGGCCATGTGTGGAGCCTACTTCTCTTCTTTCATGACTATCAAATACATCGCCGTCACGACCATTACTCCGCCGATGGAGCTCTGCACAGTCAATCGCTCTCCACCAAAGATGAGAGCAAAGATCGCTGCAAAGACGACCTCCATAGTTAAAATGACTGCAACTTTTGTCGGACTCATATGTGCTTGTGCCCATGTTTGAATAATGAATGCGATAGCAGTTGCAAAGACGGCCGTGAAGGCAACTACGCCCCACACTCCTGCATCTGGAGGAGGTGAATAGCCACCTGGAATGGATGCGATTGCAGCCATTACTGCGCACATCGCTAACTGCACTACGGTCATCGCATAGGTATCGCGACCAGAGCTCCATTTGCTCAGAGTAATAATGTGAAGAGCCCAGAAAATTGCACTAATGAATACTAGAAACTCACCGGCCCCAATCGAGAAGCCACGAACTGATAAAAGGCCAAGACCGATAGTTGCCACGACGATACAAAGCCATGTGAATCGACTGATCTTCGCCTTGAGGATTATCCAAGCAAAGAGGGGAGTTATTACAACGTAGAGCCCTGTAACAAAACCCGTGATTGCAGCGCCAGTTCTAGCTAGGCCAAGTGTTTGAAAGATGTAGCCAAAGCCTAAAAAGATTCCAGCGGTGCCAGCTCGAAGCAATAAATCTCGAGTCAACAATTTTATGACCTGTGGTCGAATGATTACCATGACAATTACCGCAGCCGCGAAACGCGTAAAGAGGAAGTTATTTACACTTTGACGCTGGATCGAATCCTTCATGATCACAAAGGACCATCCCCATGCCATAGCAACTAACAAGAGCGCCCATGGCGCAAGCTTCATCCTATAAAGATGTTTAGCATCTCTCACTTTTTATCACGGAGCGCCTTCAAAAGCGCGACTTCAACCGTGTGTTTTTCCTCCATGCCAGGTGTTTCTAGTACAAGAGGAACACCAGCGGCTGCGGGATGAGCTAGTAATTCGGCAAATGGTTCAATTCCTATATGTCCATCGCCAATGTTTTGATGACGATCCTTTAGCGCTCCACAGACATCCATAGAATCATTGGCGTGAATTAATTTGAAACGCTCGGCCCCAGCTATTTCTACAAGTAGGTCAAGAGTTTTAGTCATACCGCCTTTTACAGCGATGTCATGACCTGCAGCAAAGACGTGGCAGGTATCTAAACAGATTCCCACCTTTGGATGATATTCAAGTGCCTTCAAATAGTTTTCAAGATCATCTAACTTCTTAACTAGTGATTGACCTTGTCCTGCCGTTGGTTCAAGGAGAAGAAAGGGCGCATCATCACTTAATGCATTAAGAATCGGCATCATTCCTTCGTGAATCTGCTTCCATGCCTGGTCGACATGGGTTGCATCAACGGCAGAGCCAGTGTGAATAACAACTCCAAGGGCTCCGATATCTGCACCGCGACCCAATGAATAGGAAGTCGATGCAAGTGAGTTCACATACGTCGCCTCAGTGGGGGAGCCCAAATTAATAAGAAATGGAGCATGCACGTATGTGTGGATATCTAACTCTGCGGCCTTAATTTTAAAGGCCTCATCTAAATCTGGCTTTGACGCTGGCATCGCCCACATGCGAGGACTTGATGCAAAGACCTGTATGACCTCTGCGCCCGTAGTTTTCGCATATTCAATGGAGCGCTTAGCCATTCCACCAGTAGTGGGAGTATGTGCGCCGATACGTGAGAGTTGCTTGGGCATCGTCCTACCCTACGGTAATTGTGACCGTGCTGCCACGTTTAACTTTTGTGCCCACTTTAGGCAAAATATTTGTGACCTTCTTGAGCTTCTTAACGCCTAACTTTTTAACTTCAACTTTAAGATCTAAGTCCTTGAGCATCTTTGTTGCCAAGATTTCATCAAGTGAGAAAACATTTGGGATATAGACAAACTGCGTTCCCTTAGAAACGACGAGTTGCACCTTTGACTTCTTCGGTACATTCGTATTTCCTGCCGGTAGTTGTGAGACAACGGTGCCGGCCAAAACATTCTCATCGAATGCATAGCTGGTCTCTACGTTAAAGCCAGCCTCCGTTAACTCATTGAGCCCCTGTTCACCGCTTTTGCCAACGTAGGAAGCAAGGAGAAGAGTTTCAACCCCTTTACTGACAACAATATTGACAATTGAATCTCGCTTTATTTTCGTTCCAGCAACTGGATCGGAGGAGATGACGAATCCTTTGGGAATTTTGTTACTAAAGAGTTCAGTGGTGGTGCCGAAGGTTAATGGGCTCTTCGATATCGTCGCAGCTGCAGCCTCAGGAGTTAGTCCGATGAGAGATGTGAATGTGTATCGTTCGGCGCCTTTAGATATAACTAAGGTAACTGAACCCCCGGTATCTACTCGGCCACCTCCTGGTGGCGTGGATTCAATGATCTTTCCTGCATCTATATCTTCGCTGTATCGTTTTTCTATAATTATGTTTGTCAGTCCCAGAGGAGTGAGCGCGCCAAGGGCCTCATCGTAAGAACCACCAACAGTTGAAGGGACGACGATTCGTGAGCCAGGGCCAACGAGGGTGTACCAACCTCCAACACCTAGCGCGATAGCAAGGACAAGGGCTACTTTGCGGTTTCGACGAACTCTCTTACTGGTACGACGCTTTTTCTCATCCTTACGGCGAAGCTCTTTGGTCGTCTCTTTAATTTCAATACTTGGCTCGGGAGCAACAATCTCTTTTTGTTTTACCCGTGATTTCTCGCGAATGGGCTCTATGGGTAGATCTAGATCTAATTTCAATTGATTTTTTTTCGGATCCAACTCACCCTGGATGATCTCAATTGCGCTAAGAAACTCACCAGCGTTGCGGGGGCGCTGATCGGGATCTCGATTTGTGGCTCGGCTAATGAGTTCATCCAAAGCCTGCGGCATTTCCTTGCGCTTGGAGCGAAGTGATGGAATATCTTGATTGACATGCATATAGGCAATCTGGATTGGAGTATCTCCGACGAATGGTTTTTCTCCAGTCAGCATTTCAAAGGCAACGATTCCAACTGCATAAACATCACTTCGTGCATCGGCCACGCCGCGTTGAACCTGTTCAGGAGATAGATAAGAGACTGAGCCCAAGATGACACTTGATTCAGCGGTCATAGTCGAGCCAATGAGCTCGCCGCGCGCTAAACCAAAATCAGCGATTTTGATGCGACCTTCCTTCGAGATCAAAATATTCTCTGGTTTAACATCTCGATGAACAATTCCAAGAGAGTGGGCTGCCGATAGTGCACTCAATATCGGTACTAGAAAATTAAGTGCATCCTTGATTTCAAATCGACCGCGTTCGTTAAGATATTCACGCAGCGTATCTCCCTCGATAAGCTCCATGACCAAGAAGACTGCAGGCACACCATTTTGATTCCAGCCTTGATCTTGAACTGCAACGATATTGGGATGAGAGAGAGCTGCGGCAGCCTTTGCCTCACGTATGAAGCGACTAACAAATGCATCATCTTGGGCTAAATGAGGGTGCATGATTTTTACTGCAACTTTGCGATCTAAACGGGTGTCGATCGCCTCATAAATCGAGGCCATTCCACCATTGGCAACCTGGCGGATTAATTGATAGCGGTTATCAATGAGTTCACCCGATAGATCTGACATGTAGTCAATTTTATGGAGTACTCCTGAGAGAAGGGCTCGGGGCGCGCCCAATCTGCCTATGAAGTAAGAATATGGTTGGCGTTGGCGCGAGTT
The DNA here is from genome assembly GCA_964203745.1 of Candidatus Planktophila sp. GTDB lineage: Bacteria > Actinomycetota > Actinomycetes > Nanopelagicales > Nanopelagicaceae > Planktophila. The sequence continues at coordinate 49,645 of CAXNOC010000005.1, forward strand.
TCATCACGCAAAAAGTGTGCATCTTGATCAAGCTGCCATTGATGCATCTGGCTTTCAATTTCATATCCATCACGTTCTAAGACACGAGCCAAACCTACATCGGGTTCGATATCGAGCCAATACACAGTAGCGCCGGCATCGCGTACTATTTTTTGAGCTGCTCCAACTCCTTCAATAATCAAAATATCACTCGGTTCGATAGTCTGTGACAAATCAAATTCCATCGTGGCCCAATTAAATGTTGGAATTGAGAATCGGCTGTGAGTGGCAAAGGCCTCAACGATGCCGGTGAGTCTGGATGTTAATCCATCATCAAGGGCATTTACCCAACCGTTATATAGATCATCCATATGAATCAACGCGACGGTTTTAGAAGTTGAATACTCATCGAAAAACTGGGCCGCTAGAGTTGTTTTTCCAGCACCGGCTGGACCATCAATGGCTATAAGTGTCATTCCATCGCTTCCATCCAATTACAGCTATTAATGTAAATGCGAAGTATAAAATTGCGGTGAACCAATAGCCGAGCACGGCGTATTGGATTGTGCCCACCGCATCAACTATGAACCATAAAACCCATGATTCGATCTTTTCGTAGACCATCAAAATCTGTGCAATTAAACTGGCAACGAGCAAAAATGCATCAGACCAAGTTGCAGCAGCACCCAGGTGAGATAGAACTGGTGTCAGCAACGATACTGAAACTAACGTTGCACCCGCCCACATCGCTCGATTGCGATTAGATAAGGCGCCAGGTGCCGCCCCTGTCGGTGCCCAGTCGCGCCAACCCCAAACTGCCGCCACAATAAAAACAATCTGTAGCGCTGCACTTGCATAGAGTTCGGCCTGATAGAAGAAGACCATATAAAGCGCACTACTAGCAGCCCACCATGGCCAAGTGATGCGCTTACCGGTAGTCCCGAGCCAGACGCCAATAAATGAAGCGATTACTGAAATGATTTCCAATATGGATACGTCGTAGCCCCATGCAGTAAAGAGAGTCGATGACATTAAATCTTTCCTTTCCAGATCCGCATTATCGGATTGGTCAAACGGTCGGTCTGAATCTCAGACCCTCTCAGCCTCTGTCGGCTCCCGTAGTTCGTAGAGTAACGTTGTCCCGTGAGTAAATATGGGTATTTAGCGATGATTGTCTTCACAATTTTCGGATCCTTCTGGCTAGAGCTCTTTCTAAAAGTGAATGTTCTTAAGAGGATTAAGCGTGCCCTTCTGGCAATTGCCCCAGTAGCTTTGATTTTTATAATCTGGGATGCCTATGCAATTCGAAGTGGGCATTGGCGCTTTGATAAGTCACAGATACTTGGTTTGTATGGTCCCTTTTGTATTCCTCTAGAGGAGTATCTATTTTTCATCGTCGTTCCAATTGCAGCCATAATGACAATAGAGGCTGTGCGCACTGTCAAAAAAGATTGGCAGGTATAGCCATGACGTATACGCAGTTGGCGCTGAGCGCCGTTGTATGTGCAGTTGGCTTTGATATCTATATCGCCCAAACCCGCCTAATTTTAAAGCGCGTCTTCTGGACCTCTTACGCAATCATTATCGCTTTCCAGCTGCTGACAAACTGGTGGTTGACCTCGAGAAATATTGTTATGTATGACCCTTCCGTAATTACGGGTATTCGCATCGCGGCCGCTCCTGTGGAAGATCTACTTTTCGGCTTTGCTTTGGTTCTAGGGGTTTTATCTAATTGGATACGGTTAGGCGCTTTAGATAAGCAACGCTAGCAACTCGTATTCGTCTGGCCGTTGAAGTTTTGGCACGTTTATTGAAAATGTCGTAACCAATCTTTTCGACCTCATCGACGATTCCGCAGTACAAAATGCTCGCAGCTTCAATGCAGGGGCGGCTTTTTGCCTCCAATAATGCAATGCCGGGCTGCGCCTCTCTCTGTAGTCGACGTACTCGTTCAATTTGGAATTTTAGAGCCTCGATGATTTGAGGTGTCAATACTCGTTCTTCCAACATCTCTCGTGTAACACCAAATTGCGCCAGTTCTGTAATCGGTAAGTAGATGCGTCCACGATCTAAGTCTTCCCCGACATCTCGAATGAAGTTTGCAAGTTGAAAAGCTATGCCCAGTTTTTCTGCGCACTCATACGCGCCAACGTCAAGCACTCCTAGAACTGGGAGCATTTCAAGGCCTATTACGGCGGCAGAGCCATAGACGTACTCCAATAAATCCTCATATGTCTGATATTCCTGGATTGTAAGATCCATAGTCATTGAATGCAGGAATGCCTTGAAGTGCTCATGCGGTATATCGAATTTATTAACTGTGTCGATTAATGCACGGCCAATTGCATCGTCACTGACACCACTATCAAGACCGCTGAGTATCTTTTCGCCCCACGTGTTTAATGCAACAGCCTTTTCTTCAACTGATAATTGCGATGATAAATCATCAACTATTTCATCGGCATATCTCGCAAAACCATAAAGAGCGTGGACGTAAGGGCGTTTAGCTTTTGGAAGTAATAAAGTGGCTAAATAGTAGGTTTTGCCATGCAGGGCGTTTAGCCGTTTGCACTCCGCGTACGAGGCTTCAAGCTCATCCATTTATTTAACTGGTCCCACGATTCGTTCGGCGGCCAATCGCCCTGAAATCAATACCATCGGTACGCCAACACCGGGCTGGGTTCCCGATCCTGCGAATACAACATTCTCAATTCCAGCTGCCATATTTCGCGGTCTAAATGGACCGGTTTGGAAGAAAGTATGTGCGCTAGCAAATGGAGCACCGCGCTCCATGCCCTGTCGTTGCCAGTCTAAAGGAGTTGTCATGACTTCAGTTTCAATCGCATCTCCAAAGCCGGCATAGCCTCGTTGTTCGAGAGTTTCTATCATGTGATCTCGATAAGGAGCTGCCTGAACATTCCAGTCAATATTGGCATCTAAGTTTGGGGTTGGAAAGAGCACATAGTAAGAGTGCTTACCCGGTGGGGCCAAAGATGGATCATCCTTTGAGGGTATGGTGACTAGAACGCTCGGGTCACTCATTAACTTCTTTTGTTTAATTAACTCATCAAATACGCCATCCCAGGACTCTCCAAAGTGAATATTGTGATGAGCAGCGAAATCATATTTCTTGGATGAGCCAACCAACAAAGTTACGCATGATGGCGAATAATTAAGCCGTTTAACTGAGAGTGGCGTCTTTCCTAATAAATCGCGCCAGGCAACTGGTAAATCAGGATTGAGAATTACCGCATCACATTCGATGCGTTGGCCATCTTCGGTTAAAACTGCCTTTGCTCGACCGTTCATGATGTCAATCTTGGAAACCGTCGTATCGTACTTAAACTCAACTCCATGCTTCTGGGCAGCGGCGGCAAGGGCGCGAGGTACTGCATGCATTCCACCCTTTGGGAAAAAGACCCCATTTACCGAGTCCATATAGGCAATAACGGCGTAAATTGCTAGCGCTTGTTGAGGACTAACGCCTGCATACATCGCTTGAAATGAATATACCTTCTGCAAGCGGGGGTCTTTCATAAATTGATTTACTTTTGGTGAGAGTCTGCGAAATCCACCCAATGCAATCAGTCGAGCAAGGTTAGGAGTTAAGAGATTGAGTGGACTGTCAATATTTCTATCGATGAAATCATTCATTTCGTATTTGTATAGCTTGGTTACAAAATCCACATATTTTGCATACCCTGCAGCCTCAGCAGGGCTGATCTTTGCAGCAATCTCAGCTTCCATCTCTTGAGTGTTTGCATGAACATCAATCTGTGATCCATCGGCATAATATGCGCGATATAGAGGCGAGACCGGCATTAGTTCTAGCCAATCCTTCATATCTTCACCAACGCAGTTAAAAGCATCTTGAATCAGTGATGGCATAGTCAAAACAGAGGGGCCAGTATCGAAGGCGTATCCATCTTTATTGAGTAAACCATTTCGCCCACCAGGCACAGACTCTCGCTCGATCACAGTCACTTTTCGTCCGGCGCCTGCTAATCGAAGCGCTGCGCTGAGACCAGCTAGACCTGCACCAACTATTACAACGTGATCTGTTGCTCCCTTAACACGTGCGACCATCTAGTTATTTCTCTTTGTTGCAATTTTGGCAAGTTCAAGAAGCAATGGATGAGCTTTCTCTAAGAGCTCACTCTCTGCCGAACGCAATGCCTCATCAGTCAGGCGAGCGATCATAGCTTCGAGCTTTTCTTTTGCGCCAGTTGCGGTGATTATTTCTTGTAATACAGAGACACCATGTGCATCCAAATCTGAGGCACCAAAGTATTTTTTACTCTCAGCGCGCATTGAATCCGTTGATTCCAATTCAGTAAGTGCGATCAAAACAGTTCGTTTACCTTCGCGCAAATCATCACCTGCTGGTTTTCCAGTCACTTGCGGGTCACCGAAGACCCCAAGTAAATCATCGCGATATTGAAAGGCCTCACCAAGTGGAAGGCCATAGGCAGAGAGTGCGGCTAATAGTTCAGGTGTTTGGCGACCTGTAAGAGATGCACCAATATGAAGTGGTCGCTCTATCGTGTACTTACCTGACTTGTATCGAGCAATTGTCATTGAGCGTTGCAAGTCGGTTGTCTTTTGAGTCTGCTCATGAATATCCAAGAACTGCCCAGCCATTAATTCAACACGCATTTCATCGTGAATCGTTAAGACATCTCGGAGTTGCTGTGATGTAAGCCCCGATGCGTTTAGCATTTGACTCGACCAGACAAGTGCTAAGTCACCTAATAAAACAGCGGCCGCAAGGCCGTAAGCGGGCGCAAAACCCTCTAGTTCATCTTGTACATGCATAGATTCGAAGTGACGATGAATCGATGGCTTGCCTCGACGTGTATCGGATCCATCCATGAGGTCATCATGAATAAGGGCGCAGGCCTGCAGAAGTTCCAGACTGGCGATCGATTTAATTTCAGCGGTGGACATATCGCCGCCGGTCGTGGCATATCCGCTGTAGGCAAATAGAGGACGCAGGCGCTTGCCGCTATCGAGAAGAAATGAGGAGAGAGCCTTGGAAACTGGTGCAAGCTGGCTCGATATGGAGTCCAGAAAATTTGCCTGCTCAGTCAGGAAAGTTGAGAGCTCTATCTCGACGGCATCACGAATCTCTTGCAACGTTGCCTTGGCCTCTGTACTCACTCCTTAACGGTACCCTCACTCAGTGGTAGTCCGCACTTCGTATTCATTGGAATTCTTCCCCCCGAAAGACGAGGAGGGGGAAGCCCGTTTGTGGACCGCCCTTGAATCCCTTGAATTCATAGCGCCCGAGTTTATTTCTGTGACCTATGGCGCCGGAGGCTCTACAAGAAATCGAACCATTGGCGTAACTGAAGAGGTGAGGCAGCGCACAAAGATTCCAACCGTTGCGCACCTGACATGTGTAGGTTCTAGTCGACAAGAGATAATTTCAATTCTTCACCTGTACCGTGCCGCTGGCATTCGAGGCGTCTTGGCACTGCGCGGAGATCCAGTTGGAGGCCCTCGCGCACCATGGACTCCGATGCCCGATGGCTTCACTCATGCAGATGAGTTAGTCCAACTCATTCACGAGTTCGGAGGATTTGAGATCGGAGTGGCAGCATTTCCCGATGGACATCCATCATCAAATGGAGATGCTAAGAAAGATATCGATGTCTTACTGCGTAAAGAGCATTTAGGCGCAACTTTTGCAACGACGCAATTTTTCTTTGATGTGTCTAAATGGGAGCAACTTGTCTATGCGCTCCAGGCGCGCGGTTCGACAATGCCGATAATTCCCGGGATCCTTCCCATTACTAACGTTAAGCAGTTACAGCGCATGGCCGAACTCGGGGGAACAGATATTCCACCGGCAGTTTCGAGCGCCTTTGCCGCAGTTGAAGATGACGTAGATGCTGTTCACGCTTTAGGCATCGAATTGGCAAGTACGCTGTGTGAAGATTTACTCCGAGCTGGCGCTCCAAGCCTTCACTTCTATACTATGAATAGTGCAACTGCCACCAAAGAGATCTATAGGAATCTAAACAATGCTCACTAAAGAGGCCTTCAATACAAAGTGGAGTACCTTGCATAGCGATGCCCCAGTAAAAGGTGCAGTTGCTTGGTGGCTCAACATCTCTTATCGATTTGGTTTGATTGCCACATTGCTTCGTATCTCCCCAAATGTTTTAACACTCCTTGGGCTGGTGAGTGCGGCGATGACGGCGATTACCGCAGCTTCCTGGTGGGCCATATTTTTTCTTGTTTTTTCACTTTTTTGCGATGGAATCGATGGCAGCGTTGCGATATTTCAAAAGCGTGAGAGCGCATGGGGAGCAACTCTTGACTCTGTAGTCGATCGAATCAGTGAAGCTTTTTGGTTATACGCCCTTTATGTTATTGGAGTTCCTGCGTGGCTTGCGATTGCTCTGTGGAGCATCGCTGCATTCCAAGAGTACGCGCGTGCCAAGTTGAGTTCATTGGGTGTTCGCGACATTGGAGTTGTAACTCCTGCTGAGCGACCAGTACGCGCAAGCTTTCTTTTTATAACTTTAATCATGCACCAGTTCGATCTATCCGGTGTGGTGCTCTTATCGTATGGATTCTTGTCGCTGCAAATAGTTAGTTTTATCGTTGTGGTGCGCTATGCGCGCTCCCAATTGCATTAGCAACTAACTCACCACTCATTCCAACTAAAGGTAAACCACCACCTGGATGTGCTGAACCTCCAACACAGTAAAGATTCTTAATCGGGGAGCGGTTCTTTGCTCTCATAAAAGCTGCGCGCGCTCCGTTACTAGAAGTTCCATAGATGGAGCCTCCAGGAGCAAGAACAGTGCGCTCTAAATCCGCGGGAGTTCTAATAGTTAATGACTCTAAGCGGTCACGTACCGGAATTCCGCGCGCCTCAATCTGATCAATAATGCTATTGGCATAGTTTCGCGCAAAGCTTTCATCGCTCCAATCAAAGCCGTCTGGGCCATGGTGAGGTGCATTAACGAGCACTGACCAGCTTTCGAGGCCTTCACCTTTGACCATCTGTGAGTCATCTGGTGCGCAGATATAGATTGTTGGTTTTTCAACCGGTAACTGAGTACTGAAAATTGCATCGAACTCTGCATCGTAATTTTCGGGAAATAGAATTGTATGGTGATTGAGCGCGGGATAGTCGTCCTTTCTCAGCCCTAAAAGTAGTGAAAAACCTGCGATGGATCTTTCGGCCTGCGCTAAGTTCTTACGCACTCTGCGCAGCTTTCGCTTTTCTCCTTTAATCAATTGCTTATAGATAAGGGAGGCGTCGGCATTAGCGACAACAGCATCGGCAGTTACAACTCGTCCGTCGGCTAGTCGAACTCCGGTAGCGATGCCCTTATCAACGGTGATCTCCTCGACCTGGGAGTTGAATTCAAACTCAACACCGACATCGATACATCGTTGATGAACAAGCTTTGCCAAAGTTCCAAGTCCGCCTGTGATATGCCAGGCACCAAAGGCCTCTTCAACATAGGCAATCGTGGCCAGAACCGCTGGAGCCTTACGGGGATCAGAGCCACTATAGGTGGCATAGCGATCAAGGATGAAGCGAAGATGCTGGTCGGGCAGAAGTTCATCGGCAAATCTTCGCAGAGATTTCCATGGCGCAATCGTGAAGATATCTCGAATTAAAGTCTTACGTTTTAGAAGCGAGAGAGGTGAACGCAGCTCTGATTCAACAAAAGGTTCGCGCGAGACATCCCACATCTTCGTAGCACGCCTCATCATCTGATCCCATTGCTCGGCCGCGTTGCTGCCATAGGCATCACGAATGGCGTTTAGAGTGTGATGACGGGAGAGATTGGCAAACTTTACGTTTGTGCCATCGGCGAAGCGGTAGTCAAAGGAGGGTTCAACTGCTTTGATTTCACAGAGTAATCCGAGTGGCTTTCCAGTTCGGATGAAAAAATCTTTATAAACTGCCGGCAACGTTAAAAGCGATGGACCTGTATCGAATGCAAACTTCCCGATCCACTCAGTGCGAAGCTTGCCGCCGTAAGTATCGGATGCTTCAAAGAGAGTAACTGAGTGACCGCTGCGCGCCAATCGAGCGGCTGCAGTCATGCCACCCATTCCGGCGCCAATGACAATGATCTTCATACCGTGCGACCCTTCCATTGAATGTTTCCACGCATAAAATATGAGTAAAAAATGAGATATATTAACAATGTACTTGAGATTGGGTGCAAGAGGGAATCGATAATTTTTGTGCGAGCTCGACCAGCGCTCATCATTCGCGTAGCAATTATGAATGCAAGGGCCAACCAACCCGAAGCCGAGCCCATCAGAGCAAACAGGAGCGGAGCAATTCCTGTGAGAAATATAAAGAAGATTGCGCATAGTGACCCAAAAGGAGATCCAAAAGCGTGACGAAGTGATTTGCCATATCCCGCCTCTATCTCACTCCAGGATGAATACATTCGGCATTCGGCAATGCTGGCACCATTAACAACAACACCATGAGAACCTGTTTTCAATAGCCGCCGTGCGAGAAAGACATCATCTAACACATCGGCTTTGACCGATTCATATCCGCCAACTAGAAGAAGTGCCTTTTTTCTAACGATAAAAAACTGCCCATTCGCAACTGCCATAGATGAAAATGATGCCTTCTCGGCGATGCCAAGTAGCAGCGTGGACATCCAGGACCATTGTAAAAGCGGCTGAATAAGCCGTTCACCTAGGGTATGGGTGATTTGACGAGGGTAAGGAGAGAGAAAATCCAATCTCCTCGACTTCATTAATGTGATCGACTTACTAATCGCATCAGGTGTGAGTCGAACATCGGCATCGATAGAGACAATAATTTCGCCCCTTGATTGTTCAAGCAGCTGCTCAAGCGCCCACGTTTTGCCGATCCAGCCTGCTGGTAAGGGGCTTCCTTGGATAACTCTCGCATTTTCATAGCTAGATAGCGTCGAATTGAGCAGATCGAAGCTCTCATCCTCAGAGTTATCATTTAAGAATAAGTACTCAACACTCGTAAGTGAGTTCTGAGAAAGCAAAGAGCTCACAAGCCCTGAAATGTTCTCTGCCTCATTACGAAGCGGCACAATAACGCTGACGAACTCTGTAACCTCGCTGGTGAGATTTGGGCGAAGAATTGTAAAAAAGTTGATGATAGAGAAAATGAAAACTACAAAGGCAGGTAGAACTATTGGCCACAGCATATTTGTCTAGGGGCGCCCTAACCAGCGAGTGAAGAAATAGGGAGCTAGAACTGCACCGAAAATGGCGCCAGCAAATAGTGCGATACCTGGGCGATGAAAAAAGAAGAGATTTCCAATAACTCCAGAAAAAAGAACCCAAATCAAGTAGATATCTACTGCCACAAATGAGGCACCAATCTTTCGACGCTCACGTGGGAGTATCAGATGCAGAGCTGCCATCAAAGCCATTCCAGTCAGTAGCCAGCCAAAAGTATTTGATAATGGGATCTCAGGCTGAAATGGAACATGTGATCCATTGACTACCCATGTCCA
>CAXNOC010000006.1:0-50350 GCA_964203745.1 Candidatus Planktophila sp.
GCGCGCTCTGAAATATTGATCGGGGCACAATGTTCATACATCTGGGCCACTAGCGCCCCTACTTCTTCTGACGTCTCTCCCTTTGCCTTGAGGGCTAAGAGAAACTCTTTAATCCGTTCGGTTTCGGCGCGACCCTCGAGGATTTCACGCATGCACCACTGAACATCCTTAGGCTCTAAATCTAATCCCAGTGCAAGAGTCTCTAAGTTCTTATTCCAAATATTTGCAACCATGGGTCAACCCAACCAAAGTGGATGTGACTGCCGACGGTAATTAAGAGGTGACAAGTTTGCTGCCACGCAGTAACTGCGCAGCGGTCTGCGCCATCGTGAATGGATCGATGGGGTGAACAATTGAAGCTTCAGCCAATGACCATGCAGCTAGCCATGAATCTTGAACTCGACCAGTTATCACTAAGACTGGTGGGCAGTTAAATACTTCATCTTTTAGCTGGCGAGCAATACCTAATCCGCCTTCGGGTGCTGATTCTCCATCGAGGATGAATAGATCAACTGGTGCGCCAGAATCGACAAAGGCTCGGAGGGCAGGACCGGTCGCAAACTCATGAATGGTGTGTTCGGCGAGATCACTTGCAACTCGGCGACCCAGGGATGAAACGATGCTAGCTCGGACCGATGAATCATCGGAGTAGATAACAATCTGCTTCTTCTGAATTTGCTCGCTCATAAGGTCGATTCTAACTCCTGAATTCCTTGGCGAAAACTCCGAATCGCCCTCTCAAAGACGTGACCTGTTTCATGCAAAAAGGGACGCAAACCAGAGGCTTATCCCTGCCTGCTGCAGGACAGCCGGGGCCTTTTAGGGAATAATCGCCCTATGTCTAGCGCAGCCGTAACGGCCCACCATAAAATCACTCGACCAAATGCCGTAGCAGTTGGCACCATCGTGTGGCTCTCCAGCGAGTTGATGTTTTTCGCAGCGTTATTTGCGATCTATTTCACCACGCGCGGAGTGCAAGGACCAGAGATTTGGTCGGAGTCAAACCATCTTCTTAATATCCCATTTGCCGCCATTAATACAACGGTTCTTGTTCTCTCTTCAGTGACTTGCCAGTTTGGCGTCTTTGCCGCTGAGCGTTTTCAAAACCATAAAACGGGCAAGATGTATCAGTTAAGTAAGTGGGGAATGCGCGAATGGTTCTCTCTCACTTTCTTGATGGGTGCATTCTTCGTTGCTGGACAGATTTATGAGTATGCAGCCCTTGTAAGTGAAGGCCTTACACTCTCATCAACTGCATATGGTTCTGTTTTCTATGTTGCAACTGGTTTCCACGGTCTGCACGTAACAGGTGGATTAATTGCATTCCTTATAGTCATTGTTCGCGTCTCCAAGGCCCGTCGCTTTACTAGCGGTCAAGCCACCACAGCAATCGTTGTTTCTTATTACTGGCATTTCGTCGACGTAGTGTGGATCGCACTCTTTTCCGCGATCTACCTCATTAAATAAGGGAGTACAGAAAAACCGTGAAGCGTCTTTCTCGCTATCGCCGCCATAAGGCAGCAGCACCACTTCTTCTTGTCATCGCACTCCTTGGTATCGGAACTACCTTCAACGTTGCAAGTGCAACGATTAAAGCTGCTCCAACAACTTTTGCTCGCTCTGCAGCAATTGAAGAGGGCAAGCAACTCTTTCTCAAAGGTTGCTCCTCTTGTCACGGCCTTAACGCTGAAGGCGGCGCTATCGCTCCATCGTTAATTGGTGTTGGTGCAGCCTCTGTTGATTTCCAAGTTGGAACGGGCCGTATGCCAATGGCCGATATGAGCACCCAGGCCGCTAGAAAAGCTCCGGTCTATAACGCAGAACAGACTGCAGCCCTCGTTGCATACGTTGCATCTCTGGCACCTGGTCCTGCAATCCCAACTGATGCGCAATTAAATTATGAGCGCGATGGAAGTACTGCCGAAGGCGGCGAGCTTTTCCGCAATAACTGCGCGATGTGCCATAACTTTGCCGGTCAAGGTGGCGCACTTACGCAAGGAAAGTACGCACCAACATTGATGGGTGTTGAGCCAAAATATATTTACGAAGCGCTAATCACCGGTCCGCAGTCGATGCCCGTGTTTAGCGATAAGACAATTACACCAGCTGAAAAACTCTCACTCATTAAGTGGATTAAGTCAGCCGAAGCCGAACCAAATCTTGGTGGAGCAACGATGGGTCGAATCGGACCCGTCACTGAAGGTTTACTTATTTGGGTTCTAGGTCTTGGACTGCTGATTGCCGTTGCAGTCTGGTTAACAACGAAAGCGAGATGAGTACTGTGTCTAACGAAATCGAATCCTTCGAGGATCCAGGTACTCCTGCTCACGTTGCGCGGGCTGCAGATTTAAATCCACGCTCTGAAAAGCGCGCCGAACAACAGGTGGCGATCCTCTTCGCTCTATCTGGCGTTGGCTCACTCTTACTTATCTATTCATACATCTTTGTCCCTGATGATATTTTCATTTTCATCCCGGTAATGGGCGATCAAAATGCGCATCAACTAGGCCTCGGAATTGGAATGGCGATGTCGCTCTTCTTCCTAGGAATGGCGGCAATTCACTGGGCTAAAACCCTGATGCCAGAGACTGAAGTTGTTAATCACCGTCACGAATTTCGTTCAAGTGATGAAGATCGCGAAGAGTTTATTAAGACTGTAAAAGATGGAGTTGCTGGAGTAAAACTAGGTCGACGTAAGTTGATTAAGCGCTCCCTTGCCGTATCCATGGGCCTCTTCGCCCTACCCCCAGTCCTACTTCTGCGTGATTTAGGTCCATTGCCAAAGAAGCAGTTGGAGACAACGAGCTGGAAAGCCGGAACTCGCTTAGTAACAGATCCTGGCAATCGACCAATTTTGGCTTCTGATCTTGAAGTTGGCGCAGTTGTTCAGACTCTTCCAGCTATTGAAGAAGGCGAAGAGCGCTTGCTTACAGATATAGCCAAGGATCCCGTCCTTCTTATCCGTCTTCGCCCTGAAGATTTTCAATTAACCCCTGAAAAACTGGCGATGACCCATGAGGGAATCATTGCTTTTTCCAAGATTTGCTCACACATGGGCTGCGCAGTTGCTCTCTATGAGCAACAAACTAAGCACTTGCTCTGCCCGTGCCATCAGTCAACTTTTGATGTAACACGCGGGGCCAAAGTTATCTTCGGACCAGCTGCCCGTCCGCTACCTCAGTTAGATATCACTGTAGATGGCGAAGGCTATTTAGTTGCACGTGCACCATTTAATGAATCGGTCGGACCTAGCTATTGGGAGCGTAACTCACAATGACAACTGGAGAGAAAAGAATCGGCGCAGCTGCAAACTTTGTAGATGAGCGAATCGGCGCCGCTGGTTGGGTAAAGAAATCTCTCAACAAAGTCTTTCCTGACCACTGGTCATTCATGCTCGGTGAAGTATGTATGTACTCATTCATCATCTTGCTTCTGTCAGGTACTTTCCTAACGCTTTGGTTTGATCCATCCCAGCGCGAAGTTATTTACGAGGGTGTTTACGAACCCCTCAAGGGATTGAAAATGTCGGCGGCGTACGCATCCACTCTCGATATCTCCTTTGAGGTTCGTGGCGGTTTGTTGATGCGCCAGATTCACCACTGGGCGGCAAATATATTTATGGCAGCGATCGTTGCTCACTTGCTTCGAGTTTTCTTCACTGGAGCATTTAGAAAGCCACGTGAGTTCAACTGGATTCTAGGAATCATCTTGGTGACTCTTGGATTAGTTGAAGGCCTCTTTGGATACTCACTTCCAGATGATCTTCTTTCTGGCACAGGCCTTCGCATTACATCGGCGATTATCCAAGCCATTCCACTCGTTGGAACATATATCTCCTTCTTCTTATTCGGTGGTGGCTTCCCAGGTGTTGGCTTTATCCCCCGCATCTTCACACTTCACGTTCTCTTGATTCCAGGGATTTTTCTGGCAGTCATTACTATTCACGTGATGCTCGTCTGGTACCAGAAGCACACACAGTTCCCGGGTCCAGGTAAGACTGAAAAGAATGTTGTTGGACATCCAATCCTGCCTGTCTATATGGCCAAAGCCGGCGGTTTCTTCTTCATTGTCTTTGGTGTGACCGCCTTTATTTCAGCCGTTGCATCGATTAACCCCATCTGGTTATACGGCCCGTATACACCAGGACAGATTTCTGCCGGATCTCAGCCCGATTGGTATATGGGTTGGCTCGATGGATTAGTTCGCATGGCTCCGCCTTGGGAAACACATGCATTTGGGCATACCGTCTCGTGGAATATTTTGATCCCAGCGTTAATCGTTCCAGGCATTCTATTTACTGGAATGGCGCTCTATCCATTCATTGAGAGTTGGATTACTGGAGATAAGCGCGAGCACCATCTATTAGATCGTCCGCGCAACGTTCCTAACCGCACTGCCCTTGGCGTCATGTCAATTACTTTTGTGATGGTTGCTCTAATCAATGGTGGCAACGATATATTCGCAACCGCATTTTCTCTCTCGATCAATCAGATCATGTGGTTCTCAAGAATTGGTATCTTCGTACTTCCACCACTTGCATTTGTTATCACCAAGCGCTTATGTCTCTCACTTCAGCGGGCCGATCGTGAGCTTGTCTTGCATGGAAAAGAGACTGGCCGTTTGGTTCGTATGCCAAGTGGTGAGTTTGTAGAAGTGCACGAGCCAATTTCAGCTGAGAAGCGCTGGATACTTACATCGCACGAACAGCCAGCTGCCCTTGAAATCGAAATGACAGATGCTCGTGGAGTCAAGCGCCCAGGAGCGTTTAAGAACAAGCTGCGCATGCGTTTGAGCAAGGCTCATGCAGTAGCCGTTCCAAAGGTGACTGCCGCTGATCTAAAAGAGATCGAGCACCACTAGTTCGCTGAACTAATTACTAGATAAACACCCAGGGCTGTTATTCCTATTCCAAGGAGGCCTTGGGTGTTTACTTTTTCACCGAATAAAAAGTAGGCCTCAATGGCAGTTGCCGGTGGGATTAAATACAATAGCGATGAAACCGATGCCGCACTTGAATTGTTAAGTAGCCACAAAAGCAAAAGGACCGCGCCAACCGACAGGACGGCGATGAGCCAAATAAAGGCGAGGATGAAGGTTCCGCTCCATTGAATCGATGTTTCTCCAGTGCCAAAGGCGACCGCGGCAAGAATCGCACCACTTGCTAGATATTGATAGGCAGTTCCGGATACCAAAGGAATGCCTGATCCATACTTTTTCTGGAGCAGAGTTGCGCCAGTACTACCGATTAAAGCCACGGTGATACCGATGATTCCCGCAATGGGAATCTTTGCAGTAAAGCTTGGCCCTAGGACCAGAACAACTCCAGTCAGCCCAATGAGTAATCCGAAAACCTGGGCTCTTCGCAGCTTTTCTCCAAGAAATTTAACGGCCAGGACAGAGACTAGAACTGGCTGCAAGCTGGTGACAACGGCTGCGACACCTGCAGATAGGCCCTCAGAGAGAGCGAAAAAGACCCCACCTAAGTAACAGGCATGGAGAAAAAAACCGATTAATGCCGAGCGAGATATCGCACTTGACCCGATGGCAACTGGCATCTTCATTGCTAGTGCGACCATGAAGAGAATGATGCCAGCGATAAGAACTCGAACCGCTAAAAATATAAATGGATCTGCATATGGAAGCCCATACTTGGCTCCTATAAAACCCGTGCTCCAGAGAAGAACGAAAATATATGGAGCTAGCCGAGCAGTTTTCAATGAAATGCTTTAGTGTGAAGCGTTAGTAATCGGTTTCTCGTACTCGGTAACCATTCCGATAATGCTGATCATGATTGCGCCGACTCCTATGAGTGTTAACCACCAACCAATAATTAATCCAAGTCCCATGGTGCAGGCACTTAGAGCAACAGGAAGCGGCCACCATGAATGCGGACTATAGAATCCAAGTTCGCCGGCACCATCTGCAATTTCACCAGTTACATTATCTTCCGGCAAAATAACGCCGATGCGCTTTTGCGTAAACCATACGTAGAAGCCGACCATCCCAGCCAAACATGCAGCTAAAAGCATTCCACCGATACCAACAGGTTCTCCACCCACGTACCAATAAATTACCGTCATGATGACATAGAAGACTGCTAACCCTGTAAATAATTGCCAGTTAACTTTCATCGGCTTTAGTGCCCTTCGGTTTTAATGTGTGGATGATGAAGATCAAAGGCAGGGCGCTCACTTGAAATACGTGGCATCGTTAAGAAGTTATGGCGCGGTGGTGGGCATGAAGTCGCCCATTCAAGGGATGCGCCGTAGCCCCAAGGATCATCGACGCCAACCATTGGTGATTTGCGAGTGATCCAAATATTGATCATGAATGGAATCATGGAAAAGGCTAATAAGAACGAGCCGACCGTTGACACAGTGTTCATGAAGGTAAAGCCGTCGGTTGCTAGGTAATCGGCGTAACGTCGTGGGAATCCCTTAATGCCTAGCCAGTGTTGGATAAGGAAAGTTAAGTGGAAGCCAACGAAAGTTGTCCAGAAGTGGATCTTTCCTAGGCGCTCATTGAGCATCTTGCCAGTCATCTTTGGCCACCAGAAGTAGAAACCTGCAAACATCGCAAACACTACGGTTCCAAAGAGGACGTAATGGAAGTGGGCAACAACGAAGTAACTAGCAGAGACTGCAAAATCCAGCGGAGGCGATGCCAAGATAATTCCAGTAAGGCCACCGAATAAGAAGGTTACGAGAAAGCCCATGACCCAGAGCATCGGTGTTTCAAAGGTTACGTGACCGCGCCACATTGTGCCGATCCAGTTGAAGAATTTAACACCCGTTGGAACACCGATAAGAAATGTCATGAAGGAGAAGAATGGAAGCAATACCTGGCCCGTTGCAAACATGTGGTGAGCCCACACCGAAACAGAGAGCGCTGAAATTGCAATCGTTGCCGCAATCAGACCTTTGTAACCAAAGATTGGTTTGCGACTAAAGACCGGCAGGATTTCTGTAGCGATTCCAAAGAATGGAAGGGCCAAAATATAAACCTCGGGATGGCCGAAGAACCAGAACAGATGCTGGAACAACATAGCTCCACCGTTTGCAGGATCAAATAAATGTGTCCCGTAGATTCGATCGGATTCAAGACCGAGGAGCGCTGCTGCAAGTGGAGGGAATGCGAGTAGAACGAGAATCGATGTCAGAAGAACGTTCCAAGAGAAGATCGACATGCGGAACATCGTCATGCCGGGTGCGCGCATTGTGAAAATTGTTGTAATGAAGTTAACGCCGCCGAGAATTGTTCCGATACCGCTGATTGCAAGTCCTATTAGCCAGAGATCGGCGCCGATGCCAGGGGAATATGTTGCATTAGATAGTGGAACGTAGACGGTCCAACCAAATGAGGCCGCTCCCCCTGGTGATAAGAAGCCGGCAAATGCCATTGTTCCGCCGAATAGGTAGAGCCAGTACGACAACATATTAAGACGTGGGAAGGCCACGTCGGCCGCACCAATTTGCAAAGGCATGATCACATTCGCAAAGCCAACAAAGAGAGGTGTCGCAAACATCAAAAGCATAATCGTTCCATGCATTGTAAAGATCTGGTTGTACTGCTCATAACTCAAAAACTGCATGCCTGGGCGTGCTAATTCGCTACGAAGGGCAAGGGCTAAAACTCCACCGATCAGGAACCATGCAAAGGAGGTCATTAGGTAGAGATAGCCGATTGTCTTGTGATCAGTTGAGGTTATCCACTTAACAAAGTTCTTACCCTTTGCCGCAGGAATCGCTGCTAGCTCGGTGTTGGTTGGGCTTTGTGCATATGTTGTCATGCTTGGCTCCCCTTAAGAGTCTGAAGATAGGCCGCGTAATCACTTGGAGTTACGACCTTTACCGTGAAAATCATCTGCGAGTGTGCACGGCCGCATAAAATATTGCAGCGTCCTGGGTACTCACCTAGCTTATTGGCCGTGAACTCGAGGTGATTAGTTACACCCGGCAAGTTCTGCATTTGAATCATGAAGGCTGGAATCCAGAATCCATGAACAACGTCATTAGAAATAATTGTGTATCTAACTCGCTCGCCTTGAGGAACTACCAATGTTGGTGGTTGTGCGGGGGTGCCAGTGACGACTGCATCGGGACCTGCTTCTGGGTAGGCGAACTGCCATGACCATTGCATTCCAGTGACAGAGATTTCATGAATAGCCGATGTGCTCTTAGCTGTTATTGCAGTCTCTTTTTTAGCCGTGTAATAAAACATGACGGCGACGATAATAAAAGGGATGATCGTATAAACAATCTCAATTGGAATGTTGTACTGGGTCTGCTTAGGAAACTCAGGGCCATCTTTTTTACCGCGGTGGAAAACCGCTGGCCACAAAATCAAAACTAACGTACCCACACCGACGATGCCGGCGGTAATCCAGGCTCCCTGCCATAGTGAGAGAGATTCATCATTAACACTTGATGCACCCTCTGGGAATCCAAGTTCAGAGACCTTTGAGCAGCCCGTTAAAAATAGGACTGGGATAAGCAGAGCGAGGGCGCGAAGGCCCTTGATTTTCTGTCGCGACATGGGGGTAAGGATATAGGCCAATCTATGAAAACTTCGTATCGACTACTTGCCCCACCTATGTGGCCATGAGCACACGCTAAGCCTTGATATGTGCTGCAATTTCAGATGCAGCGCTCTTGCCATAGGCCTGCTCAAATCGCGCAACAAACTCTGCCCCAGTAAATCGATACTCCTGGGTTCCCATCGTTTCGATTACATAGGTCGCTATTAATGATCCAAGCTGGGCGCATCGCTCGTGGTTTAATCCCCATGCAAGACCGGCGATAAAGCCAGATCTGAATGAATCACCAACACCCGTTGGATCGGTCTTGGATTTCTCTTGAGGGCAGCCCACTTGAATCGTCTCTTGACCAACACATTCGACTTTTGCGCCCTTTGATCCAAGGGTAACTACGCGCACCTTTACTCGGCTGAGAATCTCGGCATCGGACCAGCCAGTCTTTTGCATAGCTAGGGCAAGCTCATACTCATTCATGAATAAATAGGCAGCTCCATCGATCAGAAGCTTTATCTCATCCCCACTCATCCGTGCCATCTGCTGAGATGGATCGGCGGCAAATGGGATTCCCATCTGTCGGCAGACATCTGAGTGGTGCAACATCGCCTCTGGGTCATCGGGTGAAATTACGACCATATCGAAGCGCCCTGATTTATCCATGATGGGAGCCAGCTCGATATTTCTAGCCTCGCTCATCGCGCCCGGGAAAAACGATGCGATCTGGTTTAAATCATCATCAGTTGTAACCATGAAGTGAGCGGTATAAAGAGTTTCAGATACCAATGCATGAGAAGTATCTACACCGTGACGCGAGAGCCAAGCCTCATAATCGGGCCAATCTTTTCCAACAGCTGCGATAAGAACTGGGTTTAAACCTAAGACTCCCATTCCAAATGCGATGTTGGCAGCGCATCCACCTCGGCGCACATCCAAGCTATCGACAAGAAAAGAGAGAGATACTTTTTCAAGAGAACCGGCTACAAGTGAGTCTGTAAATTTTCCAGAAAAGGTCATTAAATGATCAAGACCGACCGAGCCCGCTACACCAATTTTCATGTCGCGATACTAGAGTGTTATTGGTTAAAACTAGTTAAATGAATCGCCGCAGGCACATGAGCCGCCTGCATTTGGATTATCAATAGTAAAACCCTGCTTTTCAATCGTATCTACGAAGTCAATTGATGCACCCATCAAATATGGATCACTCATCTTGTCGATGATGACTTTGACGGTACCGAACTCGTGGATGACGTCGCCATCTTGATTGCGCTCATCAAAGTAGAGCTGGTAGCGAAGCCCAGAGCAACCACCAGGTTGGACGGCAACGCGCAGCATTAAATCATCGCGACCCTCTTGTGCCAGCAGCGCAGCTACCTTAACGGCCGCGACATCGGTCAAACGAATCGGCTGTGTTAATGAATCAGTAGGTGTCTCA
This sequence comes from Candidatus Planktophila sp., assembly GCA_964203745.1. Taxonomy (GTDB): domain Bacteria; phylum Actinomycetota; class Actinomycetes; order Nanopelagicales; family Nanopelagicaceae; genus Planktophila. The sequence continues at coordinate 9,969 of CAXNOC010000006.1, forward strand.
GTAGTCATGTGTCGCTCTCCTCGAACTAGATGGGTCAAGCCTACCCGCTCCCCCCATATCCCCGCGAACCCAACGCGAGAGGAAAACTAATATAGTTCTCGCCATGACTACAGAATCCACTGGCAAAGGCCGTCCCACCCCAAAACGCAAAGTATCTGAGGCCAAGCGCATTACCTCGTCTCTGGCGCCAGTGGTCACAAAGGATCAAAAACGCGCTGCAAAGGTAGCGGCGCGTCAAGACCGGGTCGCCTCACGTACTGCCTACTTACGTGGAGATGAGAGCGCACTGCCCGCCCGTGATCGCGGGCCGGAGCGTCGCTTTGTCCGTAACTATGTCGATTCGCGCCGATCAATCGGTGAGTATTTTCTCCCAATTATCTTTGTCGTACTTCTCTTAACCATGATTCCTAAAGCTGCAGTTCAATTCACAGCTATCGCCATCATGTATGCCGTATTACTTATTGCAGTAATCGATGGGATCTTCTTAAGCCGAAGAATTCGCAAACTAGTTGCTGGAAAATTTCCGAACTCTCCAACTAAGGGTCTAGGAATGTATGCCTGGCTGCGTTCAACGCAGATGCGACGCTTACGTGCCCCACACCCTGCAAATAAAGTTGGCGATAAGGTTAATTAAGCTCGAGGATTCGGGCTGATGTTCTTGCCTGGATCTGTTTCGGGAAGTTTTCCAAGTGCCTTATCAATTGCCTTCATCGTTGAGGCATCTAGTTTGATCCCGGCGGCTTTTACATTTTCCTTAACCTGAGATGGCTTTGTAGCGCCCATGATTGCGGCGGAAACATTTGGATTTTGTAGAACCCATGCGATAGCAAGCTGTGACATTGTCAATCCTGCCTCATCTGCAATCGGCTTAAGATTTTGAACTGCCGTCAACACCTCTTCGCGTAGCCAACCAGAAATCATCCCTGCGCCACTCTTCTTATCTGTTGCGCGCGAACCTGCGGGGACTTTCTTACCCGGCAGATATTTTCCAGAGAGAACGCCCTGTGCCATTGGTGACCAAACGATTTGCCCAATCCCCTCTTTAACTGAAAGCGGAACTACCTCGGCCTCGATCACGCGCCAAAGTGCTGAGTACTGTGGCTGACTTGAGACAAAGCGGTTGTAGCCTAGAGCATCTTGAATCTCCAGCGCCGATGAAATCTGTGGAGCAGTCCATTCAGAGAAGCCAATGTAATGAACCTTTCCAGCGCGGATTAAATCATCGAAAGCGCTGAGGGATTCTTCAAGCGGTGTTTCAAAATCAAAACGATGCATTTGATAGAGATCAATATGATCAGTCTTTAAGCGCTTCAATGAAGCGTTGCAGGATTCAATAATGTGTTTGCGCGATAGACCGCGATCATTTTTTCCAGGACCCGTTGGCCAATAGACCTTAGTGAAGAGCTCATATGATTCACGGCGTACGCCTTTGAGCGCTTTGCCTAATACAACCTCGGCGCGCGTACCGGCGTAAACATCGGCAGTATCAAAGGTAGTGATGCCCTCATTGAGTGCCGCCTTAACGCATTTAATCGCAGCCTCTGCCTCAACCTGGGAGCCATGGGTGATCCAGTTTCCATAAGCGATCTCTGAGACATACATTCCGGTGCTGCCAAGGCGACGATATTCCATGTACTGACGATAGAACCTGCGAGCCCAGTTGCCAACTCCAAAGCGATGTGGTTGCCTTCGCACACAACTTAATAGTTTTCTCATTAGGGGAAGTTCGGTGAAAATCCGACGCTGACCCGCAACCGTAATGCGCCCCTAGCTGGCGTGAAGTCGGATTACCTAATGAAGAAACGAACGAGACAAACACCCGCCGAGGTTTGCGGGGTGTGGTCCTAGATACTGGTGCTGCATTGGCACTTTTAGACAGAGCTACCCCTGTGAGACTCTTTTTATTCGAGAGGCTTCACATTTTATGAAATTCAGAGCACTATTAATAACACTTCTTATTCTTACAACATCAACGCTAGTTATTCCATCCACGCAAGCCGCAAGCAAAGGCTGGCGCTATTGGGGATATTTTCAAGCCGCTCCAGGTAAAACCATGTGGACGGCAGCGATGACCGGACCCACCGTTGATATTGCAGATGGCGCAGTTGAGGGCTGGTCATTTGTATTTAGTAGCGATGATGTTCCATCGGTTGCTCCAAAAGTTAAACCAAGTTTCAAATCGATTTGCGCAGGCATCAAGCCAGATCCAGATACAAAGCGAATTGCCCTAGTTGTTGAATTTGGCTCACGCGCCTGGGCTCCAAAGGGAGAGAAAGTCTCAAAGACAATTACACGTTGCGTACGAACAGCCATCGAGTCTCAAGGCATTGATGTACTCGGACAGGTTGTAAAGATTCGCGCAGCGGCATCAGGGTTAATTTGTGGACTTAACGGATTTCCGGCCAAAGAGTGTGGCGTAGAAATTTCAACTCCCCCATCACTTGTAGTTAAGAAGTAATAACAAACGTCATGAAAAAGTACTCACAGCACCCACTGACATGGTGGCTCTGGTCATTTGCGATTGCGATTTCCGTCGCGCGCGTAAATACACCTTTGTTCGCCATCATTGCAGTGGGCGTTGTGGGATTAATCGTTTTTTCACAACGGGAGGATGCTCCGTGGGGTAAGAGTTTTAACTGGACCCTCAAAATCGCAATCTGGATACTCTCGATTCGAACGATTATAGGAATAAGTATTGGGGTACCTATACCCGGAACCACTCTCTTTACTCTTCCACGAATTCCCTTGCCTGATTGGATGCCCGGAATTCGCATAGGTGGCGCAGTAACCCTTGAGCGACTTACGTCGGCGCTTTCCGAGGGCGTAACAATCTGCGCAATCATCGTCATCTTTGGCGCTGCTGCATCATTGACCAGCCCACATCGCCTACTTCGCGTGCTTCCGATTGCGATGTATGAATTTGGCATCGCCGTAGTGATCGCGACATCGGTGCTGCCCCAGTTAGTCACAAGTGTTGCAAGAATTCGACAGGCTCAGCGATTGCGCGGCCAAAACCTTAAAGGTTTTGCATCGTATCGACGTGTTGCTATCCCACTCCTCGAAGAGTCACTTGCGCGCTCCCTTGATTTAGCCGCAGCCATGGATTCACGCGGCTACGGAGTTAAACGAACACGAACGAGATATCGTCCTATTAGTTGGCGTATGAGCGATACTGCAATCGTTCTTTCTGGCATTTTGATTGTGGGTCTATCGTGATTAAGTTTTCTAACGTCTCCCTTGTCTATCCGCATTCAATAACGACCGTCATCGAAGACCTAACCCTTGAAATCGCTGAAGGTGAATTGGTCTTAGTTATAGGTCCTACCGGCTCTGGAAAATCATCTCTCCTGCGATTAATAAATGGATTGGTTCCGCATCACACCGGCGGCATTCTGGCAGGTGAAATTACCGTTGATGGTCTATCAACCCGCGAGGTAAAGCCCGGCGGGCTCGCACATTTGATTGGAATCGTTGGGCAAAATCCCATCAATGGTTTTGTTGCAGATACCGTTGAAGAAGAGCTCGCCTTTGCAATGGAGGCGCTAAATCTGCCACAAGAGGTAATGCGCAAACGTGTCGAAGAGGCTTTGGATTTAATGTCCGTAGCCTCATTGCGATCTCGCAGCATTGCAACGTTAAGTGGTGGCGAACAACAACGTGTAGCGATTGCTAGCGCACTGGTAATGCACCCTAAAGTCTTAGTTTTGGATGAGCCAACAAGCGCCCTCGACCCGATTGCTGCAGAAGAGGTTCTCTCCCTTATTCATCGTTTAGTTCACGACTTAAGTCTGACAGTAATTATCGCTGAACATAAATTGGAGCGAGTGATCGGCTTTGTTGATCGAATAGTTTTGATCAATGGCGATGGCTCAACGCTCATTGGTAGCGCGCAAGAGATTATGGCGATCTCGACGATAGCTCCCCCGATTGTGCATTTAGCTCGGGCCCTTGGTCTGTCCGATGCCGGGCTTTCAGTGCGAGATATGCGTCGGGCGACCCAAGAGTTACGCGAGTCAACACCAGTTGCCAACGTCACTTCGAGCGTTCCAAGTTCGGCCGCGGTTATAGAAATTAAAAAACTTTCCCTTGCCTACGCTGACAAGATTGCACTCAACTCAATAACAACCACAATCTTCGATAATGAAATCGTGGCCGTGATGGGGCGTAACGGGGCCGGTAAGAGCTCGCTCTTGCGATCGATAGCCGGTGTCAATGAGACGCAAACTGGATCCGTACAGGTCCATGGTCTTGCATCGAAAGATCTCCATGGCAAAGTTCGCAGGCAGACAATTGGATATATTCCACAAGAGCCAAGTGATCTCCTCTACGCACAATCAGTTGAAAAAGAGTGCGCGCAGGCCGATAAAGACAATCAGATTCCTGCCGGAACAACCTTTGCCTTGCTTGCTCAACTGGTGCCGGGAGTTTCATTGCATACGCATCCACGCGATTTGTCCGAGGGTCAGCGTTTAGGTTTAGCGCTCAGCGTCGTTCTCTCGGCTAATCCTAAAGTTCTTATTCTCGATGAGCCCACTCGGGGTCTGGATTATGAGGCTAAGCGCTCGCTGACTCGAATTCTTCTAGAGTTTGCTAAAGCATTTAACCGCGCCGTCGTTCTTGCCACTCACGATGTCGAACTCGTCGCCGAACTTGCAACCCGCGTGATCTTTATCGCCGATGGTGACATTGTTGCCGACGGTCCAACAATCGATGTTTTGCTCTCATCCCCCGCCTTTGCGCCACAAGTAGCAAAGGTTATGGCGCCACAACCCTGGCTTCGAGTCGGCGATGTAATTGCTGCGATAGAGAAAAAGATTCTGTGATGTTAACGAGCGACATAGTTAAGTTTTCGCGCAGAAACTCATTTGTTCTAGCCCTGACCTCTGTAATAAGTGCCGCTGGTTTCCTCTGGCCATTTTTCTATTCTGGTGAGGACTTGCCACGTACTCAGATATTTTTCTGGGTTGCAATTTCCATTGCACTGCTCTTAACAATCATTGAAATATCAAACTCGCATCTGGACGCTAAATCCGTTGCCCTGCTTGGAGTACTAGCGGCCCTCGTTGCAGCCCTTCGCCCATTAGGTGCCGGTGCTGTTGGAATCGAACCGATGTGGTTCTTACTTATTTTAAGCGCGCGCGTCTTTGGACCATCCTTTGGCTTTCTATTAGGTCTGATTTCAGTCTTTGTATCTGCCCTGCTTACTGGGGGTTTGGGGCCATGGCTCGGCTATCAAATATTTGCCGCAGCTTGGATAGGTTTGTTAGCCGGGCTTTTGCCGGGACGAAAGAGGCTTCGCGGTGGCCGAGAGATCGCTTTGCTAATGCTCTTCGCAGTGATCGCTAGCGAGTTATTTGGAATTTTGATGGATCTGCAGTTCTGGCCTTGGGCACTCGGTACAACAACGCAGTTGTCTTTTATTCCGGGGGCAGCGATAACTGAGAATCTCTCCCGTTTCTTCACATTTCATTTTCTTTCTGCAATGGCGTGGGATCTTCCGCGTGCGATATTTACTGCTGGTCTAATTTTTGTTACAGGACGGCCAGTGTTAAATGCACTTCGCCGGGCCTATGTGCGGGCCGCGTTTTTAACGCCGATTGAATTTAGCGAACGTGCGAAGGCACCAAAGGTAATTTAACAACTTCTACTTTAGACTCTCGTCCGCGAACATCAATCGTTAATTGATCCCCCACCTTGACGCCGGTTTTAAGCAGGGCAAGTGCGATACCAACTTTTAACGTTGGTGAAAAAGTTCCGCTCGTGACCTCGCCTAAGATTTCACCTGCAGCATCCTTTACCTGCATATGCGCACGGGGAATTCCACGGTCCAACGACTTAAACGCCACACTTCGCAGCGCCGGCTTATTTGCCTTTTCTGCGCGTAAAACATCGCTTCCGATAAAGCCGGGTTTTTCCCAACCAATAGCCCATGTGGCACTTGCCTGTACCGGTGTGATTGTCAGTGAGAGCTCATGTCCATGTAATGGATAGCCCATCTCGGTTCGCAATGTATCTCTCGCTCCAAGTCCACACACCAAGCCACCAAGTGGCGAAATAGCGGCAACGAGTGCATCCCAGACACGTGAGGCATCGGCGAGCTTTGGCAAAAGTTCGTATCCAACTTCACCTGTATATCCAGTACGACAGAGGATTACATCGGCGCCACCAATAGTTACATGTGAAAAGGCCATGTAATCGATCTCGGTATTGATTCCAAGAGATTGCATAACCTGCGGAGCTAAAGGACCTTGAACGGCAAGAACTGCAAACTCATTGTGCAGATTCGTCACAATGATCCCGGCTGGCGCTTTTTCTTGCAGGACGGCTACAACATCGCTGGTGTTAGATGCATTAGGAACTAAGAAAACATCATCTGCCGAGTTTCGATAGGCGATCAAATCGTCAATAACTCCGCCCTCTGGAGTACAGAGCAATGTGTACTGAGCCGATCCATTGTCAATACGGTTTAGATCATTGGTAAAAATACTGTTGAGAAAATCAAGGGCGCCGACGCCAATTACCGAGGCCTTACCCAAATGGGAGACATCGAAGATTCCGACCCGCTCGCGCACCGCCGTATGTTCGGCCAAGACACCGCCGCCTGGGTACTCGATGGGCATTAACCAACCACCAAAGTCGGCCATCTTTGCATTCAGGGCGATGTGCTTGTCATTGAGCGGGGAGGTTTTCATAGTGTGAATCTACCAATACATCTATTACGCTGATACCCATGAGCACTCTTAAGATCTCCAGCGGCGTACTAAAAGATGAAGTTCTCGTTTTAGGGTTAGCCTCGACAAATTCTTCAGGCGGTATCGCTATCGAGTCAGGCGACTTAGCCGTCGATACCAAGGCAATTTTGGCCTCTTTGATTGAAATGGGCGCAACTGGGGCGGCAGATGAGGTTATTAAAACTCCTGGCACAACAATTCGCATGATGGTCTTTACAGGCCTTGGAAAGAAGTCCAATAACTATTCACCCGAAGTAATTCGCCGCGCAGCAGGTGCTGCCTCTCGCGCACTTGCTGGATCAAACGCTGCGACCTTTGCACTTTCATCTAACTCAATCGAGTCAGTGGCTGCAGTTGCTGAAGGCGCTGCCCTTGGCTCCTATGTGTTTAATGAGTTTCGAGGTTCATCAAAGAGCGATCATAAAGAGCCTTTAAAAACAATTACTATCTATAGTAAATTTGCGGGAAAGCCTGAGGCAAGTGATGCAATAGCACGTGCAAAAATTATCGCCGATTACACATTTTTAGTTCGAGATCTCATCAATACTCCCCCAAGTCATTTAACTCCTGACACATTTACTAAGAAATTGGCAGCTTCATTTAAAACCGCAGGAGGCTTAAAAGCCGGTCTACGAATGAGCATTCTGGATGAGAAAGAGTTAAAGGCACAGGGCTTTGGTGGAATTATCGGAGTCGGTCAAGGCTCAGCTAATCCCCCACGTCTTCTTCATATTTCTTACACGCCAAAGGGTGCGATCAAAAAGCGTTTTGCATTCGTTGGTAAGGGCATCACCTTCGATACCGGGGGTTTAAATCTCAAACCCGGCCTTGGTATGGAGGCGATGAAATCAGATATGAGCGGCGCCGCTGCAGTGTGCGCAGCTACCCTTGCGATCGCTGCATTAAAACTTCCGATTGCGATTGATACATGGGCGCCGTTGGCTGAGAACATGCCAAGCGATACCGCTACTCGTCCGAGTGACATCATCACAATATTTGGTGGAAAAACAATTGAAGTTCTCAATCCCGATGCCGAGGGAAGACTCGTTCTTGCCGATGCATTAGTCAAAGCCCAGGCAAGTAAAAATAAACTCGACGGCATTATCGATGTCGCCACATTAACTGGGGCACAAGTTATTGCACTTGGCACTCGCACGAGTGCGGTCATGACTAACAACGAAGATTTCTCAGCTGAATTTCTAGCCGCTGCAATAAAAAGTGGTGAGCAGTTCTGGCCAATGCCGCTTCCGGAGGAACTTCGCGCATCACTAGATTCGCCAGTTGCAGATATGGCAAATATCGGTGATAAGAATGGCGGCATGTTGGTCGCCGGACTCTTCTTGAGAGAGTTTATAAATCCCGAGCTGCCATGGCTGCACTTAGATATCGCAGGACCTGCCTTCAACACTGCCAAGGCCCACGGCTATACCCCTGTCGGTGGCACTGGAATCGCCCTTCGCTCACTGGTGACCTTGGTAGAAGGCGCCTAAAACGCCCATTGGGTACTTTGCGCCTTGGTACGGCAAGATAGAGCCCTGCAGATTTTAATCAATGCGCGAATGGAGCAATACACGTGCCTGAGTTTGACCTAGTAATCATTGGTGGGGGTAGCGGCGGTTATGCCTGCGCCTTACGTAGCGCCCAGCTTGGAAAGAGCGTCGTTCTGATCGAGGCGGAAAAGCTTGGCGGCACATGCCTGCACAAGGGATGTATCCCGACGAAGGCACTCTTGCACTCGGCAGAAATAGCAGATGGCGCGCGCGAGGGTGCACGTTTTGGAGTTAAATCAACTTTTGAAGGAATCGATATAGCAGGGGTTAACAGCTACAAGGATGGCGTTGTCTCCCGCCTACATAAAGGTCTGCAAGGTCTCGTTAAATCTCGCGCCATCACATATGTCGAGGGTCATGGAAAACTTGTTTCGAAAAATACCGTTGAAGTAAATGGTGAGCGCTACACCGGAAAAAACGTCGTTCTAGCAACGGGTTCATATGCCAAGACTCTGCCTGGACTTGAAATTGATGGCAAGCAAATCATTACTTCAGATCATGGAACAAAGTTGGATTATGTTCCAAAGAGTGTGATCGTTTTGGGTGGCGGCGTAATTGGCTGCGAGTTCGCCTCTGTCTGGAAGTCATTTGGTGCCGAAGTAACAATCATTGAAGGCCTACCTCATTTAATCGCACTTGAAGATGAATCATCGAGTAAACAGTTAGAGCGCGCATTTAGAAAGCGCGGCATTAACTTCGAACTTGGAACATTCTTTAAATCTGTCTCTAAAAACTCAGACGGTGTGACTGTGACATTAGAAGATGGAAAGACATTTACTGCCGAGCTGCTTATGGTCTCAGTTGGTCGCGGTCCAGTCTCTGCCAACCTCGGATATGAAGAGGCGGGCGTAACTATGGATCGTGGTTACGTACTCGTCGATAACAAATGTCGAACTAACGTGCCTGGAATCTGGGCCGTTGGCGATCTCATTCCGACATTGCAGTTAGCCCATGTTGGCTTTGCTGAGGGAATGTTAGTTGCCGAAGAGATAGCAGGCTTGAATCCCCGCCCAATTAACTATGACGGCATTCCTCGAGTTACTTACTCAGATCCTGAAGTTGCATCAGTTGGCTTAACAACTGCTGAGGCTAAAAAGCGCGGCCATGATGTCGTCGAATTAACCTATGACTTAGCTGGAAACGGTAAAGCACAAATTCTTGGCACAGCCGGATCGATCAAGTTAATTGCAGAAAAAGATGGCCCGATCCTTGGTGTTCATATGGTCGGAGCACGTGTTGGTGAACTATTAGCTGAAGCAGAGTTAATCTTTAACTGGGAGGCTCGCGCAGTTGACGTAGCATCCTTGATTCACGCACACCCAACTCTCTCTGAGGCAATGGGTGAGGCTCACATGGCACTTGCAGGCAAACCTTTACACGCACACGGATAACCAAGGAGACTATAGATATGACATTTTCACTAACGATGCCCGCCCTTGGCGAGAGCGTGACTGAAGGTACCGTTACGCGTTGGCTCAAAGCCGAAGGCGATCACGTTAATGTCGATGAACCACTTCTTGAAGTATCGACCGACAAAGTAGATACCGAGATTCCATCTCCAGTTGCAGGAATATTGACAAAGATTGTTGTGCAGATAGATCAGACCGTCGCCGTTGGCGCAGAGCTTGCAGTTATCGCAGATGGTGTGTCCGAGCCAATAACGAAGGTTGCTGTGTCCGAGGTTCCAGCTGAAGTTGTGCCAACGGTTGCAGTGGTTTCAGCCCCAGCTCCTGTTATTGCCGCTCCTGTTATTGCCGCTCCAGCACCTGTCGTTGGAGCCGGAACAGTTATTACGATGCCCGCCCTTGGCGAAAGCGTGAGCGAGGGAACGGTTACTCGTTGGCTAAAAAATGTTGGCGATAGCGTTGCAGTTGATGAGGCTTTGCTTGAGGTTTCAACTGACAAAGTAGATACAGAGATTCCATCACCAGTTGCAGGAGTTTTACTTGCAATCGATGTACCAATTGATACAACTGTCGCAGTGGGTGCACGTTTAGCGCTAATCGGCGTGAGCGGAGCCGCTCCGGTTATTGCCGCTCCGGTTATTGCCGCTCCGGTTATTGCCGCACCGATCACACAGCCAGTCGATGCATACGTGACTCCGCTAGTACGAAAGCTTGCTAGTGATTTAGGTATAAATCTTTCAACAGTTAAGGGAACTGGTGTTGGCGGACGTATTCGCCGCGAAGATATTGAAGCTCTCGGAAAAACAGTTGCAGCCCCAGTCACTGCTCTCGCAGTTGCTAGTACTCCATCGTCTGCTCGTACTGCTCCTTCAGTTGCAGTTTCACCGCTTCGTGGCACAACAGTGACCATGACGCGTTTGCGCAAAGTTATTGCCGCCCGCATGGTTGAATCTCTTCAGGTTAGCGCTCAATTGACTACTGTCGTAGAAGTTGATGTAACGAAGATTGCACGTTTGCGCGATCGCGCTAAAGCTAATTTCGAAGCGCGTGAAGGCGTCAAGCTCAGCTTCCTGCCATTCTTTGCCGTTTCAATCTGCGAAGCACTTAAGCAGCACCCAGTTCTTAACTCATCTGTTGAAGGCGATCAGATTACCTATCACGGCACTGAGCACCTAGGTATTGCAGTTGATACGGAGCGCGGATTATTAGTACCGGTTATCTCAAATGCTGGTGATTTGAATATGGGTGGGATAGCGCGGAAGATTTCAGATCTTGCCGCACGTACCCGCGATAACAAAGTTACCCCGGACGAACTCGGCGGTGGAACTTTCACTTTGACCAATACCGGTAGCCGCGGTGCGCTATTTGATACGCCGATTATTAATCAGCCACAAGTTGCAATCCTGGGTCTTGGCGCAGTTGTTAAGAGACCAATGGTTGTTCGCGGCGAAGATGGCGGTGAATCAATTGCAATCCGTTCGATGGTTTATCTAGCTCTCTCTTACGATCACCGAGTTGTAGATGGCGCCGATGCTGCGCGTTTCTTAGTAACGTTAAAAGAGCGTCTTGAAGGCGGAGCGTTCGAATCTGATTTAGGTCTCTAAGCGCGTTATGAGAGTTCCAGAACGTATTGCCATTACTGGCTCCTCGGGCTTGATCGGTACTGCACTCGTTGGCCATTTAAAATCCGAAGGTCATACCGTGCAGCGCCTAGTGCGCAGAGCACCTGTTGCCGTCGATGAAGTTACTTGGGATCCACAGACCGGATATGTTGATTTAAGCGCCCTTGAAGGTGTCGATGCAATCATTCACTTAGCTGGTGTCCCCGTTGCCGATAAGCGTTGGACAAAGAAATATAAGGCCGAGATTCTCAATTCGCGGTTGCTAGGCACGAGCACTATTGCAAAAGCTGCAGCTGAAGTTAAGCCCGATTTATTTATTTCAGCCAGCGCAATTGGGTGGTACGGCGAAAGCGGAAATCGCGCCGTTGTTGAAAGCGATCGCGTAGGCGATGACTTTCTTGCGGCAGTGTGCCGCGAATGGGAAGCAGCGGCAGATTTAGCAGGAGATGTACGGACTGTAAAACTTCGCACAGGTTTAGTACTTGATCCGACTGGCGGTGCTCTCGGAAAGATGCTTCCACTCTTTCGATTGGGATTTGGTGGAAAGTTAGGAAGCGGTAAGCAATGGTGGTCATGGATTACTTTGCACGATGTGGTTCGAGCAATTGATTTTGCGCTCGTTGAAGATATTTCAGGACCGGTAAATCTAACTGCTCCGAACCCCGTTACTAATCAAGAGTTCACTTCTGCCCTGGCTCGCGCGCTTGACCGCCCTGCAGTTTTTCCCGCACCTGCATTTGCACTCAAAGCAGCGCTCGGTGGTTTTTCAACTGAAGTACTAGGCTCTAAACGCGTAATCCCACAAGCTTTACAAGACGCTGGATTTACGTGGGACTATCCTCATGTAACCGAGGCGTTAAATGCCTTGGTTGAAGATTAATTCAGCTGCTAACTTTCCTGTAAATAATGCGCCCTGTTGCGATGGCACTGCGCGGTAATCGCCTACAACGTATAAATTCTCATTCACTACAACAGGTTGCGAAAGAGCCTTGCCAATAGATTGAAGCGGAAGAGCCGCTGGAATTTCATACTTGGCAATCAGTTGCCAATCACGAGTATCAATACCCCACATAAGCGCCAAGTGTCTTCTGACTTCAGACTCGGTCGAACCCAAACTAGTCGTTGATGAGATCAGATTTTGACCAGCTGGCGCATAGGCATTTGAGATATCTGAAACAACAATGCTATTTATTACCGGTCCTCGTCTTTGCCCATCTACAACTAATCTCCCCGAACCTGATGGATTGATTGGTGTGCTGTGGTACCACGTTATACAACCAACCATCGGTGTGGCATCCGGTAGATCTAATAACTGCACGGCAGTAGTTGAATCGGTGGCCACAATAATTCTTTTAGCGCTGTAATCACCTTGTGAAGTCTCTACCGTTGTATCTGAAATTCTTTCAACACGCGTATCCAGCTGAAGGTTTTTCACTCTCTTGGCAAGGGCTGCTGGAAGTTGACCTACTCCGTACCTGGGCAACCCAGGTGCGCCGCTTATAAATGAGCGAATAATGGAAACTCCGTAGCGTGCATCAACGCTATCGGGGTCTGCCAGAAATACACCAGTTAGAAATGGGCGCAACGTTCTCTCATATGTAGTTCCTAAAACAGCAAGGACTTCACCAATGGATTGATCCCTTTTAGGCTTACTTAAGATGACGCGTAGCAGGCCTAGCTTTTCAGGAATCGTTCCAGTTGCTTTATCTAAAATTGAAATTGGCGCAGTTCGTGGATCTCCGATGGGGTGACGAGAGTCATCTAGGGCAACTTCGATTACACGCGGAGCCGGGATAAATTCAATCTCATCGATAACATTGAGTTCAGCGAGTGAGGGATACTTAGAGTTAATTAATTGAAATCCTCGATCACAGAGATATCCGTCAATTGAATCAGTTGCGATCCGCCCGCCGGGGCGATCGCTGGCTTCCAGAAGAGCAACATCAATGCCCATGTCTTGAAGATGCAGAGCTGCGCTTAGTCCGGCTAACCCACCACCAATAACGATGCAATCAAATCTCTTAGCCATTATGCGAATTTTGTCGCGCTTGATCAATAATTGTGGCAACTAATAAGGCATCAGAGTTATCGATTGGCCATGGATTTTCACCGGCAATTGCACCAGCTACTGCGCTATAGAAGAGTGCGTAGTTTCCATTCTCTCCAGCAATCTCTTCAACGTCATCTCCCCGGTGAATAAACGCTCTCGATGCCGTTGGAACGTTCCATGTGCCGCCCTTTGGATACATTCCATTTTTGAGTAGATCCTCTTGGGGATCTAAATCATTTATGACAAGGGCGCCCTTTGTGCCAAGAATACGAATGCGCGGACCGGGAGCACCGACTACGGCACTTGCCGATAGGTAGGACATAACTCCGCCGACATGCTTTAACACTAATAATGAGTCATCATCGGCGCCGCCACGTAGAGCGCGCACAGATGCGGTAATAAGTTCGGCTGAACCAAACCAATCGATGGCAGTTGAAATTAAATGCGGCTGTAGATCTAGTAACTGTCCCCCACCATCTTCGGGACTCAAATTTTCACGCCAAGAGGTTGCATTTAATTCTGGTCTGAATCTTTCGAATCGTGATTCCAATCGGTGAATTGTTCCAAGCTCACCAGATGCTAGGACGCGTTTAATAGTGAGCGCATCGCTATCCCAACGACGATTAAAGAAGGTGGAAACAGGTACGCCCGCAGTCAGTCCAGCATCAATAATCGATTTCGTTTCAGCATAAGTGCGCCCCATGGGCTTATCAATGACCACAGGAACGCCTGCTGATATCGCAGTCAATGCATTGGCGGCATGTGCCAAGTTCGCCGATGCAACTACTACTAAATCAAGCTCATGCTTAACAAGTTCCTCAACTGATGAAACTACTGTGACATTGGGAAAGTCTTGTACGGCATGAGAGGCGCGCAGTGAGTTTGTCGTTGCCACCGCAACAACCTCAAACCCGCAACCCTTGAGCAATGGCGCGTGAAAGTACCTGCCAGCTAATCCATAGCCAGCGATTCCTACGCGCAACGTCAACTACTTACTCGCCAACTTCGATGGCCACCAAATCTTGCCACCGATGTCATAGGCAAGGGCGGGGACCAGGATTGTGCGAACGATAAGCGTGTCGAGTAAAACGCCAAAGGCGACGGCAAAGCCGAGTTCTGCCAAGAAGACTAATGGCAAAATTCCAAGTACTCCGAATGTTGCCGCTAAGACGATACCGGCCGATGTAATCACTCCACCTGTAACCGTAAGGCCCTTGATGACTCCTGCCCTCGTACCGATCTTTGCACTCTCTTCACGCACTCGAGTCATTAAGAAAATGTTGTAATCGATGCCAAGGGCTACTAGGAAGATGAATGCAAAGAGCGGGAAGGATGTATCTGCACCTTTGAAGTGGAAGATATGTTCAAAGACGAGTTGGCACGCGCCCAAGGTTGCGAAGTACGAGAGAACCACCGTCGATAATAATAGGAATGCAGAGATGATGCTTCGAAGTAAGAGTCCAAGAATGATCGTGATTAACACTAAGACAATTGGGATAATTGTTTTGTTGTCATGATCGGCGGCAACATCGGTATCAAATGCCACTGCAGTTGAACCACCAACTAATATCTGCGGATCTATGGCGTGTACTGCGCTGCGAATTGTGGGGATCAACTCACGTGCAGCAGTTGAATCCGGGTTAAGGGAAAGCGTTGCATTCAAAATAACCTGTCCATTTAATACTTTAATTGCAGGCAGAGGTTGGCCAGGAATAACTTGTCCGGCTCGCATGGGCTCTACCGAGGCGACTCCCTCGACACTCAACAGCGCCGTAGTAACTGAAGCTACCGAGTTTTCTTTAATAACGACTTCAGTCGGTTGTCCCGCTCCTCCAGGAAAATGCTGACCCAAGAGCTCGAGTCCAATAACTGAGTCCTGCTTCTTAGTAAAGGAATCGGCGGTAGATAGACCCTTTGCATTTAACGTTGTTGAGAATCCCGCAAGAACGACAAGAAGGACAGCAGTTGATATCCAAAGCTTGCGAGGGCGCTTTTCAACCCCTGCTCCAATTTTCGCCCACGTGCCTTCAAGCTGTGAGTTCACATCATCAAAGCGCGGAATGCGCGGCCAGAAGATCCAGCGACCGAAGGCCACAAGGAGTGCCGGCAACAGAGTTAAAATCGTAATCATCGAGGCGGCAATACCAATTGCACCCACTGGACCAAGCCCTCTGTTATTTGAAAGATCGCTGAGTAAAAGTACTAAGAGGCTGACAATCACTGTTGCACCGGATGCGAGAATCGGTTCGAACACACCTTTATAGGCCGCCTTCATCGCATCGAATCGAGACTCGTAATGATGGAGCTCTTCGCGATAGCGTGAGATCAAGAGAAGTGCGTAATCAGTTGCCGCACCTAGAACAAGGACTGAGAGAATTCCTTGGGACTGCCCGCTCAAATCAATAGCATTGTTCTTAGCCAAGATGTAAACGATTCCGCCTGCCGTTGATAAAGCGATGACAGATGAGAAGAGCGGCAGAATCCACAGAACAGGTGAGCGATAAACAATAATTAGAATCAGGGCAACGACTACAAGGGTCGTTAGCAGTAGTGATGAATCGATTCCGCCAAAGGCACCAAAGAGATCACCGAGAAGTGCTCCAACGCCAGTTACATTTGCGGTTAAGCCATTTGCCTTTCCATATGCGGCAGAGTCTTCACGTAAAGTTTTAATTATCTCTGGCAATACTGGTTTCTTGTTAGGCAGTAAGTCTCTAGCTGAATCAAAAGTTAGCGGAAGACTTACAAGCAAGGCCTTCTTATCCTGTGATGGAAAGGCGAATATTGGTTGACCAGGAATTAGATATTTCGATATTGCGATATCTGAACCCTTGATTGGGGTTGCTCCAAGTTTGCTCAGGTGGGCATTTAACGCGGCAACTTTTGCATCATCGACCTCGCCAAGGTATAGAACTAAAGTTGGAAGTGTCTGTGTCTGGTCGGCGGAAAACTGGGTGATGATCTTCGACGCCTGTGTAGATTCGGCATTCTGAGGCAAAAACGCGGAATTATCATTTTCCTGAACGGTTGAAAGAGAGCCAAATAGTGGACCAAATACGCCACTGGCCCCGAACCAGATGAAGATCACAACTAGAGCTGTGATGAATGGGCGGCGGCTTTTTTTTCGAACAGGTGCAGACACGGTGAAATCCCCTTTGGATTGGTATGCAGGCAATCCTACCTTTAGGCTAGGTGAGTGCCTGTCTTAGCCAGTCCTAACCAAACCCCCATCGCCCTTACCCGTCATGGCCTGATCGATTACTCGAAGGCCTGGGATGTTCAGCGGACGATTCATGGCGAGGTCGTCGACAAGAAGCGCCCCAACACTCTCTTACTTTTGCAACACCCTTCCGTCTATACGGCCGGACGCCGAACTCAAGAGTCGGAGCGGCCACAAGATGGAACCCCGGTCATCGATGTTGATCGCGGCGGAAAAATAACCTGGCACGGACCTGGTCAATTGATTGGCTATCCCATTGTTCGTCTTGCTAAACCAACTGAACTCGTTGGATTTGTCAGAGAAATTGAAGCCGGACTTATTGCCGTATGTGATGAGCTGGGAATTAAGGCGCAATGTGTTGCCGGTCGCTCAGGGGTATGGATTCGCGATGAAAAGGGCGATCGTAAGATTGCAGCCATCGGTATCCGTGTTGCAAAAGGTGTAACGATGCATGGCTTTGCATTAAATATCTGCCCGGATTTAACTCCCTTCTCTCAGATCATTCCATGTGGAATCCAAGATGCTGAAGTTACATCTATGGAGATAGAGCTAGGACGAACAATCACAATTGAAGAGGTCGCACCGATTGTAGAGCGACATATATTTGAATCTCTAAAAAAGGTGAGCCTATGAGCATCGAGCCACAGGGTCGCAAAATGATCCGTATCGAAGCTAGAAATGCCTTGACTCCAATCGAGCGCAAACCTGAATGGATTAAGACTCGCGCAAATATGGGACCAGAGTTCACGCGTCTTGCCTCTCTAGTAAAAAGTGAGGGTCTGCATACCGTCTGCCAAGAGGCTGCCTGTCCAAATATCTTTGAATGTTGGGAAGATAAAGAGGCGACTTTCTTAATTGGTGGAGATAAGTGCACAAGACGATGCGATTTCTGCAACATTGATACTGGAAAGCCAGATCCCCTTGATCGCACAGAGCCTCTCAAAGTCGCCGAGTCAGTAAAAGCCATGGGACTTGCCTATGCAACGATTACTGGCGTCACGCGCGATGACCTGCCCGATGAAGGCGCCTGGCTCTATGCCGAAACCATTAGACAGGTTCATGAGCTCAACCCCGGTTGTGGTGTTGAGATGCTGGCCCCAGATTTTCATGCAAAGAGCGAGCTTCTAAATGAAATCTTTGAAACCCGCCCAGAAGTTTTTGCCCATAACTTAGAGACCGTGCCACGTATTTTCAAAGAGATTCGCCCTGCTTTTACTTATGAGAAATCCTTACGCGTAATAACTATGGCCCGTGATTTTGGTTTGATTACGAAATCAAATTTGATTCTCGGTCTTGGTGAAACTCGAGAAGAAGTATCTCAAGCACTCGTAGATCTTCGAAGCGCAGGCTGTGACTTGATTACTATCACGCAGTATTTACGACCTACTAATCGCCACCACCCAGTTGTGCGTTGGGTAAAACCTGAAGAGTTTGTAGAACTATCAACGGAAGCGACAGAGGCGGGATTCCTCGGAGTCATGAGTGGTCCTCTCGTGCGCTCAAGCTATCGCGCCGGGCGCCTTTATAAGCAGGCGATGGCAGCCAGGGCGACCCATGGCTGATCTCGTCTATCCCCCAGTTATTGTTGCAATTAAAACTCTCTGGAAATATTTAGGAATTAAATTTGATTTCCAAGGTGTAGAAAATGTTCCACGAAAAGATGGCGCGATTCTTGCAATCAATCATGTGAGCTACCTTGATTTCGCACTTACTGGCACAGCGGCCCTTCCCGCTGGGCGTTATGTACGATTCATGGCAAAAAAAGAGGTTTTCAATAACAAGCTCGCAGGTCCTCTGATGCGGGGAATGCATCACATCAATGTCGATCGTGAAAACGGCGCCGCCTCTTTCGTTGCCGCCCTTCGCGCATTGAAATCTGGAGAAATTATTGGAATCTTTCCTGAAGGTACCGTCTCAACAAGTTTTGAAATCAAGGGTTTAAAATCCGGCGCAGTTCGTCTTGCAATGGGGGCTGGTGTCCCAGTTATCCCAACCATTATCTGGGGAAGCCAGCGAATCTGGACTAAAGGCGTCAAGAGAAATCTTCGTCGCCAATATATTCCGGTAACCGTTGTATTCGGAGAACCTATTTTCTACAAAAAGGGTAATGACCTTGAAGTTGCAGAGGCGCTTCTGCGACAAACACTTGTCTCGATGCTCCACCAAGTCCAAGATAACTACCCTGATAGCCATGTGGGCCAGCGCTGGGCACCTACTCGTCTTGGTGGAACAGCCCCTGCCCCACTAAACTAAGCGACATGTTTAAGAGAAAAGCTAAAGAAAAGAAGATCAAAACCCCTCGTTTTCAAACTTTCCGTGATGCTTACAACGTCACTAAGGTAGTAAAACCCTGGATTCCCTTTGCGCTTCTAGGCATCTTCCTTGCCACGTTGATCATCGGAATCGCCATCGGAATCGCTCTGGGTCATCCTTTTTACTTCGCTTTTATCTTCCTGCCTCTCTCATTCTTAACGACACTTTTATTCTTTACGCGCCAAGCTGGCACCGCCGCTTACTCATCGATCGAAGGACAGATGGGTGCAGGCGCAAGCGTTCTCATGGCGATCCGCAAAGGATGGACTACTACCCCGGCCGTTGCAGTTACTCGAAACCAAGATATGGTCCATCGCAGCGTTGGTCGCGCAGGAATCGTATTAACTGGCGAAGGTTCACAGGGCGTTAGCCAAATGCTCACCGAAGAGCGCAAGAAGACCGAACGTTTTGCACCCGGTGTCCCAATCACACTTGTTGTAGTTGGCGATGAAAAAGGACAAGTTCCACTACGCAAACTTCAAAAGCACCTACAGAAAATGCCTAAGAAATTAACTGCCCATCAAATGCGCGAAGTCCGAGCCCGCTTAAAAGCTGTTGGTGGTTTATCTATGCCAATTCCAAAGGGTCCGATGCCTACGCGTGCACCAAAGATGCGCTAAGGCCTTATCAAAACTGTTTTACTAATACGCTCATGAATTCCGCGGCCATTCTCGTCATAGGTGATGGCAGTTACGATCAAGATTAAGAAGAAAGTACGGATTAAGGCCTGCAAAGGTGTGATTGGAGCTTCATCACTAAAGCGGACAACGCGCAGACCAAAGATTTTTTGACCAAGGGATGCACCAGTTAAGGCGCTCAGGATGGCGACCTCACCGAAGAAAAGCCCCAAGATTATTGGTGAGCGATCAGGCGTCATCTGGCCGATTCCACCCGATAGGGCTGCGACTATCGCGTAGCAGGCCAGCCAATCAAGCGTGATTGCCGCCAGTCGTCGGCCAAGGCTGACATCTCTACCCTTTGAATCCATGGCCTTAGCCTAGAGGGTCAAAATTCTTAACATGGCTGTAACAGGGCGGTTATGTCGTTTTGCCTTTGCTGACTTACTCTTGCCACAGCGCAGAAGCTCAATGCCGAGGGATCTGCACCTGATACGCCTTATGTATCACATGTGAATTGGGAGAAGCATGTTCAAGAATTCAGCAGAGATCTTTGCCTATATTAAAAAGGAAGATATCAAGTTAGTCGACGTTCGATTTACTGATCTTCCCGGCATCCAGCATCACTTCAACGTTCCAGTTGAATCATTCGACGAAGCTGTCTTCACAGACGGCTTAATGTTTGATGGTTCATCTATCCGTGGGTTCCAGTCAATCCACGAATCAGATATGAAGTTGCTGCCAGTACCAGAGTCGGCTTACTTAGATCCATATCGCAAAGAGAAGACACTCATTATTATTTTCTCAGTTCACAACCCAGACGATGATTCACTATACAGCCGTGATCCTCGTGGAGTTGTTGCTAAAGCGGTTGACTTTATGCGCGCACAAGGCATCGCAGATACTGCCTTCTTTGCACCAGAGGCTGAGTTCTATGTATTCGATCGCGTTCGCTTTAAGACCGATATCAATACTGCCTATCATGAGATTGATTCTTATGAAGGTGCTTGGAACACCGGCATTAAAGAAGATGCCGATGGAACTCCTAACCGCGGATACCGTACGCGCGTAAAGGGTGGATATTTCCCAGTATCTCCAACAGATCAATTCGCAGATCTTCGCGATGAAATGGTTATGCAGCTTGGCAAAGTTGGATTACTTGTTGAGCGCTCACACCATGAAGTCGGCACTGCAGGACAGATGGAGATCAACTATCGCTTCACCGATATTTTGCATGCAGGCGATGACATCATGAAGTTCAAATATGTCATCCGCAACACCGCTTGGCAAGGTGGAAAAACTGCAACCTTTATGCCTAAGCCACTCTTCGGAGATAACGGCTCTGGCATGCACGTTCACCAATCACTCTGGAAAGATGGCGTGCCATTATTCTTCGGAGACGGTTATGGAGACTTGTCGGAGATGGCCCGTCACTATGTTGGTGGTCTGCTCAAGCACGCACCGTCACTGCTTGCATTTACCAACCCAACTGTTAACTCATATCGCCGCTTAGTTCCAGGTTATGAAGCCCCCGTAAACCTTGTGTACTCAGCCCGTAACCGTTCGGCCTGTATCCGTATCCCAATTACTGGATCAAATCCGAAGGCTAAGCGCATTGA
This sequence comes from Candidatus Planktophila sp., assembly GCA_964203745.1. Taxonomy (GTDB): domain Bacteria; phylum Actinomycetota; class Actinomycetes; order Nanopelagicales; family Nanopelagicaceae; genus Planktophila. Next base: position 31,097 of record CAXNOC010000006.1, read on the forward strand.
GTTCCGTTGCCCAGATCCATCATCGAATCCATATCTAGCATTTGCTGCGATGTTGATGGCCGGTCTCGATGGAATCATTAACAAAATCGAACCTGCCGACCCAGTTGATAAGGATCTCTACGAATTAACTGGCGAGGAAGCTGCAGCGATTGCACAGGTTCCAGGTTCACTCGATGAGGCATTAAACAACTTAGAGCGCGACCACGAGTTCTTGCTCAAGGGTGGCGTATTCACCAAGGATCTAATCGACACATGGATTGATTTCAAGCGCAAGCAAGAAGTTGATTACGTTCGCTTGCGTCCACATCCAGCTGAGTTCGAGCTGTACTTCGATATCTAAAAAACTCTTAATCAAAAACCCCGTCGATTATTGGCGGGGTTTTTGCATGCCCAACCAGTAGATTTATGGCATGTTCCTAGATGTGCTAATAAGTATCTTCTTCTTTCTTGTGGGATTAGAGATCAGGGCTGGCTTAAAAGATCTACGCACGGCAGTGGTTCCAATTGTTGCAGCCCTTGGCGGAATGATTGCCCCTGCATTTATTTATCTACTCCTTAACCCTGGCTCGCATGTGTGGGCCTCGGCCATGCCAACTGATATCGCCCTGGCACTTGGAGTCCTTTCGCTGCTCGGCAAACGTGTAAATCCGCATGTGCGAGTATTTCTACTTACCTTAGCGATCGCCGATGATTTGTTTTCATTGATTGTTTTGGGTGCCTTTTACGGACAGGATTTGAATCCAACAAAAGCCCTTTCAACATTAGTTGCCGCTGCAATCGGCTTTGTGCTCCCCCTACGCAGGCACCAAGCCGATAAGGTCATAAAGATTTTGACGCCTGTTGCGACATATTTCATAGTCCCCATAATCGTTGTAGTTAATATTCCACTCCATATTGAACTGAGTAGCTTTGGATCAAAGACAACACTTTCGATTATCGTTGCCAGGTCAATCGGCAAAATCATCGGGATAACTCTCTTTGCGTGGCTCTGCATTAAATTAGGTGGGCATACGAATATTTCTATGAAAGAGATCACTGGTATTGCCACATTGGCGGGTATGGGTTTAATTGTGGCTTTAGTGATTGCCGAAATTGTTGCCACTACTGATGCCGAATTGGATCAAGTGCGCCTAGGACTATTTATTTCGGCAATAATCTCTGGCATCGCCGGCTACATCTGGCTTAGAAAGACTCCTGCTGCGCAATAGTTTTTCTAGAAATAAGAACATGTCCGAAGAAACCGATTGCTAGAGCAAAAATCACGCCAACGTTTGCATAGGCCCACGGGCCTTGCTTTCCGCCTATTGCGTTTAAAAAATAGCCCTGCCAGGAAAGCCATGAAGCAAAGGTATTTGTAACAAAGCCCCATCCAACTATTGTGCCAATTATCATCAATGCTATGGATTTTTTATTCCAAGCCCCATAGCGCCCGGTTTCATCAAATAGATCGACCTCCGAGTAAGCCTTCTTACGCATTACTACATCGGCGACGAAGATTGCCGACCACACTGCTACCGGAACTCCCAATGTGATTAAAAATCCTTGAAATGGAAAGAAGAAATTATCGGCAAACCAGACTATGTAGATAGTGCCAGCTAACATAATCACGGCATCAATTGAGGCGGCAATATGACGCTTAACTGGAAGTCCGATGGAGACCAGAGTCAATCCCGATGAATAAAGATCGAGAATGGCGCCTCCCACTAAGCCAAGAATGGCAACTAAGGCAAAGGGAATTAGGAACCAGGTTGGCAGTAGTGATGTTAGTGCGCCAATCGGATCCATCGCAATCGCATCGCTTAAATCTTTACTACTACCGGCAAGGGCAGAGCCATAAATAACTAAAACAATCGGAACGATAGATGCTCCAGTGACGGTCCAAGCAACAACACTCTTACTAGAAACGTTGCGCGGTAAATATCGAGAATAGTCGGCGGCGGAGTTCACCCACCCTAAGCCAATCCCGGTTATGCCAAAGATGAGCGCTCCTATAAATGCCTGGTTGCTTCCATCTTTAATGGCGCTGACTGCAGACCAATTGACCTCATCGACTGTAAGGCCAATATAGACAATAGTCATCGCAACCGTTATCAAGGTGAGCCATTTTTGTATCTTCATAATCGTCGAAAAACCAAGCACTCCCCCAAAGACTGTCAGAGAGACTGCAATGAGAAAGCCAATAATGAGAGACAGGTTGTGATCAATATGACCGACTCGCGCAAAAACAGTGCCAGTTGCAAGAGTTGCGAGTGAGACTAAAACCGTTTCCCAACCAACAAAGATTAAATACGACAAGGCACCCGGCACGATGTTCCCATTAACGCCGAAAGCTGCGCGCGAAAGAATCATGGTCGGCGCATTGGATCGCTTTCCTGCCAGAGAGCTAATGCCGACAACTAAAAATGAGAGCACGGTTCCGATGATTGCCGCCCACGTTGCCTGCCGAAAAGAAATTCCGAAACCGAGAAAGAAGGCGCCGTAAGAGAGCGCCAAAAGCGAAACATTAGCCCCCGCCCATGGCCAAAAAAGAGCACTTGCCTTGCCAGTTCGCTCTGACTCGGAGATTACATTTGGACCGTTTAACTCAAGCTCAAAAATTGGCACAGATATTTATTTCTTTTTCATTCGTCTAATAATTGCGAAGCCACTGGCGGCTGCAAATAGAATTGCAAAGATTGCGGCAAAGGAGAGAGATTTTGATTCCTCTGTGCCGTTTTCAGTCTCGTTGATCGCTTCAATATCGGCACTTGTCGTCACAGGTACTTGGCCCACAGTAAAAGAATAATCACCCTCAACTGGGTGCCCGTCTTCAGAGACAATTCGGTAGTGCACAGATATTAAACCTCGTGAGTCAAGAAGGAGAATATTGGTAGAAAGTTTTGACCCCTCAACCAGTGAGCTCGCATCGGAGATAACCTGTCCAGCTGAGTCAGTGACAGTTATCTGATTAATATCACTCTTTCCCAAAGTCTGAAGTTGGCCATCAAATTCGATGAAAACCTGTGTCGGCATGTCAACAAGAGTCTGATCTTGTGCTGGGGAAGTAGTTGTGAGATCCCCGTGTGCAGAGGCCGATGCAAGTGGCAATAGGAGCAGGCAGGTGATCGAAAATATTCTCGCGAGTTTATTTTTCATTGGTTTCTCCTAATCTAGAAAAAAGTCCAGTAGGAAGTCTTTCGTACCGGGTGTTACAGAGTATTTCTCTAGATCGGTTATTCCTTCGGAGGCCAAAAGCTCATCATCGACGAAGAAGTTGCCCGTGCACTCAGTCGATGGGCGATTGAAAATAATGTAGGCCGCATCTGCCAAAATCGCTGGCGTGCGCCCTGCGCTGGCATCTATGCCTGGAATCATCTGCAGAGCTGCAGTATCGATTACGGTTCGAGGCCATAGTGCGTTCACTGCAATTCCATCGCGCTTGAACTCTGCCGCCATGCCCAAAACGCACATGCTCATCCCATACTTAGCCATCGTGTAGGCGACATGGTTTTTAAACCAAATGGGCTTCATCGAAAGCGGCGGTGAGAGGTTCAAAATATGGGGATTACGACCATCCAGCGCCGATTGACGTAAATATGGAATAACTGCTTGGGATGTTAAAAATGTACCTCGTACGTTGACATCAAACATCAAGTCAAAGCGCTTAGCTGGAGTTGCTTCAGTCTTAGTTAAGTTGATAGCACTTGCATTGTTAATCAAGATATCGATTCCGCCGAATGTATCGGCAGCGAGCTTCACGGCCGCTTCAATCTGGCTCTCATCCCGCAAATCGCATTGGATAGGAAGCGCCGTTCCCCCTGCCGCTTCGATTTCTGCTGCTGCTGAATAGATCGTTCCTGGCAGTTTTGGGTTTGCCTCGGCCGTCTTGGCGGCGATAGCAATCGATGCACCATCGGCTGCGGCGCGAAGTGCGATAGCTAAACCGATACCGCGCGATCCCCCAGTAATAAATATCTTCTTTCCAGCTAATGTCATGATGAACCCTTCTTGGCCATAAATTTCATGAAGGCCTCCATCGCCTCATCTGATTGCAGTGCAAGTGCAAATATTTCAAACTCTGCCTTCATTACTGCAGCAACTGAATCATGGTTACGTGCCTTGAGTAAAGCCTTCGTGTTGATAATCGCTTGTGGTGGTTGTTCGGCAATCTGCTCGGCAATTCTCTTGGCACCGGCTAAGGCATCGGAATCAATCTCGGCAATCAAACCCATCTCAAGGGCATCGGTTGCACTAAATGCTTGGCCCGTCAAAAATATCTTCGCCGCTCTTTGGTACCCGACGAGTGCTGGGAATAGAAAAGTAGAACCCGCCTCTGGCACTAAACCGAGTGAGACAAATGGCATTGAAAAGTTCGTTGAAGGAGAGGCAACCACAACATCGCAGTGCAACAGCATTGTTGTTCCAACTCCAATGGCATTTCCCTTAACGGCTGCGATTAAAGGCTTTGGAAAATTAAGGAGTGCGGCGAGAAAGGTTGCAACTTCACTTGATTCAGCAGTTGGTGGATTGTCCATGAAGTCGACAATGTCATTACCGGCCGTAAAATGATCGCCTTCACTGGAGATCACAACTGCTCGGACGCTGAAGTCACCTGCGGCCTCATTGAGCCCGCGTGCCAACCCCTCATACATACCGCGGGTCAGTGCGTTCATTTTCTCTGGGCGATTAAAGGATAGGTAGCGAACGGCGCCAATCTGTGTGTCCAAGATTTCACTCATTAGGGCATCTTAGAGGTGGAATTACCATAAGTCTTGGTAGAGAATGGAGCCACCACGGAGAGGTGCCAACAATGGCTAGAGATATCACAATTACGACCCGAGAGCTTTCACCATTTGAACAGTTCGTTTTGCAGTTGGTGTGCGAAGGAAAATCAAACTCATCGATTGCGACGCAAACCTCACATTCTGAGAAAGTTATTGAAAACACCGTAAGTCGAAGTGCGCAGGTCTTTGGAATTAAATCTGATGGAGATACAAATCTGCGCGTGCTTTTAGCGCTAGCTTTTCGCACACATTATGGTGACAAAGCATTCGATCAACTCAATGTTCCATGCTCGCATTTGGTCGTTGGTCCAGATGGCAAGTCCATGTGCGACCGACATATTGACTAATTTTCTATAGTCAGATTCTTGGAACTATCCGAGGGCTAGCCCTCGATGAGATTAACGCCACTTCTCTGCGAGGGCTGACTCTCGCCCTTTACTAACTACCTCGCCCCTAGTGCGGGTTGAATAAGCCCTGCACCCAAGTTATTGGTGCCTAAGAGGGAGAGAAGAAATGAAACGTACTACTTTTGACAAGATCGTAACTTTTGTAGGTTTTGGTCTTGGAGTATTTCTATTAATCGCAGCAGGTCTACTTAACTGGGGCGCAACTTTTGCAAGCGGAACCGTAGCCTCACAGTTAGAGGCACAACAGATTGCAATCCCAGAAAGCAATGGCGATCCAGATGCAAGCGCTGATGTAGTCGCATTCTTTAAGGACAATGGAAAATCGATCATGAGCACCGGCAAGCAAGCTCAAATGTATGCCGATCACTACATCGGTTTCCACTTATCAAAGATGCCAACGTATGCCGAATCTACAGCTCTAGCTCGTTCAGCTGCAGGGGCTGCAGCAATGGATCCAACAAATGCCGACGCACAGGCAGCTTTGGTAAAGGCAAATGCAACAGTGGAGAGTGTGTTTAAGGGTGAGTCACTGCGTGGAATGCTCTTGAACGCATATGCATTTGGAACGTTAGGAATGATTGCGGGAATTGCTGCAAAAGTAACTTTCGTCGGAGCGCTCGTTATGTTCCTCTTTGTCTTTGCAGGTCTTCGCCATATTCGTCGCACTCCTAAGGATGCGACGATTTAACCCTCAACTCTCCGTGAGGGGTTAGAAAAAGCCCCTTGGCTTTATGCCAGGGGGCTTTTTCATGCAGATTTTTTTCGCGCTTAGCGCTCTATCTTTCCAGAGATGAAATCCTCAACCTTGTTGTGAGCTGCTGCATCAGTGTATTGAACTGGCGGCGTTTTCATGAAGTAACTAGATGGTGAGAGCAAAGCCCCACCAATCTTGCGATCAAGGCCGATTTTGGCGCAACGTAGTGCGTCAATGATTACGCCAGCCGAGTTAGGTGAATCCCATACCTCTAGCTTGTACTCAAGGTTTAGTGGAACATCGCCAAATGCGCGGCCTTCGAGGCGAACGTAGGCCCATTTGCGATCATCTAGCCATGGAATGTAATCCGATGGTCCGATGTGAACATTCTTATCTCCCATGTCATGATCTAACTGAGATGTAACCGAGTTGGTCTTTGAAATCTTCTTTGATTCAAGACGATCACGCTCGAGCATGTTCTTGAAATCCATATTTCCACCAACATTTAATTGGTATGTGCGATCTAGATGTACTCCGCGATCCTGGAACAACTTAGCCATAATGCGGTGCGTAATCGTTGCACCAACTTGGCTCTTAATGTCATCGCCCACGATTGGAAGTCCAGCATCTGCAAACTTCTTCTCCCAGACTGGATCTGATGCGATAAAGACTGGCAGAGCATTAACAAAGGCACATCCTGCATCAAGTGCGCACTGTGCATAGTACTTTGCCGCTATCTCTGAACCCACAGGTAGGTAGCAGATCAAGATATCAACGGCCTCGTCCTTTAGAACCTGTACAACATCTACGGCCGGCGCATCTGATTCTGTGATCGTCTCTTTGTAATACTTTCCAAGACCATCATTTGTCACTCCGCGCAGAACTGGTACACCAGTCTTATCAACGTTGCTAAATTTAATAGTGTTATTTTCGCTGGCCCAAATAGCATCGGCTAAATCTAAACCGACCTTCTTGGCATCAACGTCGAAGGCTGCAACGAACTTGATGCTAGAGATGTGGTATCCCCCAACAACTGCGTGCATGAGCCCTGGAATCTCTTGATCAATGGCAGCGTCCTTGTAATAGGTCACTCCTTGAACTAAAGAGTTGGCACAGTTTCCTACGCCAATTATTGCAACACGGATGTCGCCTTTACCGGTTGTTATGTTCACTTTATTTCCTCTCGGTTTTGATCATGTCTTCCAGCCAAGCGATCTCTCGATCAGCTGAATCCAGTGAATGGCGTCGCCACTCCTCTAGATATTTATCGATTCCAATCGGTGACTTCTCGAGTTCACCGCGCAGAATCTCTGCCTTCTCCTTGAGGCGACGATGGCGTCCCTCAAGAATTCTCACTCTGTTCTTTGATGATGTTGGGGAGAAGAAGGCGAAGCGAATTTCAAAGCCCTCGTCCTCCCATGTATCTGGACTTACCGTCTCTGTCAGATCGGAAAATCTCGTTAAACCTTTTTCAGTGACGTCATAGACGATTCGCGAGCGCCGAGATGTTGCCTCGACCAGAGTTTCAGCGATGAGTCCTGCCTCCAGCATTCGACGAAGTTGTGGGTATAGGACTGAGAATGAGAGGGCGCGAAATGGGCCAAAGATGGTTCCCATGCGCTTGCGTAGCTCGTAGCCGTGAAGGGGGCTCTGGGATAGCAGGCCAAGGAGAGCGAACTCAAGAGAGTCACTACGTGAGCGCATCGCGCCTACCTCCATTCCTGACCTATCGGACTATATATCGTATCGATATATCGAACCGTAATGTAACTCGATAGTTCATTGGCTGCAACTCGACCTGAAAAAGGTGTGGCGTACGCCTCAGTAGCCCGCCCTGGCGCCGTACCCTCGGTTTTAGCGCTCATCAATGCCGGTGAGCCCTTAGGAATAGGACGATAGATGTCTCTACTTACATGGAAACTGCATGGAGATGGAAAATCAATATCCCAAGGTGCGGTCGTATCGACCGATGAACGCCTGACCTGGCCCCGTACGTTCGGTGTGGGCCTTCAGCACATCGCTGCGATGTTTGGTGCAACCTTCCTTGTTCCAATCATCACTGGCTTTCCCCCAACAACCACACTCTTCTTCTCTGGTGTTGGCACCCTTCTCTTCTTAGCACTGACACAAAACAAAGTGCCTAGCTATCTCGGCTCATCCTTTGCATTCTTAGCTCCAATAGCTGCAGCTAAAACTAGCGGTGGCATGTCGGCCGCCCTTGGTGGCGTAGTGGTTACCGGTCTGATCTTGGCAGCCGTTGGCTTAATTGTTCGTCAAGCCGGAATCGCTTGGATCAACTGGATGCTGCCACCCGTGGTAACAGGCACCATCGTTATGGTCATCGGACTTAACTTGGCAGGGGCTGCAAAAAATAACTTTGCTGCCGGTCCCGTAGTTGGCCTTATTACGCTGGCATCGATTGCATTAATCGCTGCGGGCTCTCGCGGTTTCTTAAATCGCATTAGCATCTTTGCAGGTTTGGTCATCGGTTACGCCGCAGCTTTTGCGATGGGCGATGTCAATACCGATGGAATTGGCGCAGCTAAGTGGTTTGCACTTCCCTCATTTACATCCCCAACATTTGATGCCAAAGCGATCGTTTTATTCTTACCAGTTGTTCTTGTCTTAATTGCAGAAAACGTCGGCCATGTTAAGGCCGTATCTGCAATGACAGGTAAGAATCTCGATGATCAAATGGGAACGGCGCTTATGGCCGATGGACTTGCAACCACACTTGCTGGCATCGGCGGCGGTTCAGGCACGACAACGTATGCCGAAAATATCGGTGTAATGGCCGCTACACGAGTCTATTCAACGGCTGCTTATTGGATCGCTGGTGTCGGTGCAATTGGTCTATCACTCTCACCTAAGTTCGGCGCAGTCCTTAGCTCTACACCAGTCGGTGCCCTTGGCGGCGTTGGTGTAGCCCTCTTTGGAATGATCGGTGTACTGGGTGCTCGTATTTGGATTGAGGGCAAAGTTGATTTTGCTAACTCAACTAACTTAATCATCGCAGCCTCTGCCTTGATTATCGGTATCTCAGATATGTCATGGACTAGCGGAGATTACACATTCAGTGGAATCATCAACGCTACATTGGTTGCCATCGTTGGCTACAGAGTTCTTCACTCAATTGCAGCAAAACGAGGTAACAACTAAACTGCCTTCATGGTGATTCCATCGCGGCTATCTGAATACATCGTGGCCGCGATGGTAATCATGTTGGCACCAGGTCCAAGCGTATTATTTACTTTAGCGCGTGCAATCGCATGGGGCCGAAAAACCGCTGTATTTACAGTTGCAGGCAATGCAATTGGAATGTTTCTCTTATCCGTTTTTGTCGCACTTGGTCTTGGACCAATCTTGCAGCGATCAGAGCTTGCATACACCGCAGTTCAATGGGGCGGTGGTCTCTACTTAATATATTTGGGAATAGATGCGATAAGACATAGGCGAGTACACGCCGCCGATATGACGAATCAAGGCGATATAGCACCCAGCATCCGACGTTCAATAAGAGATGGATTCTGGGTTGGAGCGCTAAACCCCAAGGCAATTGTTTTTTATGCCGCAGTATTGCCTCAGTTCATCGATCGAGAGCGTGGCAGCGTTACCGCCCAACTAATCCTGCTGGGTGCGATCTTTGCAATTCTGGCATTCCTCTCTGATGGCACCTGGGGTTTATTGGCCGGCACTGCAAGGACATGGCTGGCCACCGACTCTGCCCGATTGGAGAAGCTTCGTGCAACGGGTGGAGCGATTATGATCATCTTGGGCCTTACTGTATTAATCGCAGCTATTGTCAGTGCCTAACGAGAGAATAAGCCCATGAATAAACCAGCCAAGCCAGCGCGCGAAAATATCTCTCCATCCGATCTTACCTTTGGTCTATCAACATGTAAGCGCTGCTTATGGATTAAGTACTGGTACAAGTTAATAATGCCCGGTCAGTTTCCACTTGTTGGAACCTTTGCAAATATGCAGGAGGAGCATTTCCACCGCGCAGATATGCCAACTATTGATCCATCTCTTCGCCCTGGCACTGTTACTAAATGGGGCGAATGGGTTAAGAGCAAACCGATTCAAGTTAATGGCGTAGATACACGTTGGCGCATCCTTGGAAAATACGATCTTGTATCTACCAATGAGGATGGAACTATTGGGCTTATCGACTGCAAAGTTTCAGATAGCGCTCGCGACAATGGAGCTTTCTACTCCCCGCAGTTAGAGGCCTATGCATATGCACTAGAAAATCCAGCTGCAGGTAAGGCCGCCTCTGTGGCATCTATTGGCTTATTAGTCTGGAACCCAGTCTCGGCAAGCGGTGAGAACAAGGACTCTTATGGATTCTCAGTTACTCAAAAATATCTGCCAGTTGAGCGAGATGGTGCAAACTTTTTAGCTACGATCGAGGAGTTCATTAGAGTTCTTGAGGGAGATCTACCTAATGCCGGTTCTGAGTGCACCACTTGCACATATCTGGCATCGAGAAAGGCTTTAGATAAGCTTTAATCCTCTTCGCCAGAGACGTTTATATCCTCAGGTTTGCTCTTCTTCGGAGCATAGATATCTATATATTCCTGGCCAGACATCTCTTGAATCTTGTTCATAATCTGATCGGTGACAACGCGTAAGTACTGCAAATCAGTTGAATCGCCGTCGAAGTACATCGGCTCACCAAAAATCATTCCCACTCTATGAAGGTTAGGAATAACCTTTCCAGTTGGCTGAATCTTGTCGGTATTAGACATTGCAACTGGAATAACTGGGGCTCCAGATTCAATTGCTAGACGGGCTATTCCAGTTCGACCTTTATACAATCGTCCATCGGGTGAGCGTGTACCTTCAGGATAAATTCCCAGGCAATCACCTTCGGCCAACACTTTTAACCCAGTGATTAGCGCCGCCTCACTTCGTCGCCCGCCTGATCTATCCACTGGTACCTGTCCCAGGGCGATAAAAGTTAATTTCTTTACGAGCCCCTTAGGACCAGGAGATGTGAAGTACTCACTTTTGGCTAAGAAGGTTACTTTGCGCGGGACAACGAGTGGCATAAAGATTGAATCGCTGAAAGAGAGGTGGTTGGAGGCGATAATCACCGGGCCTTTAGCCGGAACGTTTCGAAGACCCTTTACCTTGGGTCTAAAGGCGCTCATCAAAAATGGCGTCAGGAATGCACGCAGTACGCCATAGGGGAGGTTGTTGAACACCGCTCCAATTTACCTGTTATTGACCCGTATGACACTATCTGAGGGTGAGCAAAGATCCGCTAAACCCGCTGGGTGATGAATCCGACGAGGAGGAGCTAATCCGTAGCGAGTTTGAGGCCATTGTCTCTGGCCTCTCCCTTGATGAGTCTGCGCCCACGACCTACCTAGATGAACTCGATCGTGGCGATCACTTCACGCCCCCAAACCCACCTTCACAGACGCCGCGCTCTTTCTTTTTTTCGGCCAAGCGCGCAGTGCTGCGTTGGCTCAAACGCCCTTTCCACGATGATGATGGAGTTGCACTGTGAAAAACTTTAAGTGGGGAATCTTAGGTACCGGCGGAATCGCTGCCGCATTCGTCGATGACTTATCACGCGCCGATGGTCATGAGGTTGTTGCAGTTGGCTCGCGCACACTCAGCAAAGCTCAAGAGTTCGCCAAAGATATTTCTACAGCAACTGCCTATGGAAGTTATGAGGGTTTAGTTAACGACGCCAACGTTGATTCAATTTATGTTGCGACACCTCACCCATCACATAAAGAGCATGCGATGTTGGCACTTAATGCCGGAAAACCTGTTTTGTGCGAGAAGCCATTTGCAATATCCGGCAAAGAAGCACAGGAGATGATTAACTGCGCGAAAGAAAATAAGGTCGCACTTCTTGAGGCGATGTGGACACGATATTTGCCTCATATTGCAACTGTGAGAGAGATTCTCTCAAGCGGTCTTCTTGGAAAGATCGAAACCGTTGAGGCCGATCATGGACAGCGCTTGGCCGATCAAAATATCGCCCGCCTTGTAGATCCGCAACTTGCTGGTGGAGCGTTGCTTGATCTTGGAATCTATCCCGTCTCCTTTGCCCACCTTGTACTTGGTGCGCCCTTGCGCATTACAGCACGTGCAGTAATGACGGATCGAGGTGTCGATGCTCAGACAAGTGCGATTTTCGACTATGCCGATGGCGCTCAGGCGATAATCAATACGACGATGATTGCTCAGACTCCTTGTCGAGCAGTTGTCAGTGGTCTTCTCGGTCGCCTTGAAATAGATCGCACTTTCTACAACCCCACTGCGATGCGTGTTGTTCTCTATGACGGCACAACGACTGAGTATCCAAATAATTATCTTGGACATGGGCTACGTGAGCAGGCAATCGAGATGGCACGGGTTGTCGGCACTGGAGCACTTGAATCACCGCTGATGCCATGGAGTGAGACTCTCTCGGTCATGCATGTGATGGATCAGATTAGAGCTCAGATAGGCCTTGTATTTCCCTTTGAAAATTAAAGGCGTGCTAAATCGGCAACGCCGACAAGTCCGGCCTCATTACCGAGCTCTGCAGCGATAATCTCAGGGTAAGGATGCTTGCCTGCAAAGGGCATTGTGCGCTCTAGAGCCTCGCGTGTTGGCTTCAACAAAATCTCGCCCGCATCGATTACTCCCCCGCCAATGACTACGCAGGCTGGATCTAAAATTACAGCTAAAGTTGCAATGCCTGCACCTAGCCACTGTCCCGTTGTATTAAATGCAGCTAGAGCAACGGGATCTCCATCTCTTGCCGCTTCGGTAATCGCCTTGCCAGTTAATCCTTCAACAGTTCCATCACCACGTGATAATAAATTACGTGCAATCTCGGGACTGGCACTAATTGCCTCGCGAGCATGACGCAAAAGTGCATTTCCCGATGCATACTGTTCGAAACATCCTCGTGCGCCACATCCACATAAATGTCCATCTGGTACGACGCGCATGTGTCCAAACTCTGCGGCGATGCCAAATGCTCCGCGATAGAGCGCGCCATTGACCACGACTCCCCCGCCAATACCGGTGCCAACTGTAAGCATCATCATGTGTGCTTGATTTCGACCGGCGCCAAATTTTGCTTCACCCCAAGCTGCCGCATTTGCATCGTTTTCAATAATTACATCAAGGCCGATTAACTTCGTGAGCTCATCATCTAAATCAACACCATTCCAATCGGCAATGTTAGGTGTTGCCAACATCGTCTTGCGATCGGATGAGACAAATCCTGCCGCCGACACTCCTACTGATTCAACATCATGGCTCTGCATTAGCTCTTTAGCAATATCTGCGATTGTCTGCGTGAGCGCACTGCCACCTTGGCGAGGTGTATCTTTTCTAGCTGTTGCTATAACTTTTCCGTTTTCATCAACAACGCCACCTAATACTTTGGTACCGCCAACATCAATACCAATTGTAAATGTCATAAATAACAATTACGCTTCGAGCGATGCTTTGAGTTGAGCTAGAGCTTGATCGATCGTTGTCTTTTCCGCCTTCTGTCGCATCATTGCCGGAATTGGCATGGAGAGTGAGACTGTGAGCTCATATGTAACTTCAGTGCTCTCATCATCGATGCTCTTAATAATGTAAGCGCCATCCATTCCCGTTAAGAGATCGGCATCATCGAGTGAGAAACTCAAACGTGCCGGAGCCTCTGACCAGTCGTAATCTAAAATGACTCGATCCTTCATCATTCCGGCATCAATGGTCATCTTCACCTTTGTAGCGCGCCCCTGGTCGTCGCGATTGACTACCTCAGCGGATTTAATCGAACTAGACCAATCAGGGTAGTTTTCCAGCGCAAAAAGCGCCTCCGTGACTGCAGCTAATGGGGCATCTATCGTGGTGGTGGATCTGCTCAAATCGCTCATGGCGCAAGTTTACCCCTCTTCCCAAATTTACAAATCACGCGCTAGCGTTAGCGCCATGAATGAAATTAACAACCCTGCCCTCGTCCCTTCGGCAACTGCCGGAAACCTTACAAATCTCATCGCAGAGCGCGCCTGGTTTGAACCAGAGCGCATCGTTATGTCGCGCCCACTCGGTGATGGCTGGCAAAGCGTCACTGCGAAAGAGGCAGAGGCCCAGATTCGCGAAACCGCTAAGGGTCTCATCGCCGCTGGTGTGCAGATTGGTGATCGCGTAGCGATTATGTCCAGAACACGCTACGAGTGGACGATTTTAGATTTCGCAATCTGGTTTGCAGGCGGTGTCGTTGTTCCGGTTTATGACACTTCCTCAGCCGAGCAGGTCGATTGGATTCTTAACGACTCCTCAACAGTTGCAATCATTGTAGAAACTCCAGCTTTGCGTGATTTAGTTAAGAGCGTACAACCATCACATACAAAGCATGTCTGGATAATGACTGAAGATGTATTGAGTACCCTCAAGGCGGCTGGCGCGCATATCAGCGATGATGAGATTGATCGTCGTCGCAACTCACTAGTTCCTGACACACTTGCAACAATTATCTATACATCTGGAACAACGGGAAAGCCAAAGGGTGTATCCCTGACTCACAGCAATTTCTTATCCGAGTGCGGAAATGTTGTACAAGGCGCAGCTGACTTATTTCTAAAGCCAGGTGGATCTACACTTCTATTTTTACCTGTGGCTCACGTATTTGGTCGCATGGTTGAAATCGGAGCAATCTCTGCCGGACTTCACTTAGCACACTGCAGTGATCCAGTCGGGCGTCTTCCTATGGACTTGGCATCTTTTAAGCCAACATTTGTTCTTGCCGTGCCACGTATCTTCGAAAAAATCTACAACGGAGCCGAGGCGCGCGCTGAGGCTGCTGGTAAGGGAAAGATTTTTCGTAAGGCGGCAGATGTTGCAATTGCATACTCCGAAGGCCTAGATAAAAAATCAGTCTCGCCCCTGTTATCAATCAAGCACAAACTCTTCGACAAATTGGTCTACTCCAAAATTCGCGCTGGAATGGGCGGCAAAGTTGAGGCTGCGATTTCAGGAGGTGCGCCCCTAGGAGTTCGCCTCGGCCACTTCTATCGAGGCGCTGGTATAACAATTCTTGAGGGATACGGCTTAACCGAAACTACTGCAGGTGCAACTTTGAACATCAGCGGTGCACACCGTGTGGGATCTGTTGGACGGCCAGTGCCCGGAACTTCGATAAAAATTGCCGATGATGGTGAAGTTCTCATTCGCGGCCCAATTGTGATGCGTGGGTACTGGAACAATGAAGCTGCCGATAAAGAAGTATTTACAAGTGATCGCTGGTTTCAATCGGGAGATCTTGGAAAATTAGATGACGAAGGCTTCCTATATATCGTCGGCCGCAAGAAAGAGTTAATTGTTACAGCTGGCGGAAAGAATGTTGCACCGGCAGTACTTGAAGATCGTCTACGCGCGCATCCTCTAGTCAGTCAGTGCATGGTCGTTGGCGATAACCAGCCCTTTATTGCAGCCCTTGTCACAATCGATCAAGATGCTTTGAAGTCCTGGGTGGCAAACCACAAAAAAGAGGGTGCCTCTATGACCGATCTTGCACATGATCCAGATCTGATCTCAGTTGTGCAAACTGCCGTCGATGATGCAAATAAGGCCGTGAGCAAAGCTGAATCAATTCGCAAATTCACTATCTTGCCAACTGACTTTACGATTGCAGGTGGGCACTTGACTCCAAAGCTTTCGATGAAGCGCGCTGTAATTGCCAAAGAGTTTGCCAAAGAGATTGAACAACTCTTTACTAACCGCTAAATAGAAAATGTGAGCGGAAATGAGCGGGTCAGGCTCGCACAAGAGTTACATGATGGGATTGCTCAAGATCTAGTTGGGCTTGGGTACTCTATTGACTCTCTCATTAACACGCCTGGTACTCCAGTTGAAATACGAAGCGAGTTACGTTCTGTGCGCTTTGCGCTAACGGATTTAGTTGACAAAGTTCGTGCTGAAATCTTTGCCTTGCGCGAGAGCACCGAGAGCCTGCCTTCCCGATATGAGGCATCGACGAGTTATGAACTTCAGAGGATTTTTACCGAACTATTACGCAACGTCCAAGAGCACTCACGCGCAAGCTCAATAACACTCTCCCTTCACGACAATGGCATCGGTGGAACTGCCCCAAAGAATGGGCACCATGGATTAGTTGGCATTGGCGAACGCGTACGCGATTTGAATGGGGTTTTAGATATCCAATCAACCGATGCGGGTACACGTGTTTGCATTACCGTGCCGTGGGTGAATTCATGACAAGAGTCGTTATTATCGATGACCATGCAGTTGTTCGAGAGGGCCTGCATCGAGCACTCACCACCCATGGTTATGAGATCACCGCTGAGGCTGCAAATCTTGCCGAAGCGCGTGCACAGATTGCGCACGTAAACCCAGATGTAATAGTCGTGGATTTGAATCTTCCAGATGGAAGTGGCTTTGAATTAATCTCCTGGGCCCGGGCAATCTCAAAGACTCTGGGGATTGTTGTCCTTACACTTAACGATACCGATGCACATTTATTAGCAGCTATGAATGCCGGGGCCAGTGCCTATATTCTCAAAAGCGCCCCCATGAGTGAATTAGTCGCGGCAGTTGAGCACTCAATTAAATCGCCCCTTAGTTTTAACGCTAAAGGCTTACCTGCGGCAATAAAAGCATCGACTGCCAGCTTTAACTTAACTGCCAGAGAGTTTGATGTGCTCGGACTTTTACCTAGCGGTGCATCCACACAGGCGATAGCTTCGGCGTTATTTCTTAGTCAAGCAACGGTTAAAACGCATCTAGCCTCCATTTTTAGAAAGCTGGAAGTAGAGAATCGAACTGCAGCTGTAGGTAAAGCACGAAAACATAATCTAGTTGTTGATTAACTTCTCGAACTTTTCGGACCATATCTGCCAGCGCCACTTTTCAACTATCCAATCACGTCCAGCGCGCCCCATCTTCGTGGCTTTCTCGGGATCATTAAGTAAGTTGATGGCGGCAACTGCAATTGCTGCACTATCTTGACCATCTACAACAACTCCAGTAATGCCTTCAATCACGGCATCTGGTGCGCCGCCTGATGCACCGGCAATAACTGGCAGACCGCATGCACTTGCCTCTAAATAAACGATACCAAGACCTTCAACTTCTAAACCTCTAAAGCGTGAGCGAGATGGCATTGCAAAAACATCTCCTAGACAGATGTATTTGGGTAGCTCTGCATATTGAATTCGGCCTATAAAAGTTACGTAGTCATCAAGTGAGTATTTCTGAACAAGTTTTACAAGGTGTTCACGATAAGGACCTTCACCTACCAGGACTAGATGCGCATCCGGGATTTCGTGAACTATCGCGCTCATCGCCTCAATTAAATAATCCTGACCCTTGCGATGCACTAAGCGTCCCACTGAGACTATGACTCGCTTGCCCGTCAATCCAAGTGATTTTCGAAGTATCGTTGCATCGACTGGGGCAAAGTGATCTGTGTCGATGCCAGGTGCAATCTTGACCATCGCGTTGCCGGCCTTGGGAGTGAGCGCGGCAGAGATGGCCTTTCGCGTGAACTCGCCTAAATAGGTAAGAGAATCAGTCGTTGATCCGATTCGGCGCATTGCTAAAGTAAATGGAAAAACTTTCGACCACCACACTTCATGACCATGCGTCAAAGCAATAATTCTTCGTGCACCGGCACGTCGTAGCACGGAAGACATAATCGCTAGAGGTGCCGCGGCGCCAAAGGCTACAGTTTCAATACCCTCTATCTTAACTAGCTTCGCAACTGTGCGGTTGACGCGTGGCGTCGGCAGAAGAATTTTTGCCCGATCTCGAATGACTCGCACCCCATATTCTGCAAGCCAGGCTGCATCATAATCACGAGTATCACCCTGTGCCGAGGTATAAACAATTGTCGATGTATGTGGCAAGCGTTGAATCAAACCAATAATGAATGTTTCGATTCCGCCTGCGCGAGGACCAAAATCATTTGTAATAAATAGTGTTCTCTTCAATAGCGGCGTGCTCCAACTAAGGCCTTGCGTCCCATATTAAGACTAGTTGTTACTTTCACTCGTGATCCAGAGCGTGGTGCATGCACCATGCGACCACCACCTAAGTAAATTCCAACGTGCGAAACAGGGCGACCGAAAAATAGTAAGTCCCCGGGCTTCAGAGCCTTGGTTGAGACTTGCTTCCCCATTCGAGATTGCGCCGACGATGAGTGTGGCAAAGAAACTCCGGCAGCTTGGTATGCGCGCATCGTTAACCCTGAGCAATCCCAATTAACGAGTCCGGCGGCACCAAAGACATATCGATCACCGATCTGCTTAAGTGCATACTTAAGCGCAATACCTGCACGTCCTGAAATACCCTTGGCGCTTTTTGCCGCTGCAAGGGAGGAGGCTTGATCAGCATCCTCTTGAGCTGCAGCTAATTTTGCTAAACGCTCACGATCGGCCTTTTTCAACTTTGATAGGAGAACTTCGGCCTCTTTTAACTTCGCCTGCGCTAGCGCAGATTGTGCAGCAAACTTCTTCTGAGCCGCCGTGACTAGCGCTAACTTGTCATTGACCGTCATCGTCGTGGCATTAAGGCGTTGAGTTGCCGCCTCAAATTTTCGAAGTTGTGTTGATTTGCCTCGAGTGATGGCATCGAGCGTGCCGGCGGAGGAGAGATAGAGCGTTGGATCGCTGGAAAAGAGGAGCTCTAAGCCTTGACTCATCGATCCCGATTTATACTGTTCGACAGCTATAGCGCCAAGTGATTTTTGTAGAGCAGATACTGTCGCTCCTTGTACTTCGGCCTTTGCCTTAATGCCATTGAGGGTCTTAGTTAATACTCCAAGTTTGACCTTTGCCTCTTGTGCCCCTTCAGCTGCCGTCGTTGCATCCTCTTCTAATTGGCGAACTTTGGCCTGAACCTGCTCCAAGGTTTGAGCGGCATTGGCAGCGATCGGAGCCAGAACGGCGGCGATGACTGCGAGCCCGCAGAACATGGTTAGGGCGCGCTTGAGTCCAAACATGGTGTCAAGGCTAACTATCTTTGCCTCTTTGGCTCAACTCTTGAGCCTAAAATGGGCTGTGAAGTGGCCGAGAAACTGGGATGCTAGGCCGATGAGCAGCTCAGCCTCACTAGTGGTCGGCGCCGATGGCTCAACCACTAAAGCGGGCTCATCTGGCGGCGTAAGTTCAAAGGCCGATAGATCCGTTTTTCTTGCCCGGCGCAGGGAGTTTGATCTAATCCTGATTGGCGGAAATACGGCACGGACAGAGCCTTACTCAACTACCCCCATCCCAGTAGTTGTCCTGTCTCGTTCAGATATTTCGCCGATTGCAGATAACCCAAAGGCGCATCTATGGAATCTCTCGCCCAGCCAAGCTCTAGTTCGAGCACACAATGAGTTTGGTCCCCGCATTTTAGTTGAAGGCGGTCCCGCTTTCAT
>CAXNOC010000007.1:0-43601 GCA_964203745.1 Candidatus Planktophila sp.
TCGAGCTTTCCGCCAGCCTTTGATAGCTGCTGTTCGAAAATAACTCCACCCTTTGCGTTATCCCAATCTGGGACAGCTGTGTCATCGACAAGTGTGTAGTTCTTTGAATCGATCAAAGGACGTAGCACTGAGTCATAGCCAGCCTTGAATAGAGTTGCGTTGTTATCAGTTGGTGAACCGTTCAAGTAAACGATACGTGCATTTGTCTTACCTGCAGCATCTAGACATGCCTTGATGCCTTCGCCTTGGATAACACCAACGGCTTGGTTATCAAATGACACGTAGTATGAAGCTGAACCATTAAGTGTTAGACGGTCGTAGTCGATTGTCTTAACACCTTGTGCAGCAGCTTTATCCTGAACAGCCTTAGCTGAATCTGAATCTAGGTTTACTAGGATGAGAACCTTTGCGCCAGCTGTAAGCATCTGGTCTGCAATTGTTGCGAATGCAGCAACGTCTCCGTTTGCATTCTGAATATCTACTTTAACTCCAGCTGCATCAAATGCCGCTTGTAGGAATCCGCGGTCAGCAGTTTCCCAACGGTTTGATGATGCTGCATCCGGGAGAATTACTCCGACGAAGCTATCTGCAGCTTCGTCAGCCTTTGAGCAACCTGTAAGTGCGATAGCAACTGCAGCAAGAACTGCAGTAATCGCGAGGCGGCGCTTTGTCATATATGAAACACCTTTCGAAAGGAGAAACACCCCAGGGCAAAGGTATTTCGCCCAGATGAGGAGGGTGCAACTGTGAACCTACGCTAGTAGAAATGGCCAAAAAAGGCACTAGGAAATTTCGTGAAACACTCTTGTTCACCTAACGATTAGGTAACGCAGATATCGCTCTAACGGTAGCCTTAGCAAATGCCATCACAGATAGAACAACTCGAGGCGGCCATAAAGGCGGCGATAGATCGGGCTATCACAACTGGCGAAATAGTAGGGGTAACCCCTCTTTCGATAAGCTTAGAGCGGCCGAAGAACCGCGACCACGGCGACTATGCAACATCAGTTGCCTTGCAGTTAGCTAAGGCGGCAGAAAAAAATCCCCGCGAAGTTGCTCAATTAATTGCAGAGCAGTTACAAGGCGTCGATGGAATTTCTAAAGTTGAGATAGCAGGACCTGGATTTATTAACATCACTTTGAACCGTGCTGACCAGGCCGAACTCGTATCTACGATCTTGACTGCCGGAAAAGAGTACGGTCGCGGCAAGGCGTTAGCCGGTGTGCGTATTAACTTAGAGTTCATCAGCGCAAATCCAACTGGACCACTTCACTTGGGTCACACACGATGGGCCGCCGTTGGTGATTCGCTCGGACGGGTGCTAACCGCAGCTGGTGCCGACGTAACACGCGAGTTTTATATAAATGATCGCGGAAATCAGATGGATTTATTTGGCGCATCCGTTGAAGCGGCAGCGATGGGGAATCCAATTCCAGCCGACGGTTATCAAGGCGAATATATTGGTGATTTAGCTAAAGAGGTTGTTGCAAATAACCCTGCGATTACATCTCTACCTGAAGGTGCGCGACATCCAGCTTTTCGCGAAGCGGCTTATGCACTCCAACTAAAAGATCAACAACGAGTTTTAGATATATTTGGAACACATTTTGATATTTGGTTTTCTGAACGTTCTTTGCATGAACAAGGTGCAGTTGAACATGGTGTGGAAAAACTTCGCGACCAAGGCCATGTCTTTGAGCAAGAGGGCGCAATATGGCTTCGTACAACGGATTTTGGCGATGACAAAGATCGTGTTCTAACAAAGTCAGATGGTTCACTTACCTATTTTTCTTCAGATACTGCCTACTATATTAATAAGCGCGAACGTGGCTTTGATATCTGTATTTATATGTTAGGCGCAGATCATCATGGTTATATTGGGCGCTTAAAAGCCATTGCCGCATGCGCCGGCGATGATCCCGAGTACAACATTGACGTCTTAATCGGTCAATTAGTCAAGATTATGGAGGGCGGCCAAGAGGTCAAGCTCTCTAAGCGTGCCGGAACAATTATCACTCTAGAAGAGTTAGTCGAAAAAGTTGGGGTCGACGCTGCGCGTTATACATTGATTAGATACCCAGTAGATACTCCGATGGTTATGGATGTTGATGTTCTAAAGCGCAATACAAATGAAAATCCCGTCTATTACGTTCAGTACGCACATGCTCGTATCGCGGCAGTATTGCGAAATGCCGCTGATCTAAATATTTCACTTGATCTTAATAATTTAGATACGTCGCAATTAAGCCATGATCGGGAGAATGAACTGCTAGGCAAGCTTGCTGAGTACCCTCGCATCGTTGCAACCGCCGCTGAATTACGCCAACCACACCGGATCGCACGCTACCTTGAGGATTTAGCCGGTACGTATCATGGCTTCTACGCTGATTGTCGCGTGTTGCCAATGGGAGAAGAAAATTCAACGGCATTGCATACGGCTCGACTACTACTGTGTACATCTACGAAAGTAGTGATTGCAAACGGCTTGGATCTATTAGGCGTTAGTGCACCGGAGAGGATGTAGACATGTGGTCAGCTAACGTTTCAACGGGCAATGAACTTTCAATTTCGGGAATCACTGCTTCAGAACTTGCGAAAGAGTTCCAAACTCCAGCCTTTATTATGGATGAGGCTGATTTTCGAGCGCGTGCAAACAACTGGAATAGCGCACTTAATGCAGGATTTGGCGACAACGCTGGCTCTGTTTACTACGCTGCAAAGGCCTTTATCTGCACCGAAGTTGCGCGATGGATAAAAGATATCGGAATCGGAATCGATGTTTGCACTGGGGGCGAACTCGCAGTTGCTCTTGCAGGTGGGATTGATCCATTAAAAACTCAGGTTCATGGCAATAATAAATCTGTGGCAGAGATTGAAAAGGCTGTCTCGGTTGGCGTCGGTACGATTGTAATTGACTCACTTTTTGAAATTGAGCGAGTCGCAACAGCGGCCAAGAAGTTTGGGAAAGTTCAAAGAGTTTTGCTGCGCCTGACTCCTGGAATCGAAGCCCACACTCACGAATCAATTGCAACGGCACATGAGGATGTTAAGTTCGGTTTTTCAATTGCCAGTGGTGCTGCCTGGAAAGCAATCGAAGAAGTTCGCACACATCCATCAATCGAACTACGCGGTTTACATGCACACATTGGTTCGCAGATTTTAGACATGGATTCATTTGAAATAAGTGCCGAGCGACTCATAGCTTTACTTGCTAAGTATCGTGATGCATTCGGGAGCGAGCTTGCCGAACTTGATTTAGGCGGGGGATATGGCATCCACTATCTGCCAGGTGATGAAGAGTTGACGCCAACTGTGGTTATGCAAGCGCTATCAAAGGCAGTGCGTACAAATTGTGAGCGCCATAATTTACAAATCCCTCGAATATCAATCGAGCCAGGCAGAGCAATTGTTGGACCAACGATGTTTACCCTGTATGAAGTTGGCACAATAAAAGATGTAACGCTTGAAAACGGTGATAACCGTCGTTACATATCTGTTGATGGCGGAATGAGCGAAAATATTAGACCTGCTCTTTACGCTGCCGAGTACACAGCGGTATTGGCGAATCGCACAAGTAGCGCATCACTGCTTTCTACACGTCTAGTTGGAAAGCACTGCGAAACCGGTGACATTCTTATTCGCGATATAGCCCTAGCTAGTGATATCGCACCGGGTGATTTATTAGCCACTCCTGCAACTGGAGCATATGGTCGCAGTATGGCTAGCAACTACAACCATGTTCCACGTCCACCAGTTATTGCAGTTAATAATGGAAAAGCCCGCGTCATTGTGCGCCGTGAGACCGAGGCTGATCTGCTGGGATTGGATTGTTAACGCCGATACACGCATCTGTGAAAGAATAACCCGCATGGATGAAGGCCTGAAAACAATCTCAATTGGCATGCTCGGAGCTGGCGTAGTCGGCAGCCAGGTTGCTCGCCTGCTTCAATCCGATCGCCAAGAGCTCTCCGATCGCTCGGGAGCCCTTCTAGTTTTGAAAAAAGTTGGCGTGCGTAGTGACTCTCCTCGCGAAGGAATCGACGCGTCAATGATTACAACAGATTTGCACTCCATTGTGACCGATCCCGAGATTAATATCGTGATCGAGGTTCTAGGTGGAATCGAACCGGCCAGAACGCTAATTTTAGAGGCGATAAAGAATAAGAAATCGGTAATTACCGCCAATAAGGCTCTTCTTGCAACACACGGGCACGAACTCTTTAATGCAGCAGATGCCGCCAAGGTTGATCTGTATTACGAAGCAGCCGTTGCTGGTGCGATTCCTATCATCCGCTCAATGCGCGAATCATTAGCCGGTGATCAAATCACTCGAGTTATGGGAATTGTAAATGGCACAACTAATTTCATTTTGACGAAGATGCATGAAGAGGCACGCGAGTTTGCCGATGTTCTTAAAGAGGCGCAGGCACTTGGTTATGCAGAGGCCGATCCAGCTGCCGATGTTGATGGCCATGACGCCGCAGCGAAAGCCGCTTTATTAGCCAGCTTGGCATTTCACAGTACCGTCACGATTGATGAGGTTTACTGTGAGGGAATTACAAAAATCTCTTTGGATGATGTAAATGCGGCAAAGAAGATGAATGCGGTGATTAAACTTTTGGCAATTGCAGAGATTACCGAAAAGGATGAGATTTCAGTTCGAGTACACCCGATGATGCTTCCAAGCTCGCATCCATTGTCATCGGTGCGTGATGCTTTCAACGCAATTTACGTTGAATCTGAATCGGCGGGCGAGCTTATGTTTTATGGTCGAGGTGCAGGCGGCGCGCCAACTGCATCAGCGATTTTGGGAGACTTAGTCGCAGTCACTCGTCACCGTGCATATTCAACTGTTGGATATGGCGAATCCGATTATGCCGACCTTGATATTGCGCCTATGAGTGAGGTTCGATCTCAATTCTTTGTCCGTCTTCATGTGGCAGATAAGTCAGGTGTATTAGCCTCAATTGCGCAGACCTTTGCCAGTGAAGATATTTCAATTCAAACAGTTCATCAAGCAGGTATCGGCAAAGATGCCGAGCTTGTTGTGGTCACACACAGCGCAAGTGAGGCAGCAATTACATCCTGCATTAGCAAACTTGAGTCAATGGAGATAGTTACAAAAGTTGAATCAGCGATTCGTGTTGAAGGAGCGGTAGCTTAAATGGCAATATTTGGTAAGAAAGCTAGTCAAAGCGGCGCCCATCAGTGGCGTGGAGTCATCGAGGAATATCGCCACCGTTTACCTGTTAGCGCAGATACCCCAATCATTTCTCTGCGCGAAGGCGGAACACCACTTATTCATGCAGCATTTCTCTCTGAACTCTTGGGTAATGACGTTTGGATTAAATACGAGGGCTTGAATCCAACTGGATCTTTTAAAGATCGCGGAATGACCATGGCAATATCTAAAGCCGCCGAAGCCGGTGCAAAAGCGGTTATCTGCGCATCAACTGGAAACACATCAGCCTCTGCTGCAGCCTATGCAGTGAAGGCCGGAATGACACCGGCTGTGTTAATTCCACAAGGGAAAATTGCGATGGGCAAACTCGCTCAAGCAGTAATTCACGATTCAACAATTTTGCAAGTAAATGGAAATTTTGATGACTGCCTAACCCTCGCCCGCGAACTATCTGAAAACTATCCAGTTGCACTTGTTAATTCAGTCAACCCATTTCGTATTGAAGGTCAAAAGACTGCAGCCTTTGAAGTAGTCGACATGTTAGGAAATGCTCCAGATATTCATGCGTTGCCTGTAGGCAATGCCGGCAATATCACTGCATATTGGAAGGGATACAAGGAGTACCGCAAGGACGATATGACTACTCGTCTTCCAGCGATGTACGGTTTTCAAGCTGCAGGCTCGGCCCCGATAGTTAAGGGCAAAATAATTAAGAACCCAGAGACAATTGCAACTGCAATTCGTATTGGAAATCCCGCCTCTTGGGCACAGGCAGTGGATGCTCGTGACTCATCAGGCGGCGTCATTGATTCAGTCACTGATCGAGAAATCCTGAGCGCATACCGATTAATTGCCGCTAAAGAGGGAATCTTTGTTGAGCCATCTTCGGCTGCAGGATTAGCTGGACTAATCAAATATAAGAAGGCTGGAAAACTACCTAAGAATAAGTGCATCGTAATTACCGTTACTGGCCATGGGTTGAAAGATATTTCGCATGCGCTAGAGACTGCGAAGAAGCCTATTGTCGTGCCCGTCAATGTTAAAGCCGCCGCAAAGGCGTTAGGCCTTAAATAGAATGAAACCGACTTTTAGAGCCCAGCCTATGCAGGTGCAAGTGCCTGCAACGAGTGCCAATCTCGGACCTGGTTTTGACAGTTTAGGTCTAGCACTTGGAATGCACGATCGATACATCGCTCAAGTTTTAGATGAGCAGGTAATTGATATAGATATAACTGGTGAAGGCGCCGATGTTCTGCCACGAAATGAAAAAAACTTAGTAATTAAATCTATGTACAAGGGATTTGAATTTCTTGGCGGTAAACCTCGCGGCATCGCACTGCGCGCATTAAATGTCGTGCCACATAGCCGCGGTCTTGGATCTTCGGCCAGTGCAATCGTGGGTGGCTTATCACTAGCGCGCGCGCTTGTATTGGGCGGTAATGAAAGAATGAGCAACGATGATATTTTAAACTTGGCCAATGACTTAGAGGGGCACCCCGATAATGTGGCAGCGGCGATTTACGGCGGCGCAACTGTTGCATGGCAGGAAATGCAGCATGGACACAAAACCGCCCTTGCAGTTCAACTGGAAGTTGATCCTCGAATTAGTGCCATTGCATTTGTGCCATCAACTTCAGTATCAACTTCAAAAGCGCGCAAGATGCTCCCTGAAATAATTACGCACGTCGATGCAGTGAAGAACTCAACTAATACAGCCCTGCTAGTACACGCTTTACAGCACCGTCCAGATTTACTACATACGGCTACCGAGGATTTTCTACATCAGTCTTACCGCGCCGAAGCAATGCCAGCCTCATTCGAACTGCTCATGAAGCTTCGTAAAGCTGGCGTAGCCGCATTTATTTCAGGTGCCGGTCCAACAGTTTTAGTTCTCCATATCGGGGGATCGGCCGAAGTAGAGGAGCTCACTCGAGCTGCCGGGGGCGCATTTAACGCTCTGGCCCTTGGTATCTCGCGAACTGGCGCCAGCCTAGTCTGAGCATAAATTTTGTCCTTCTAGTCGCGTACTGCTAACATTTACACATCTGCTAGGCCCTTTATATTGGGTCAGAAACACATCAGATAATTAAGAAAACAATCCACGGTTTCACGGGTTAGAAAACAAGCCCGTAGACCAATAGCGAAAAGAAACAGATGACAACAACAGAAGAGCCAGTACGTTCACAAAGTCCAGAGCTTGCCGCAATGACCCTGCCAAAATTAAAGACTGTTGCAACACAGTTAGGTGTCGATGGCGCAGCCAAGATGAAGAAGGACGCGTTAGTAGAAGCGATCGCCGATTTACAGGCTAAGAATCGCGAAGCGGCTAAGGCCGAACGTGAAGCGCGCCGTGAAGCCCGCAATAGCCGTAAAAAAGAGAGCAAGCCGGCAGCTAGTAACACCCAAGATTCAGATGATGGATCAGAAGATGATGCACCATCTAGCAATAACGATCGCGGCAACCGCAACGATCGCAACGACCGAACTCGGGGACGTGATCGCAATCGTGATCGCAATAGCCGCGATCGTGCACCACGCGAAGAGCGCGAACCAGTCCTTAGCGAAGATGATGTCCTGGTACCGGTAAGTGGTCTCTTAGATATTCTCGATAGCTACGGCTTTATCCGCACCTCTGGATACTTGCCAGGACCAAACGATGTTTACGTAACACTTCAGCAGGTTCGCCGTAATGGACTTCGCAAGGGCGATGTTGTTACAGGACAGGTTCGACAGGCGCGCGAAGGCGAACGCAAAGAGAAGTTCAACGCCCTTATAACTCTTGAAACAGTTAATGGAATGAGCCCGGAAGAGGCACGTAACCGTGTGGAGTTCGGCAAGCTAACTCCACTTTATCCTCAGGAGCGTTTGCGCCTTGAGACTGAGCCAAATATTTTAACTACACGTGTAATCGATTTAATTGCACCTATTGGAAAGGGCCAGCGAGGACTTATTGTTTCGCCACCTAAGGCCGGTAAGACAATGGTTCTCCAAGCAATTGCTAACGCCATCACAACTAACAACCCAGAGTGTCACTTGATGGTTGTCCTAGTTGATGAGCGCCCAGAAGAAGTTACCGATATGCAGCGCTCTGTAAAGGGTGAAGTTATCGCATCGACTTTTGATCGCCCAGCCGATGACCATACAACGATTGCAGAGCTTGCAATCGAGCGCGCAAAGCGTCTTGTCGAGCTCGGTCATGATGTAGTGGTTTTGCTCGACTCAATTACTCGCTTGGGCCGCGCCTACAACATCTCAGCTCCAGCATCAGGTCGAATCCTTTCTGGTGGTGTTGACTCAGCTGCGCTCTATCCACCAAAG
Organism: Candidatus Planktophila sp.; assembly: GCA_964203745.1. GTDB lineage: Bacteria > Actinomycetota > Actinomycetes > Nanopelagicales > Nanopelagicaceae > Planktophila. The sequence continues at coordinate 8,502 of CAXNOC010000007.1, forward strand.
AAGTTCTTCGGTGCCGCTCGTAATATTGAAGATGGCGGATCACTAACAATTCTTGCAACGGCCCTTGTCGATACAGGCTCACGCATGGATGAAGTTATCTTCGAAGAGTTCAAGGGCACTGGAAACATGGAGTTAATTCTCGATCGTCGCCTTGCAGATAAGCGCATCTTCCCGGCCGTCAACGTTGTTGCATCAGGTACTCGTAAGGAAGAAATCCTTAGGGGCTCTGAAGAGCTCAACATTGTCTGGAAGCTTCGTCGAGTGCTGCACGCACTCGAGCCACAAGCAGCACTTGAACTTCTCCTTGAGAAGATGAAGGGCACTAAGTCCAACGTTGAGTTCTTGATGCAGATTCAGAAGACAACTTCTGGCCCTGATGACAGCAAGTAATTAGGCGTAAATTTCATAAAAGTTGGGCTTTGCCCCTACTCTTATCCACGTTAACCAATCCGTTTGGTTCACTCGCTAGCCGAGATCCAAACTAAGAAAAAGGGAAGAACTATGAAGCCAGAGATCCACCCAGAGTACAAAGAGACCCAAGTAACTTGTGGTTGCGGCGAGAAGTTTGTTACTCGCTCAACAGTTGCAAGCGGTTCTATCTATGTTGAAGTTTGTTCTGTATGCCACCCGTTCTACACTGGCAAGCAGCGCATCCTAGATACTGGTGGACGCGTAGCTAAGTTCGAAGAGCGCTTCGGAAAAAAGACAACAGACGCAAAGTAGCTTTTTAAAGAGACCGCATCGCAGCCCTTGTCGGGTTGCGGTCGCGGTTTTTTTATTTCTCTAATCACACCCCCGCAACGAGTCAAGGAAAAGGAGAAGCCCTAATGAGCAATGATCGCTTCGCATCAGCACATGACATGGTTCGCGAATACGCCGAACTCGAAGCTCAGATGGCCGATCCCACGATTCACGATGATCAAGCAAATGCTCGAAAACTTGGGCGACGATACGCACAACTTGGTCCAGTCGTTGCTGGATTTAAGGCATGGAAGTCGGCCGAGGATGATTTATCAGCCGCAAAAGAGTTAGCTTTGGTAGATCCAGATTTTGCATCAGAGATTCCAGAGTTAGAGGCCACGACCGCTTCGACGGCTGCGAAGTTGGAAGAGTTACTACTTCCACGTGATCCCAATGATGATCGCGATGTCATTTTAGAGGTCAAAGCCGGTGCCGGCGGAGATGAATCTGCAATCTTTGCAGGAGACCTACTACGCATGTATATGCGTTATGCCGAGCGACACAATTGGAAAGTTGAAATTATCGATGCCACCGAAAGTGAAATGGGTGGGTATAAAGATATTTCCGTAGGAGTTAAATCAAAGGGCGTTGCAGCCCCCGGTGAATCACCATATGCCCGCCTTAAGTTTGAGGGTGGAGTTCACCGCGTACAACGCGTCCCAGAAACTGAGAGCCAAGGTCGCATCCATACATCTGCCGCAGGTGTATTGATTTTGCCTGAAGCTGAAGAGATTGATGTTGAGCTCAATATGAATGATGTTCGAGTTGATGTATTTCGCTCATCGGGTCCTGGTGGTCAATCTGTTAATACGACTGATTCGGCCGTGCGTTTAACGCATGTGCCAACTGGCATCGTGGTCTCCTGTCAGAATGAAAAGAGCCAGTTACAAAACAAAGAGTCTGCACTACGTATTTTACGCGCTCGCATGTTAGCCGCCGCTCAAGAGGCACAAGAGGCCGCGGCCTCAGCCGAGCGCAAAAGCCAGGTGCGCACAGTAGATAGATCTGAGCGAATCCGAACATATAACTATCCAGAGAATCGCATCAGCGACCACCGTGTAAATTACAAATCAAATAATTTAGATGCCGTACTAAACGGAGATCTTGATGACATGATCCAAGCACTTATTGATGCCGATAAGGCTGCTCGTTTATCTAATACGAAGTAAATCTCTATGGACATCAAGGTATTGCTGCGCGATGCAAAATCACAGTTGGCGCAATCCGGAATCTCCGAAGTCGATGCAGAGCATTTACTAGCGCATGTACTTAGTATTTCTCGGATGGATCTTCATAACTCTGTTTTAGTTGAAGCGACTTTAGCGGTTTTTGGTAACCTCGAAATTATTGAAGAACTGTTCTATGCAATGCTTGATCGTCGAATCGATCACGAACCGCTTCAGTATGTGACGGGCCTGGCACCTTTTCGCTATTTAGAGATCGAAGTTGGACCCGGTGTTTTGGTGCCCAGACCTGAATCAGAGCTCCTTGTCGATGCGGTCTTAACCCATATTAAAAATTTGCCATCGCCAGTCAGTGTTATCGACTTAGGAGCAGGTTCTGGAGCACTTGCCTTAGCAATTGCAACTGAGGCGCCTAGTACCCGCGTTATCGCAGTTGAAAACTCCCCCGAGGCGATTTTCTGGCTCAAGAAAAATGTTTCTGTCATTGCCGAAAATGTACGGGTTGTCGAAGGCGATGTAGCCGACGTATTACCGGGAATTAAATGCGATGTTGTAATCGCCAATCCTCCATACATTCCAGATGGGCAAGTCTTGCCGCGCGATGTCGCCAGCTTTGAGCCGCATGCCGCGCTATTTGGCGGCCCAAGCGGAATGGAGCTACCAACAATATTTATCACTGCGGCAGCCAGATTGTTAAAGCCTGCCGGAGTATTAGTAATTGAGCATTCTGAAGAACAGGGCGCCTCTATTGCTAGCGGATTAGCCCTAGATTTCGAGAGCATTACACTCCATGATGACCTTCTTGGTCGTCCACGTTGGACGAGTGCGGTACGGAGATAGCCATGGGCAAAGAAATTGATTTAAAAAAGGGCGAACTTTCGCGTCATGTAAAAAAAGCTGCCAAAGCGATTGCCGATGGGTACATCATCGCAATTCCTATGGAGCACAGTTATGTTTTTGCCTGCGATGCTTTTAAGCAGGATGCAGTGCGCGCAATGCATGTATTGCGCGGTGATCCACTATTTACCTCAGCCCAAGTAATGGTTGCAAGCGCAAAGACAGCACAGGGTGTGGTTCGTGAACTTACTCCAGAGATTGCAGCCCTTATGAAAAAGTTCTGGCCAGGAATGTTGTCAATGAATCTTCGCCCACAAACAGGTTTGAGTTGGGATCTAGGAGATGCAAATCAATTAGACAGAGTGAGTATTCGGGTTCCAAAGAGCAGGTTTGCAAAAGCGCTACTGGCCGAGACTGGACCTTTAGCCGTTGGCAGCGCTGCGAGACTTGGTCGTCCAGCTCCTAAAGCTCTAAGCGATATCTTTGTATTAGATTCGGATTTAGCAGCTCAGTTTAATAATGGAAATCTGCGCAAGGGCCCAGTATCGACGGTGATTGAGGCCGACGAAACTGGTGTCAGAACGCTTCGAATCGGGGCAATTTCGTTAGAGGAGATTCAAAGTATCGTCCCTGGAGCCACTGCACTATAAGATTACGACATGTCTACTTTCTATGGCCCAGATTTTGAAGCATTAACTAAGCAAGATCCAGAAATCGCCGCAGTTTTACTTTCTGAACTCAAGCGTCAGCAAACAAACCTGCAGCTGATTGCATCGGAAAACTTCACATCTCGTGCAGTCTTGGCGACAATGGGATCGACGCTTTCTAATAAGTATGCCGAGGGCTATCCAGGAAAGCGCTACTACGGCGGGTGCGAAGAGGTTGATAAGGCCGAGTACCTAGCCATCGAACGTGCAAAGAGTTTATTTGGGGCAGACCATGCAAATGTTCAGCCTCACTCAGGGGCATCTGCAAACGTCGCTGTTTATCAGGCTTTTACTAAGCCAGGAGATACGATCCTTGCGATGTCACTGCCACATGGGGGCCACCTAACACATGGTTCAGCAGTTAACTTTTCAGGTAAGTGGTTTAACGTTGAGTCATATGGCGTCCGTGCCGATAACGAGCTCATTGATTACGACGAACTGCGCGATAAAGCTATTGCCACGAAGCCCAAGATGATTTGCTCCGGTGCAACTGCCTATCCATCATTGATCGATTTTGAAAAGATTCGCGCGATATGCGATGAAGTCGGCGCAATAATGTGGGTAGATGCCGCACACTTCATCGGCCTAGTAGCCGGAAAAGCGATTCCATCTCCAGTGCCATTTGCCGACGTTGTCTCATTTACAACACATAAAGTACTGCGCGGACCACGCGGTGGAATGATTTTGACAAAGGCCGAGCACGCTAGCGCCATCGATAAGGCCGTCTTTCCCGGAATGCAGGGCGGGCCAATCATGTCGGCAGTTGCCGGAAAAGCTGTTGCCCTCGCCGAGTGCGCAACTCCTGGATATCAAAAATATGCCAAGGATGTAATCATTAACGCAAAGGCGTTAGCTGCAGCCCTTGAGAGTGAAGGTATGCGCGCAGTATCTGGCGGAACTCAGACGCACCTTGCATTAATGGATATTCGAAGCACGGGTGTTACTGGCAAGGTAGCCGATGAGCGCTGCGGCGCGGCAGGAATCGTAATGAATAAGAACTCAATTCCTTATGATCCAGAAAAGCCAGGAATCACAAGTGGTGTGCGTGTTGGAACACCAGCTACAACTACGCAAGGCATGGGAGTAACAGAAATGAAGCAGATTGCATCATTGATCGCTCGCGCAATTGCAAGTGAAGATGGCGCAGTTCACGCCTCTATAAAGACCGAGGTACATGCACTCACTGCGCGTTTTCCTATCTATCAGGCGTAATTGATTTCATGCGCGAGTACTTAGTCACTCTGCTGATTTCAGCGGCTCTGTGTTATCTGATTACTCCTTTAGTGCGCACGCAAGCGATTCGATTTGGAGCAGTAGCTCAGATTCGAGGTCGCGATATTCATACGACACCTACCGCGCGCTGGGGTGGAGTAGCGATGTGGATGGCGATGTCCATAACCTTCATGATCGTAAATCATCTTCCACTCGTTGGTAAGTCATTTGGACATGAATCACAGGGTATTTTCCTAGCCTCGACGGTCATAGTTTTACTGGGCATGGCCGATGATCGTTTCCAATTAGATGCGTTAACGAAACTTGCGGGCCAGGTTTTTGTTGCCAGTATTTTGTTGTTGTACGGAATTCAAATCTTGTGGCTGCCCATTAACGGCGTCATCACTTTGCCACCAAGTATCGGTCAGTTAGTCACCGTATTAATCGTTGTCATAACGATTAACGCCGTTAACTTTATCGATGGAATGGATGGCCTGGCCGCTGGAATTGTCGCTATCGCCGGCATTGCTTTTTTCGCATTTGCCTATCTTTTAGCCGTTGACTTTGGTTTTAGTCGGGCAGGTGCACCATCACTTATTACTGCCGTACTAGTTGGAATCTGCATAGGGTTCTTACCGCACAATGCACACCCTGCACGGATTTTCATGGGGGATAGTGGCTCTATGTTGCTGGGACTTTTATTGGCATCGGCTGCAATTACTTTAACGGGACAGGTTGACCCGAATGCAATCTCTGCAGAATCGGCTGGCCCGACACTTTTGCCGCTCTTACTTCCATTTGCAGTGCTAGCGATTCCTTTGGCCGATTTACTGTTGGCTGTGGCTCGTCGAGTGAAAGCTGGTAAATCTCCCTTTGCTCCCGATAATGAGCACTTGCATCATCGATTACTTAGCGCCGGAAACTCGCAGTTAAAGACGGCAATCATTCTGTATCTATGGACTGCAACGATAGCTTTTCCAGTGACCGTCTTAGCCTTTGCTCCTTGGTGGGTGGCATTAATTACTGCAATAGTTTTGATCGCTATTACTGTGACAGTCTCCAAAGCTGGAAAGAAGGTTCCTGTATGAGTAGCAATGAATCGAGACTGCTACGGGGGGCATTTTTTCCAACTCTTGTAGTGAGCATCCTGGCCATCGCAATCTCGTTTTTTGTTAAAGGCTTGAGTGGTTTCTATGGCGCACTTCTTGCTCAGTTCGTGGTGGTTATTTACTTCATTATTCACATTGGAGTTTCCCGCTTAACCCGAAATTTAGATCCGATTTCGACGATGGCGATGGCGCTGTTCTCCTACTTTGCAAAGCTATTTGCCTTGGGGCTCTTGCTCTGGGCCTTAGCTAAATACACGGATCGGGCCACAATTAACCGCACGACCTTTGCCATCACCGCGGTTTTGCTAACGATCGCCTGGCTTTGGGGGGAGATTGCTAGTTTCATGAAACTTCGCTTACATTTACCCCTTCCCGATAAGAAATCCTAAGGAGCGCCCATGGCAAAACGAGAAGAGAGTGCGATGTGGTCCATTTTTGGATACCTGCTCTCAGGTCTACTTTTCTGGGGCGGGGTTGGATTTGGACTCGACCACTGGCTTAACAAGAGCTATTTCACTCTTATAGGCCTCTTGTTCGGCATCAGCGGGGCGATCTACCTGGTCTGGTTGCGCTTCGGGAGAGAGTGAGCAGTCCCACTACTTAGGTAGAGCCTCACGATTTCTCAACCTGGGGGACTCTGCCATAAGGTTACCTCGTCTTAACTTCCCCGTTATAGCCAGGATTTTCAACCTTTGAAGGAGTTATGCGTGCGCGAGTTACTGCGTTCTGGCACAGGTGGCGGATTCGTCCCACCTAGCAGCTCTGACTTTGAACTCCCGCCAATTTTTGGTGATAACGCATATACAACTAAGCCAATCTTTTTAGTTTTCTTCTCGGTAATTCTCATCTCCGTGTTCTTTATTCTTGCATCTCGTAAAGCGGCAATTGTTCCTTCAAAGTTACAGTTCGCAGGAGAATCTGTTTATAGCTTCGTGCGAAACGATTTGGCTAAAGATGTCATTGGTCATGATTTTCTTCGCTTTGTACCGTATCTCTTTACGCTCTTTACCTTCATATTAGTTAACAACTTATTCGGAATCATTCCGCTATTGCAGTTCCCGTCGATGTCACGCGTTTCTTTCCCGTATGTCTTGGCAATTACAATTTATTTAGTGTTCCACTACGTTGGAATTCGCAAGCAAGGTGCGATTAAATACTTTAAAGAGATTATGTTTATGCCTGGAGTGCCAAAGGCTGCATACATCCTCATCACTCCGCTTGAAATTCTTACATTCTTTGTTGTGCGTCCGCTGACGCTCGCACTTCGCTTATTTGCAAACATGTTTGCGGGCCACTTGCTGTTGCTCGTATTTATCTTGGGTGGAGATCATCTACTTCAAGGTGTTATTGGTTTGAAGTTGATCAGCCCATTTGCCTTCGGTATCGGCATTGTGTTGACCTTCTTTGAATTCATGGTCCAATGCCTGCAGGCGTACATCTTTACTCTGCTCGCAGCTCTCTACATCGCCGGCGCCCTTGCCGACGAGCACTAATAGGAAATAAGGAGAAAAAAATGGAAGGCACACTCAACCTGGTTGGTTTTGGCCTCGCAGCAATCGGTCCCGGAATCGCAACTGGTCTCATCTTCGCCGCATATATCAACGGTGTTGCACGTCAGCCTGAGGCTCGTAGCGTTCTACAGCCAATCGCATTCCTTGGCTTCGCACTCGCTGAAGCTCTTGCACTATTCGGCCTCGTTCTCGCATTCGTTCTCTAATCCATAAGAATTTAACTAAAAGGACAACTGATGCAATTTCTTAACTTGGCTGCGGAAGAGAAGATCAATCCGCTGATTCCACATACTGCAGAGCTTGTAGTCGGTGCGATCGCCTTTACCCTTCTCTTCTTAACCCTGCGCAAATTTGTAACGCCGATGTTTGAAAAGGCATTTACAGAGCGCACCAATGCAATTCAAGGTGGAATCGAACGTGCTGAAAAGGCGCAGCTTGAAGCTCAGCGCGCACTTGCTCAGTACACCGAACAGCTTGCTAAAGCACAGGCCGAAGCGCAGGTTCTGCGCGAAGATGCCCGTGTTCAAGGAGCCTCCATCATTGAAGATCTTCGTAGCAAAGCACAAGAAGAGGCCGCGCGTATTACGGCAACTGCGCATGCTTCGATCGAGGCAGAGCGTCAACAGGCGATCACATCACTTCGTACTGAAGTTGGTGCGTTAGCTGTAGAGCTTGCTTCAAAGATTGTCGGCGAGTCACTCGATGATGCAGCCCGTCAATCACGTGTTGTCGATCGCTTTTTAGAAGACCTAGAGAAGAGTAAGTAATTCATGAGAGCTCACCTCGGAGGCAGCAGCCGTCAGTCATTAGTGACTGCACGCGCAGCTTTAGATGCCTCCATAAAAGGCGCAGATGCATCAAAGGCATCTACGTTGAGTGCTGAGCTTTTCTTTGTTGCCGACGTACTTGATACAAATATCGCAGTACGTCGCGCGCTCACTGATTCTTCTCGTGATGACAAATCTAAGTCAGTCTTTCTTTCAGAGTTATTCGGTTCAAAGATTGGCGCGTTGGCTCTAGGGATCACAACCGAGATTTCAGCGATGCGTTGGTCTGCTCCAAAGGATCTTGTACTTGTGATCGAGCAACTTGCTATTGAGGCAGAGGCATCAGCTGCCAACATTGCAGGCGAACTCGACCTTGTAGAAGATGAAATCTTTACCGCCTCACGTGCGATTGCCGGCTCAGCCGAACTTCGCAAAGCGCTGACATCAGATGCAAAGCTTGCTAAAGCAACACTCGTTAGCGAGATTCTTAAGGGTGCATCTGGTTCAACCGTGAAGCTTGTTTCGCAGTTAGTTAACACGTGGCGTGGACGCAGCATCGAATCAGCCTTTGCCGACTATGCCCACGCCCTTGCCGCACGCCGTAATCGCGTGATTGCACTAGTCCGCGTGGCTGCACCACTGAGCCCTGCTCAGCAAGAACGCTTATCTATCGCACTTAATAAACAGGTAGGCCAGCCAGTACGTATCAATATTGAGATTGAACCGACAGTAATCGGTGGAGTTTCAGTCAAGTTTGCAGATGAGTTAGTTGATGGAACAGTTTCAAATCGTTTGGCTGGGGCCGCACGCGCCGTAGTCGGAAGCAAATAAAGGGAGAATCACATGGCAGACCTCACGATCAACCCGGCCGAAATCCAGGGAGCCTTAGCGAACTTTGTTAAGTCATACGATCCAGGCGTTGCAGCTCGCGACGAAGTCGGAACCGTTAGCCAAGCAGGCGATGGAATCGCACGCGTTGAAGGGCTGCCATCGACGATGGCAAACGAGTTGTTGCAGTTTGAAAACGGCACACTCGGACTCGCGCTCAACCTCGACGTACGCGAAATCGGCGTTGTTATCTTGGGTGGCTATGAAGGAATTGAAGAGGGAACATCAGTTCGCCGCACAGGTGAAATTCTCTCTGTACCAGTTGGCGACGCGTTCTTAGGTCGCGTTGTTGATCCACTTGGTCGTCCAATCGATGGCAAGGGTGAGATCAAAGCCGATGCACGTCGAGCACTTGAACTCCAGGCTCCCTCTGTTGTTCAGCGCCAACCTGTAAAAGAGCCACTCGCAACAGGCATCAAGGCAATCGATGCTATGACAGCTATCGGTCGCGGACAGCGCCAGTTAATTATTGGCGATCGCCAGACTGGTAAGACTGCTGTTGCAGTAGACACAATTATTAACCAGAAGGAAAACTGGAAATCTGGAGATAAGAAGAAGCAAGTTAAATGTATCTATGTTGCTATTGGACAAAAGGGTTCAACGATCGCTGCAGTTAAGGGCGCACTCGAAGAGGCTGGGGCAATGGAGTACACGACTATCGTCGCATCTCCAGCATCAGACCCAGCGGGCTTTAAGTACTTAGCTCCATACACTGGCTCTTCAATTGGTCAGCACTGGATGTACAAGGGTGAGCATGTTCTTATCGTCTTTGATGATCTATCAAAGCAGGCCGAGGCCTACCGTTCCGTCTCATTGTTACTTCGCCGCCCACCAGGCCGCGAGGCATACCCAGGAGATGTTTTCTACTTACACTCACGCCTATTAGAGCGTTGTGCAAAGCTCTCTGATGAGCTCGGTGGCGGATCAATGACTGGCTTGCCAATCATTGAAACTAAGGGAAATGACGTCTCTGCATTTATTCCTACAAACGTTATTTCAATTACAGATGGACAGTGCTTCCTTGAGACAGATTTATTCAACGCCGGTGTTCGCCCAGCGATCAACGTCGGTGTCTCTGTTTCTCGTGTTGGTGGCTCTGCTCAGACTAAGGCGATGAAGAAGATCGCCGGCCGTCTGCGCCTTGACCTTGCACAGTTCCGTGAGCTCGAAGCTTTCGCAGCATTTGGTTCAGATTTAGATGCCGCTTCAAAGGCACAACTTGAGCGCGGTGCGCGCATGGTTGAACTCTTGAAGCAGGGTCAGTACTCACCATATTCACTTGAGCATCAGATTGTTTCAATCTGGGCAGGTACTTCAGGTGCTCTCGATTCAGTTCCAGTTGCAGATATCCGCCGCTTTGAGGCCGAACTCCTAGAGTTCATTGGTCGCGAACGCAAAGATATTTTCACTGTAATTTCAGAGACAAAGATGCTCGAAGATGACACTGTTGCAAAGATGCAGATTGCCGTCGATGACTTCAAAAAGATCTTTAAGAGCTCAGCTGCAGCAATCGTCAACGATGCTCCTGCTGAAGCCCTTGATGGTGAAGGTGCTGAGCAGATTACAAAGTATGTCCCACCGGCGGTGAAGAAGTAACTTATGGGTGCCCAACTCCGCATTTATCGCAGACGCATGCGATCTGTTAAAGCGACTAAAAAGATCACGAAAGCCATGGAGTTAATCTCGGCATCTCGTATCGTTAAGGCGCAGCAACGGGTCACTGCGTCAACTCCGTATGCAAACGAGTTGACACGTGCGGTATCTGCAGTTGCAACGTACTCATCTACTAATCACCCATTAACCACGCCTTCAGAGAACCCGATCCGTGCAGCGGTCTTAATAATTACAGCAGATCGCGGTATGGCTGGTGCTTACTCAAATAACGCAATTAAAGAGGGGGAGCAGTTAACAGCCCTACTGAAAGAGCGTGGTTTACAAACCACTTCATATCTTGTCGGGCGCAAAGCAGCTAACTACTACCGCTTCCGTAACCGCCCTGTCGCGCAATCGTGGTCTGGTTTTTCAGATAATCCAACCTATGAGAATGCCAAAGAAGTTGCAGATTCATTAATCAAGGCCTTCATCGCCGATGCCCAGAGCGATATTACTGGCGTCGATGAAATACATATTGTCTACACTGAATTTAAATCAATGCTTACTCAAAATGCAATGGCAAAGCGGATGCTTCCTCTTGAAGTTGTTGAAAGCGATGCGCCAGCACCAACTGGCCTGCTACCTATGTATGAATTCGAACCTAATTCCGAGGTAGTGCTCAATGCACTTTTGCCTCGTTATATTGAGGCTCGAGTATTTAACGCAATGTTGCAATCGGCTGCCTCTGAGCATGCTGCAAGGCGTCGTGCAATGAAGTCGGCAACTGACAATGCCGATGATTTAATCAAGTCATTAACTCGACTTGCGAACGCAGCCCGTCAGGCTGAAATTACACAAGAGATCAGTGAAATTGTTGGCGGCGCAGACGCGTTAGCCTCAGCTAGTACAGGGAGTGAATGATGTCGACATCAACAGGTAAAGGTCGCGTAGCTCGAGTTATTGGACCGGTAGTGGATATTGAATTTCCAGCCGACTCAATGCCATCGATCTTTAACGCACTACACGTAGAGGTAACCATGTCAGGTACTACACGTACCTTGACGATGGAGGTCGCCCAGCACATTGGTGACAACCTCGTCCGTGCGATCTCCATGCAACCAACGGATGGAATGGTCCGTGGTGCAGAGGTATCTGATACTGGCTCTGCCATCTCAGTACCTGTCGGCGACGTAACAAAGGGACACGTATTCAATACCCTTGGCGAGTCAATGGATGTTCCTACATCTTCACTAGATATCAAAGAGCGCTGGCCGATTCACCGCAACGCACCAGCATTCGATCAGTTGGAGTCAAAGACTGAGATGTTCGAAACCGGTATCAAAGTTATCGATCTTCTAACACCATATGTAAAGGGTGGAAAGATCGGTCTATTCGGCGGCGCCGGTGTTGGTAAGACGGTTTTGATTCAAGAGATGATTTACCGTGTAGCTGAAAACTTCGGTGGTGTATCTGTATTCGCCGGTGTTGGTGAGCGTACTCGTGAAGGAAACGACCTATTTTTAGAAATGACCGAGACCGGCGTTATCAATAAGACGGCCCTAGTCTTTGGTCAGATGGATGAGCCACCTGGCACGCGTCTACGCGTTGCACTATCTGCGCTCACAATGGCCGAGTACTTCCGCGATGTACAAAAGCAGGATGTACTTTTGTTCATCGATAATATTTTCCGCTTCACTCAAGCTGGTTCTGAGGTTTCAACACTTCTCGGACGTATGCCATCTGCAGTGGGCTATCAGCCAACGTTGGCCGATGAGATGGGTCAACTACAAGAGCGCATCACTTCAACACGTGGTCACTCAATTACATCTATGCAGGCGATCTATGTTCCTGCAGATGACATTACCGACCCAGCCCCACACACAACATTTGCGCACTTAGATGCAACAACTGTTTTGTCCCGTCCGATCTCAGAGCTTGGTATCTACCCAGCCGTGGATCCACTTGACTCAACTTCTCGCATCTTGGATCCACGCTACATCGGCGAGCATCACTTCCGTGTTGCTAACCGTATTAAGCAGATCTTGCAGCGCTACAAGGATCTACAGGACATCATCGCCATTCTTGGTATCGATGAACTATCTGAAGATGACCGCGTACTCGTTGGCCGTGCACGACGCATTCAGCGCTTCTTGTCGCAGAATACTTTCGTTGCCAAGGTCTTCACCGGTATCGAAGGTTCATTCGTACCGCTAGTCGACACGATCGCAGCCTTTGAAGCCCTTGCCGATGGAAAGTACGATCACGTTCCAGAGCAGGCCTTCTTCATGTGCGGCGGTCTAGATGATGTAGAGCGCCGAGCTGCTGAACTAGCAGCAAGTGTTGGAAAGTAATTAAAAAATGACACTCAACGTCGAACTCGTATCTCCAACAGAGCGCGTCTGGTCGGGACAGGCATCTTTTGTCTCGGCCCGCACGGTCGAAGGTGATCTCGGAATTTTGAGCGATCACGCACCGCTCTTTGGAGTACTTGTCGATGGAGCAGTAAGCATTAAGGGCGTTGATGGAACCACCACTTCATTTAATGTCAGTGGTGGCTTTCTTTCAGTAGCAAATAACCGTGTTTCGATTCTGACGGAAACGGTAAGTAAGTAATCTATTTAAGATGATGCTCGGTTTCGATTACACGAACCGTCTTTGACTGACCGCGCATCACAATTGACTGACTTACTGCACCAAAACTTGTGTAGCGAATACCTTTAATGAGCTCGCCATCGGTGATGCCAGTTGCCGCCAAGAAAACATCCTCGGAGTTCACAAGATCCTTTGTATGCAAAATCGCACCAATCGCTTTGCCATCTTCATATAACTGACCTTGAATAGCCCCACCTAAACAAATCATTGCTGCGGCAGTTATTACACCCTCTGGAGTGCCACCGATACCCATCAATAAATCAATTCCGGTATTTGGGCGTGCCGTTTCAATTGCGGCGGCAACATCGCCATCTTGAATCAAACGTATACGCGCACCAGCGGCACGAATTTCTGCAATTAACTGTTCATGTCGTGGGCGATTTAATACAACGACCGTTACATCACTAACGGCCAAATTCTTTGCCTTAGCAACTGCATTAATATTCTGAGCCGTCGTTGCTTGGATATCTATAACGTGGGCCGCCTCTGGCCCGGTGACTATCTTGTTCATATAAAAGGAGGTCTTAGGGTCAAACATCGTTCCGCGTGGAGATAGCGCAATTACAGAAATCGCACCATTCATTCCATTAGCGGTCAACGATGTTCCATCAATTGGATCAACTGCAACATCACATGATGGGCCCTCTTGATTTCCTACGTGCTCTCCATTGTGAAGCATTGGAGCGTTATCTTTTTCACCTTCACCGATTACTACAACGCCGGCCATATCAACGGTATTTATCTTTTCGCGCATCGCCTCGACTGCAGCTTTATCGGCGAGGTTTTTCTCACCACGTCCGACCCAAGGAGCTGCCGCAATCGCTGCGCTTTCCGTTACCCGAATTAACTCGAGGGCCAAGTTGCGATCTGGGATAGGTGACATTATTCGCGGCTCACTTTCGCTCCTAGGGACACTAGCTGCTGTGCAAAATTAGGATATCCACGATCGACGTGGAAGGCCTGATCGATCGTTGTCTCTCCCTCACTTACTAAGGCGGCCAGGATTAAGCCTGCCCCAGCACGGATATCAGTGGCTTCCACTGGTGCACTCGATAGCTCAAGCACGCCATCAATAGAGGCGTGATGACCATCAACAGATATCTGGGCACCGAGACGAATTAATTCGTTGACAAACATAAATCGCGATTCAAAAACATTTTCCGTAACCAAAGAATGACCATCGGCAATTGAGTTCAAAGCAATGACCATCGGCAATAAATCAGTTGGAAAGCCGGGGTATGGCAGGGTTGCAACATCAATTGCCCGTGGTCTTGAATCCATTCGTACTCGAATTCCATCGGCGGTAGTTGTCACAATCGCTCCAGCACTCGCCAATTTTTCAAGCGGGAGCTCTAAGTCATGTGCACGGGCTCCATGAATTGTGATGTCGCCTTTAGTCATCGCCGCGGCAAATGCCCAGGTTCCGGTAATGATGCGATCAGGAATAGTCGCATGGTTAGTTGGCTTCAGTGTCTCAACCCCTGTAATAGTTATAAGCGGTGTACCAAGTCCATCAATTTGAGCACCCATTGATATTAGAAATTCGCCGAGATCAACGACATCGGGTTCTCGCGCGGCGTTATCAATTCTCGTCACACCTTTTGCAAGGACTGCAGCGGTCATAATATTTTCAGTGGCGCCAACGCTCGGGAAATCTAATTCGACCGTCGCTCCAATTAATCCAGTTGGCGCCTCTGCAATTACGTAACCATGCTCGATGTGTGCATTAGCACCAAGTGAGGTTAGACCTTTGATATGAAAATCTAACCCTCGAGAGCCAATCGCATCCCCGCCAGGGAGGGCAACTTCTGCTTTACCGATACGGGCAACCAAGGGACCCAAAACATTAATCGATGCGCGCATCTTTCGAACTAAATCGTAATCTGCCCGATGGCCAGGTATAGCTGGGACATCGATGGTAACTCGATCACCTGCATGGACAACTGTGCAGCCTAATCGAGTTAATAAATCAGACATGATGTCAACGTCAGCGATTTCTGGCACGTTAGTAATGGTCGTCTTACCTTCGGCCAAAAGCGCGGCGGCCATGAGTTTTAGTACCGAGTTTTTGGCACCCGTTACGGTGACTTCACCGCGTAGGTGGGCACCACCAGTGACGTGGAAACGATCCAGAGATGCCATGACCGCAGTCTACTTATAGGCTACGGGCATGGTTAATTTAACGCGTATTTACACCAAGACCGGCGATGATGGCACAACATCTCTTGGCGATATGAGCCGCACATCAAAGAATGATCCACGCCTTGAGGCCTATGCCACCGTTGATGAAGCTAACTCCTCTATCGGTGTCGTTCTCTCCACTGACGAGTTAAGCGAATCCGTACGCGCTCTATTGGTCCGAATTCAAAATGACTTATTTGATGTGGGAGCAGATTTATGTACACCGATAGTTGACTCTCCAGCCTTTGAGCCGCTGAGAGTTTTAGAGTCACAAGTGGTCTTTCTAGAGGAGCAGATCGACTTATACAACGCAGATCTTGAATCTCTTCGCTCCTTTGTACTGCCATCAGGTACCGCAGCTGCAGCGCATTTGCATGTCGCTCGAACCGTCGTTCGCCGTGCTGAGCGATGCACATGGGCCGCTATTCACGCATTTGGCGGCGGAGTCAGCCCTATAACTGCCAAGTATTTAAATCGCTGCTCTGATCTTCTCTTTGTTTTAGCACGATACGCAAATAAAGAGCGTGGAGATCAACTGTGGGTACCAGGTGCCAATCGCTAGTTATTGATCGCTGAATACGTAGTAGAGGGAATTTTTTCACTCGTTGCATCATGATGGCAGTTAGCAGATATTCCAGTGACTACATGACGTAGTTCAATGGGCTCTTGACTTATTAAGAGCACGGTCGTTATTACCTTAGGTGCTGTTTCCTTTACTAACGTTCGAATATTTCCAAAAGTAAACAGAGTTTTATCATCGACCGAGGTCTCACCTACGAGTTTTGAATTAATCTCCCACCAGGTGCAGCCATTGAGTGATGCAATTTGAACGGCTCCACAGGAATACTTTTCACAGACTCGCACACCATCTACAAGTTGGGCTAATTGACGAGTAAGGACTGCGCTGTTTGAAACAATTCCAACTAGCTCTTTTGCCGTTGGAATCTTGGCGAAAACCTCGCCATTGGATTTAAAACCAGCAGGCGGCCACTTTGGCGAGGGAGAGGGCGAAAGCTTTGATTTCTTTTTGGCGGTCGGTTTTTTCTTAACAACCACCTTTTTCTTAACAACAGGTTTCTTAGTGGAGGTTGATGACTTAGTCGCTGTGGCCTTGGGAGAGGGCGATTTAGTAGCTGTTGCCTTGGGAGAGGGCGATTTAGTAGCTCCACTGGCTGCTGGAGAGATGAGTGCGGCGATTACGAGCAGCGCAATTAGACGCTTAATCTCGGTCCCACTTAAATTTACGGACAGAGAAGAAGATTCCTATGATGAGCCAGATAACTAGAACGGCAAATGTCCGCTCATTTTCCCACGATTTTGCTACCTCTTGAGTCGCAAAAGAATCGGGCAGAAAGACTGAGCGCATTCCTTGAGTGAGCCATTTAAGTGGAAAGATTGCTGCAAACTGCTGCATCCATGTAGGAAGTTGAGTAAAGATAAAAAAGACTCCGCTAAAGAACTGCAAGATAATTACGATAGGGGAGACCACTGCCGATGCGCCACGACCACTCTTTGGAATGACCGAAAACGCGACTCCCAGTGCAGTTGAACAGGCACTTCCTAAGATAGTCAGCCATGCAAATGTGATCCACTTGTTAACATCACTTGGCATGGCGACCCCGAAGAATGCGGCGCCAAAACCTAGAAGCATAAGAATTTGAACAACCATACTTACAAAAACCAGGATTGCTTTTCCAATGAAATAGCTTGATGCCGGCATCGGAGTACCGCGAAGACGCTTGAGCGCGCCAAAGTCGCGCTCTAGAGGGATTGTAATTGCAAGCCCCTGAAAGCCTGTGTTGACTAGACCTGAAGCGATCATTCCGGCGAGGAAGTATTGAGAGAAAGTTACATCGGGGGCAATTGTGTCGGAGAATACCGATCCAAAGATTAATAGAAGAATTACTGGAAATAAGAGAGTGAAGATGACAGATTCGCGTTGTCGGAGAAACTGTCGTATCTCTAATCCGCCTCGGCGGATACCCAGGGAAAGCGCACTAGGAATCTTATTCATGCGTTAAACCAATCATTGTCAGATATATATCTTCAAGAGAGGGGCGAGTAACGGTCAGCTCTGGAATCTCGCCGTTAAATTGCGTCATTAATGTGCTTACTAAAGCCGTTGGATTATTAGTTGCCTCTGACTTTGTCTCAATACCGTCACGCCATGTAACTAGGGCTTGCGCGGTACTGCGTCCACCTAACTCGGCTGGTGTTGCAATTTCTATAATCTGACCTTTGTTAATCACACCCACACGATCGGCTAGGGCTTCGGCTTCATCTAAATAATGCGTAGTTAAAAGGATTGTTGTCCCATCTCCGCGGAGTTTTTCAATGAGCGCCCAAAAACTGCGCCGTGCTTCGGGGTCAAAGCCTGTTGTGGGCTCATCAAGAAAGAGAAGTTCCGGGTTACCGATGATGCCGAGTGCGACATCAAGTCGCCTGCGCTGGCCACCAGAGAGTTTTCGAATGAGTGAGCCTGCTTTTTCATCCAGGCCCACAGAGTTAATGACCTCGTCGACCTTGCGTGGATTGGAGTAATAGCCGCTGAAATGCTCAATGGTTTCAATTACAGTTAAATCACCCGAATCCGAAGTTGACTGCAAAACAATACCGATTCGATTTCGCCATTCGCGCGCTGCATGGCCTTCTTCGCGTGGATCAAAACCTAAAACGCTCACAGTGCCACTATCGCGCGATCTAAAACCCTCAAGGATTTCAACGGCCGTAGTCTTGCCTGCACCATTTGGACCTAGGAGGGCAAATATTTCGCCGGTGGGGATTGAGAGATCGATTCCTTGAACTGCATGGACGTCGCCATAGCTTTTTCTTAAGCCAGTGACTTCAATAGCATTCATAGTCGAATAGTACTATCTAAATTACTGTGAGAAAATAACCCCATGAGCCCGCGCAAAAACTACCCCAAGAATAAGCGGCCGAAATCCGATGATCGCGATATCGCAACATCTAACCAGACTTTTGAAGAGCATCAAGAAGGCCTTTACACGGTCCGCAAATTAACGGGTTCGGGATCAAATAAACCATATCGCTGCCCAGGATGTGATCAGATGATTCCACTTGCAACTCCGCACATTGTTGCCTGGTTAGAAGATGATGAAGAGAGTCGTCGCCATTGGCACAGCGCATGCTGGGCGAAAAAGAATAACCGCCGACCTAATACTGAGCGAACACGTAACGCGCCGAGATACTAACGGTTTGCGTTTTAACCTAAACGTCCCTTAAGCAGTTTAGTAAACATAATTACTAATGCATCATCTTGTGGGCGGCGCTTGAAACTTAAGAATTTCAGAGGCAAGTAGAAGCGAGTACGTACAACGGTGCGTGCAAACGTGTACTCCAATAAGCCTTCAGGACCATGCACTCGGCCGGAGCCGCTATCTTTCACGCCCCCGAACGGTACTGAAGCGATTGCGGCGAAGGCGAAAGTTGAGTTAATTGCAACCATTCCGCACTGCAACTGTGATGCGATCTTCTTACCCTTTCGCTTCGACCAGACATTTGCGCCAAGGCCGTAGCGTGATGCATTTGAAAGATCGATAGCCTCACGCATCGTTGCAACGCGATTAATAATAATTATTGGACCAAATGTCTCCTCACGCACGGCAGTTGAACTCTCTGGAACATCGATGAGTACAACTGGTTGTACGAAAGGAGCTACAACAGACTTTGGGCCACCATAAACACATGTTCCGCCATCGGCGATTGCCGCCTTGATATGGGATTGAATCACCTTGATTTGGGATGGCAAGGTTGCCGGTCCATAGTTTGCATCTCCTGGTGCACCCCCATGAATCGTTGCGGCAAGTTCAATTGCTCGAGCAATAAACTCATCGGCAACTACCTCATCCACGTATACGCGCTCAGCACCGATACAAGACTGTCCGGCATTTGCCATGGCAGACCACATCGTGGCATCTACTGCTCGCTTAACATCGGCATCGGCTGCGACTATTACAGGATCTTTACCACCGCACTCAAGAACTACCGGAATCATTACCGAGGCGCATTGCGCGGCAACTAGCTTTGCCGTACGAGTAGAGCCCGTAAATGAGAGCTTGTCGATTCCACTTACACAGAGTGCTCCACCTGTTTCACCTAAACCTGTAATCGTTGTGAAGATGTCGGCGAAGGGTGCGACTTCATTAAAGCTCTCCTCTAACCACATTCCTACACCCGGTGCGTATTCACTAGGTTTAAAAACAACTGTATTTCCAGCGGCGAGAGCGTACGAGATCGAACCAATTGGAGTAAAGATTGGATAGTTCCATGGCCCTATGACACCGACTATGCCTACTGGTGACCGCTCAACGGTCGCTGCCATATTTGCCATGAGTAATCCGGGGCGGCGAAAGGATGTTCGCATGATTGATTCGGCGTGACGGGCGGCCCATCCGATATGACTAACTGCAATACTCACTTCAAGTCTTGCATCACTCATTGGCTTACCGGTCTCAAGGCTAATTAACTGCGCTATTTGATCAATGCGATTAATAATGAGTGAGCTCCATGCAAGCAACGTTTTCTTTCGTCCACCAAAACCTAATCCCTGCCACTGCGCAGTTGCTGTGCGTGCATGGTCAACTACATCGGCAACTTCACCCTTACTCATAATTGGGTAGGTACCAATAACCTCATCATTGACGGGGTTATGCGAATTAAAAGAGGGCCTACGTTTAGTTACCATGGTTAGAAGCGTAGCCGTGTGTCGATACAATTTGAAGCATGGCCGAGATTATTAGACCCAGTACAGTCTTGCCGGCCCAACGCACCCCTTTTCACGTACTAACAAGTGATGGAATCAATCTCATCGGGGAAGTTGCATCACCGCTCGATGTTAATCGTGGCGCAATTCTCTGTTTGCATCCACAACCAACTGCTGGCGGAATGATGGATAGTCACGTATTCAAAAAAGCTGCCAATAGATTGCCTGCGATGGCTGGAATTACAGTTGTACGTTTTAACACCCGAGGTACAACTAGCGAGGCAGGAAGCAGTACTGGCGAATACGATAATGGGGTATCTGAAAGCTTCGATGTCCAAGCGATGCTTTCCTACTGTTTTGACACGTTAGCCCTTGATAATCTCTGGGTAGTTGGATGGTCATTTGGAACTGATCTAGCTTTGATGCACGCTAAAGATCCGAGACACCAAGGAATGATACTTTTAAGCCCAACTTTGCAAAGAACTAAAAATACTGATCTCGAGTATTGGAATCGTGATTCACGACCCATCACAGCCCTTGTTCCCGAGTTCGATGACTATATAAAACCAGATGAAGCACGTGAGCGCTTTGCGGTGGTGCCATCATTAAAAATTATTGCCGTTGAAGGCGCTAAACATTTGTGGGTAGGCGAACCTTTTGTGCATCGTGTGTTATCGCAGATTAATTCAATCGTTACTGGAGATTCTAATGAGCTGCCAGTGGAGTATTAAGAGGCCTCAGCGCGTGGAATTACGACTTCATCCAAGATCAAAATAATCGCTGCGGCAACAGGGACTGCCAATAGTCCACCAATAAGCCCAAGCAAAGAAGAGCCGATGAGTGCGGCAATGATTGTTACTGCCCCAGGAACCGACATCGTTTTCCTCATAATGCGCGGAGTTACAACGTAGTTTTCAACTTGGACATAGACCACGTATGCAACAAATGCGATCACGCCGATCAAGACTGATTGCGTCAGCGCGATGATTGTCACGATTGAGCTGCCAATGAAGTGTCCCACCAATGGAATTAGTCCACAGACAAGAACTATCATCGCTATCGCTATTGGTGAGGGCAGACCTAGGACTATCGAGAGAACTAATACAAAGACTGAAGCCATTATCGCGATAATAATCTGGCTACCTACAAAGGAGCCCACGCGCCCAATGATCGCATTTGTCAGGCGCCCAACGCGATCGCGGCGACTTGCAGGTACAAGTGAGAGCCCCAAATTCACGGCCTGAGGCAGCGACGTTATGAAGTACAGAGTCAAAACTAAAACAGTAAGAAATGAGAAGAAGCCAGAAAGGATTGATTTACCAACTCCAAGGACACCACCGAAAGTTGTGATTAGTAAAGTTCCATTAGATGTTACAGATTTCAATTTTGTTTGCAAAGTATCAATAATTCCGTACTGATCATTGAGGCTACTAATTGCTTTATTATTTGTTAAGTCATTTAGTAGTTGAGGTGCCTTGTTAATTAGTTGTGTGCCTTGTGAAACAACTGGAGGTGCCACAACAAGGGCGAAAAATACAACAAAGGCAATGACCGATGTGAAGATGATTGTTACGGCCATAGTTCTGGATAAGTTTTTCCTGCGCAATGCTTCAACGGCTGGATTCAGGCCCATTGCAAGAAATAAAGCGATAAGAATTAAAACAAATATCTGACTGACGCTTGCCAGCGCCCTCATAAGAACAATCGCCGATAGTGCACCTAACGTTGCGATGAAACCGAAGTAGTAGGGGTGAGCGCGATTAATCGGAGCACCCATTACACCGAAATCGGCTGGAGGAGTTGGAGCCTTTGCTGCCCGCTTGGTGACCTTCTTTATCTGCGATGATATAGCCATGTTCATATTCTAAAGTGATGTTGGGCATAGGCTCTACGGAGTTCACGCGATTGACACATTGATAGGCAAGAATAGGCACCATGACGCTTCGAATAACCGGGCTAGGCGAGGAGATCGCTGCAGTTACTGGCCTGCCTTGGCATCTGAGCCTGGAAGAGTGGCCAGAAGATCCAGCCCTTGCGGAAAAGCGCGGTATTTCTCGCCATGTCGTCAGATTAGTTCGGGCGACGAAAGATCCAGATTCGCAGGTTTATGCCGTGAAGGAGACTGTCAGCGAATTCGCAAATCGTGAGTACAAGATTTTGCGTGAGCTCAACCAACTAAATGCTCCATGCGTTGAACAGATTGCAGTAGTTGAAGGGCGCACGGATAAGAGCGGCGAAGAACTACCGTGTGTAATCGTTACTCGCTTTCTGCCGTACTCACTGCCCTACCGAGTTCTATTATCGGGATCGGTCACCGCTCATGACATCACAACGATGGCTAGCGCACTTGCATTGCTCTTGGTTCGACTGCACTTACTTGGCTTTTGGTGGGGAGATTGCTCCTTATCAAATACTTTATTTAGACGCGATGCCGAAGGATTTGCTGCCTATCTTGTCGATGCCGAAACAGGGGAGTTTCAAAAAACACTGAGTGATGGTCAGCGCGAACATGATTTGGATATTGCAATGTTTAATGTCGCTGCAGAGTTAGAGGATCTATCTCTGTCCGGAGTTTTGTATCCCGGAATGGATCCGGTACGTGCAGCTGAAGCGGTTATTCGACGCTATCGGCGAATTTGGGCGGCTCTGAAGGAGCGCCAGCTGCTTGATCCAAAAGATCGACATGCAGTTGAGCGGGCAATGCGCGTATTACACGATTTAGGATTCGCCGTTGAAGAGGTGTCAATCACTATAGATGGCGATACGCAGATGCTTTCATTCCAGCCAAAGTTAGTTGCCGCTGGATATCACACTGCACGCTTGCGCGAATTAATGGGAATAGACACTGAAGAGCTACAAGCAAAGCGTTTACTCGCCTCCTTTGATCGCTATCGAGCGCGTGAAGAGAAATCTGGTGCATCAGTATCAGAGATGGCCAAAAAATGGTTCCTAGAAGTTTTTGAACCAACAATTAACCGTGTTCCCGAATCGATGCGAGGACGTGTTGAACATGCTCAGATGTTCCATGAAATCCTTGAAAACCGCTGGTATTTAAGTGAGGCGCAAGGTGTGGACGTTGGCCTTGATTATGCAACTGATAATTACGTCACTGAGATTCTGCCTTATCGCCGTGATTCGGGCGTTGATGTCGCTGCGCAGTAAGATTTCACCATGAGCAATCCTCCAAACTTCGCACAAGCCTTTGATTTAAGCTCACTTGGTAAGGCCAAGACGGAGCCAAGTGGACCAATGCCTGGACTGGAAGTAACTGCAGCTAATTTAACGGCGCAGTTTTTACCTCTCTCAAGTAGCGTGCCGGTCATTGTTATTGCTTGGTCTGCACGCTCTCCTGAATCGATGGAGATGGTCAAAACTCTTGGGGTGCTTGAAGCTTCCTATGGAGGCAGTTGGGCTCTTGGTCGTCTTGATATCGATGCCGAGCCGCAAGTAGCTCAAGCTCTTCAAACAAAGAATGTGCCATATGCAGTCGCACTCATTGGCGAACAGATGGTTCCACTATTTGAACAAAGTTATCCTGAAGCCCAGATTCGTTTAGTGCTTGATAAAGTTCTAACCCTTGCCGCCGAGCAGGGAATCGGCACCCCTCCGGTTGAAGTGGCAGAGCCTGAAGAGGATGAAGCCATGGCCGCACTTGAATCAGGAGACTACAAGAGTGCTGAAGCCTCATATAAAAAACTCTTAGCCCGTAAACCTGCCGATAGTTTTGCAAAGTTAGGACTTGCTCAAACACAACTCTTGATTCGTACCGATGGCTTAGATTTGGCAGAAGTGATTAAAGAGGCGAGTGCACAGCCAAGCAACCTCGCATTACAGTTAAAGGCTGCGGATATGGAGATAGCTAATGGCGGAGTAGATGCCGCCTTTAATCGCCTACTTCACTTAGTGAAGGAGACTGCTGGGGATGAACGCACGAAGGCACGCGAACATCTATTGACCCTCTTTGCACTCGTTGATCCATCAGATCCACGACTATCGGCTGCGCGTAGCGCACTTGCAAGCGCACTCTTTTGAAAAGCGAATTGAACGCCAGGAGAGAGCTAAATTACCTAAAGCTCCTTTTCTTCCTATTTGGGTTTTTGATTATGTCCTGGCTACCAAGATTTCCAGAGGTGAAGGCAAACCTAGGACTTTCAAATGGTGAGTTTGGTTCACTCATCAGCACATCAGCGGCTGGATCACTTATCGCCCTCTTCACAGTGGGGCAACTTGTACACAACTACGGAGCAAAGCTTGTGATGCGTATTGCTGTTGTGGCGATGGTTGCAAGTCTTATATTCCTAACGAGTACGCACTCCACGGCAGTTTTCTTAGTAAGTAATATTCTTCAAGCTTCTGCGATTTCGGCATTCCATGTATCGGCCAATGCACAGGGTTTTAGCTTTCAAGATCGAAATAATCGACACGTAGTGACGCTTCTGAGTGGCTTTTGGAGTAGCGGGGCGCTAGCAACGGCTGTCGTTTCGGGACTTGTCGTTGATCGAATCTCACTTTCGATTCACATCGCATTCTTATCTTTAATTGTTCTGGCACTGATGCTACCTATGATTTCAGCGATGGGCGAGAATTTGGTAAAACCAAATCACGACACGAAAACTGACTACAAGTTCGGTGATCTGTTGAAGGGCTTTCGGATAGATGCATTAATCTCTAGCGCTCTTTTCTGCGCGATATTTCTTGAATTCAGTGTGGGAGATTGGGCGGCAATATTTGTTAAAGAAGATATTGGGATTAAGGGTGGGCTTCACACATTGCCATATATCCTCTTCACTTTTGCAATGATCACGGGAAGGTTAACAATTCACAAGCTATTTTCCAGATTTACGATGCAGTTCTTGATAAAAGTAGCCTCATTAACCTCCGGCACATCTTTCTTGATTGGTCTTGTGGCAACTAGATTTATCGGAGTTGATCATAAGATGCTGTCTTTAGTTGTGTTATGTATAAGTTTTACTTTCGCTGGGCTGGGATCTTCATTTCTTGGTCCCAGCATTATGAATTTAGCAAATGTTCGCTCGAGTTCACCGTCTAGTGTCGTAATCGGCCAGATGGGTGTTGTTAATAATATTGTCGTCTTTATTATGCGCTTAGTGATCGCATGGACGGCTCAGGCGATCTCACTTTCATTTGCTTTGCTAATTCCAGCTTTACTGCTACTTATCGTCCCGTTCTTTTCAAAGATATTTAAGCCCGTTTAAACCAGATCGTTGCAAGCGGCGGTATTGCAATCTGTGCAATGAGGTGCCCAGCATCGGTAATCTTAATATCCGAGTTACTGATTCCACTTCCACCATATGCCAGGTCATCGGTATTTAGTACCTCTGACCAAGTTCCAGCCGTTGGAAACGGCATTTGGTAGCGCTCATGTGGCATGGGTGAAAAGTTCGTTATCGAAACGAGTGGATTTGCCGCATCATCCCAGCGCGCAAAGGCGAGAACATTTGCCGCTCCATCATTTCCGACAAGCCAGGTAAAACCCTCTGGCGAGGTGTCTTTCTGCCACAATGCCGGTGTAGTTACATACTCTGCATTAAGTGCGGCAACTGCTTTTTGAACACCTTTGTGTTCATCGAATTCAGCTAAATACCATTGCAGGCCAGCGCTCTCACTCCACTCATCATTTTGGGCAAACTCGCTGCCCATGAATAGAAGTTTCTTGCCAGGGTGGGCCCACATATATCCATAGAGCGCGCGAAGCGTCGCTAACTTCTGCCAACGATCACCCGGGAACTTGTTAACCAGCTGACCTTTTCCATGAACGACTTCATCATGCGAGAGAGGCAACATGAAGTTCTCGCTCCAGGCGTAAAGAATTGAAAATGTAATCTCATCATGGTGATAAATTCTATGAATTGGATCATTCTGTAAATATTTCAATGTGTCGTGCATCCAGCCCATATTCCACTTAAAACCAAAGCCCAAGCCACCAGAGTTTGTATCGCGAGTAACACCAGACCAGGCCGTTGATTCCTCGGCAATCATCATGATTCCTGGATGTGTTCGATAGGCGGTAGAAGTAGCCTCTTGCAGTAATTGCACAGCCTCTAAGTTTTCGCGGCCACCGTTCTTGTTTGGAAGCCATTGGCCTTCCTCGCGTGAATAATCTAAGTAGAGCATCGATGCGACTGCATCAACGCGTAGGCCATCGATATGGAACTCAGTTAGCCAGTACAGGGCACTTGCTACAAGAAAGTTGCGAACTTCATTTCTCCCAAAATTAAATATGAGCGTTCCCCAGTCTGGATGCTCACCTAATCGAGGGTCGGCATGTTCATAGAGGGCGGTGCCATCGAATTTAGCTAGCGCCCATTCATCTTTGGGAAAGTGCGCGGGCACCCAATCGAGAATTACGCCGATTCCAGCGGCGTGAAGGGCATCTACTAAGAATCTAAACTCATCAGGTGTGCCAAAGCGGGAGGTAGGGGCAAAGAACGAAGTAACTTGATAGCCCCACGAAGGGCCATATGGGTGCTCGGTAACTGGCATGAACTCAACGTGCGTAAAGCCCTGAGCCTTCACATAATCAACTAGCTCTGTGGCTAGTTCTACATATGTGAGATCGAGTTTCCATGATCCCAAATGAACTTCGTAGACAGATATAGGAGAGCGCCACGACTGAAATTTTTCGCGCTCGGAAATCCACTGAGAATCTCTCCATTGATACGTAGATTCATCGATAACCGATGCTGTTAATGGTGGCGTTTGCGTCGCCCGTGCCATTGGATCGGCGTGATCTATCCAGCTTCCATCTATTCCGCAGATAGCGAATTTATACTTACTTCCTGCTCCAACATCGGAGATAAAGATCTCCCAGATTCCATATGAACCGATGCGTAGCATCTGATTGGTGTTTCTATCCCAATAGTTGTGATCGCCAATTAATGAGACAGCACGGGCGTTAGGAGCCCACACTGAAAATGTCGTACCGAGAAGTGCGCCGGCGCTGTCACGTCGAACATGAGCACCTAAGGCATTCCAGAGCTGTTCATGACGACCTTGCGCGATTAAATGCAGATCGAGTTCACCTAGGGATGAATGGGGATTAAGAAAGCTCGACATTTACGAAATCTTTACCTGGCAAATATGAGCAACTCTACCTACGGGACGAGTTGGATCTAGTGATACGTAAGTATCTGGAGACCATTGGAAACTCGATCCATCGAGTAGATCTTTAACTTCAAAGCTTGTTCCATCAATACCTAAAGCTTTGGTATCCCAATGGACAATTGTGCCTTGGGCAAAGTTTGGGTCGAGGTTTACAACAACCAAGATTAAGTTTTCACCATCGCGCTTTGAGTAAGCAATAATCGCTTCGGAGTCAGTGTTATGAAAAACTAAATTCCTCAGGCGAAGAAGTGCTGGGTTAGCAGATCGAATTGCATTTAGCTGGGTGATGAAGGGCGCCAGAGTTAAGCCTTTTTTAGCTGCGCCATCCCAGTCGCGGGCTTTAATTTCATACTTTTCTGAATCGACATACTCTTCGCCATCTAATTTGAATGGAAGATGCTCGTATAACTCGTAGCCGGCATACATTCCCCAAGAAGGTGCAAGCGTCGATGCTAAAACTGCACGAAGGGCGAATACTGCTGGGTTGCCGGAATGTAAGTGAAATGGATTGATATCAGGAGTGTTGACCCAGAAATTTGGTCGAAAGAATGGGCTCGTCTGCTGCGAAAGTTCACGCCCATATTCGGTGAGTTCGGATTTGCTAGTGCGCCATGTGAAATAGGTATATGACTGATGAAATCCAGCCTTACCAAGGGCATGCATCATTGCAGGTGCGGTGAAAGCCTCGGCCAAGAAAACTACTTCCGGGCTTTCCAGACGCACGATTTCAAGTAAATCCTGCCAAAAATGAACTGGTTTTGTATGGGGATTATCAACGCGAAAAATCTTTACGCCCTTAGAAACCCATAACCTAATAATGCGCAGAACTTCATCCCTTAAGCCCTCGTAGTCATCGTCGAAGTTAAGGGGATAGATATCTTGATATTTCTTTGGTGGGTTTTCGGCATATGCAATAGAGCCGTCGGGGCGTTTGTTAAACCATTCAGGGTGAGCTTTCACCCATGGATGATCAGGTGAAGTTTGCAGTGCTAGATCAAGGGCTACTTCAAGTGAATTTTTATTGGCAACCGAAACAAAGTTCTCAAAATCTGCCATCGTTCCTAAATCTGGATTGATTGCATCATGCCCACCATCAGAGTTCCCAATTGCCCATGGCACTCCGGGTTCATTAACTGCGGGAGTTAAAGAGTTGTTCGCGCCTTTTCGATGAGAGATGCCGATGGGATGAATCGGGGGCAAGTACAAAACATCAAAACCCATCGCGGCAACGGCTGGGATTCGCTTAGCTGCGCTCTTAAATGTCCCGCTTGTAACTGTTCCGTCGGCCTTCTTAACTGCCCCTTCGCTACGGGGAAAGAATTCATACCAGGCACCTATTAATGCGCGTTCTCGATCGGATCGGATTGGATATTTTTCGCTCGAACCTAACACGGTTCGATATTGTGACGTGCTGTCTGCTTCGACAATAAAAAAGAAATCCCCTTGGGCAGGAATCCTAATTTCGCCTTCGTAGCGATTAGAGCCGGGCCAGTTTTCGACCATGGCGCTACGAGATATTACTTTTCCATTCTCGCTATGGAGTACAACTTCGGCGGTAAGTTTTTCATGCCCTTCGATCACAGCTGTAGCGCTGATCTTTATGCATTCACCAGGAACTGCTTTAACGGGAAGAAATTCTCCCCCGAAGTAGACCGCGGGGGAGATATCGCTAATTGTAATTCTTGATATCAACCTGAGCCTTCCGTATTACCAGCATCGGCCGCCGATATGTCATCGATACGATACTTATTCATCGCCGCTTTTACAACACTGTGTTTTACCTGGCCAAGTTTTTCCAACTCTTGCAGAGTTGCAACGGCTATGGATTCGGCATCGACCTTAAAGTGTCGTCGCAAGGCGCCACGGGTGTCTGAGAGTCCAAAGCCATCGGTACCGAGGGACATAAATGGCGCACTAATCCACGGTGCAATCTGATCCTGTACTGCGCGCATGTAGTCACTAACTGCAATGACTGGACCATTGTGGCCATCGAGCTTTTGGGAAATATATGCCCGTCGCTTATCGCCTGGGTTGAGCAAGTTATGGCGATCACTCTTGAGACCATCGCGACGAAGCTCGTTCCATGATGTGATCGACCAGACCGAGGCTTCAACTCCCCAATCCTCTTTCAGAAGTTTCTGCGCCTTGAGCGCCCAATTTACGCCAACACCCGAGGCCAAGATTTGTGCAGATTTCTTACGTTTATTTTTAGCGGGTGAGTACATGTAGATTCCCTTAAGCAGACCATCCACATCTAAATTCTCAGGCTCTGCGGGGTGTACATATGGTTCGTTATAAACAGTGATGTAGTAATAAACATTCTCACTATTCTCACCGTACATACGGCGAAGCCCATCTTTAACAATATGCCCGAGCTCGTAAGCAAAGGCTGGATCATAGGCAACGACTGCAGGGTTAGTTGATGCAAGAAGATGTGAATGACCATCTTCATGCTGAAGGCCTTCACCATTGAGTGTTGTACGCCCTGCCGTTGCACCGATAACAAAGCCACGTACCAATTGATCTGCCGCTGCCCAGAAAGCATCTCCAGTGCGCTGGAAACCAAACATTGAGTAGAAGATGTACATCGGAATCATTGGCTCATCATGAGTTGAGTATGAAGAACCGACTGCAGTAAATGAGGCGACTGATCCCGCTTCGTTAATACCTTCATGCAAAATTACACCTGAAGTCGACTCCTTATATGACAACATTAATTCGCGGTCGACGGCCTTGTACTGCTGGCCATTGGGTGAGTAGATCTTTAACGTTGGAAAGAGTGAATCCATGCCGAAAGTGCGTGCCTCATCGGGAATAATCGGGACAATGCGCGAGCCAAGTCCTGGATCCTTAACTAAATCTTTGAGCATACGAACAAATGCCATCGTTGTTGCAATCTCTTGCTGACCCGAGCCGCGTTTAACTGACTCATAAACTGAGTCATCGGGCTGTGGAAGTGGCCTGGAAATCGAACGTCTGCGTGGAATCGAACCACCTAGAGCTGCGCGGCGCTCGGCTAAATACTTAGCCTCTTCTGAATCTTCTGCCGGCTTAAAGTATGGAGGAAGGTACTTATCCAATTTTTCATCTGGGATCTCTAGATGAAGCGTGTCTCTAAAGCCCTTAATATCTTCAAGGCTCATCTTCTTCATCTGGTGTGTTGAGTTACGGCCTTCGAAGGTAGAGCCGAGAGTCCAACCCTTAATTGTCTTAGCTAAAATTACTGTTGGGCGGCCATTGTGCTGTACTGAAGCGGTATAGGCGGCAAATAACTTCTTGTAATCGTGTCCACCTCGCTTGAGATTCCAGATCTTTTCATCGCTCCAGTCAGCGACCATTGCTGCCGTACGTGGATCGCGACCAAAGAAATTCTCACGAATGTAACCACCGGACTCGGCTTTAAATGTCTGGTAATCACCATCGAGCGTTTCATTCATAATTTTTACAAGTGCGCCTTCACGGTCTTGGGCTAAGAGTGGATCCCAATCACGGCTCCATACAACCTTAATGACATTCCAACCAGCTCCGCCAAAGATTGACTCAAGCTCTTGGATAATCTTGCCGTTTCCGCGAACCGGACCATCAAGACGTTGCAAGTTACAGTTAATAACAAAAGTTAAGTTATCTAATTTTTCTCGCGTAGCTAACCCGATCGCACCTAATGAATCGACCTCATCGACTTCACCATCTCCAAGGAATGCCCACACATGCTGATCATTTGTATCTTTAAATCCTCGGTTGTGAAGATAGCGGTTATAACGTGCTTGATAAATCGCATTGAGTGGCCCGATACCCATTGAAACTGTTGGGAACTGCCAAAAGTCGGGCATCAATCGTGGATGCGGATATGACGACAAGCTTCCCGATGGATGCGAAAGCTCCTGCCTAAATCCATCTAACTGATCTTGGCTCAACCTTCCTTCAAGAAAGGCGCGTGCATACATTCCTGGACTTGCATGTCCTTGGAAAAATATTTGATCCCCGCCGCCTGGATGGTCTTGTCCACGGAAGAAGTGGTTAAAACCAACTTCATAGAGTGCCGCCGATGATGCATAGGTAGAAATATGTCCGCCAACTCCAACTCCTGGGCGTTGGGCACGGTGAACCATCATTGCCGCGTTCCATCTATTTATTGCACGGATGCGACGTTCAATATTTTCATCTCCAGGGAAGGCCGGCTCATTTTCGGGAGAAATAGTGTTGATGTAATCGGTAGTTCGAAGCGCTGAAATTCCGATCTTCTTCTCGTGAGCGCGCTGTAAGAGACTGAGCATTAAATAGCGGGCACGTACGGGACCAGCATGTGCAAGGGCTGCATCAAAGGATGCCTGCCACTCAGCGGTTTCAGCTGGATCTGTATCTACCAGCTGGTCGATGATCTGATCGGGCGCTTCAAAGTTTTCGCTCATGGCCCCTATTCTCCATTGAACTGCCCAGTAAGTCGAAATGGAAAATTAGAGCCTTAAAACTCTTGCTTATCCCTGCCAGATTCGGTGGACTTAGCCCGTGCCAGCCAGAATGGGGATGAAGAAGGGCGACTTGATTCTAGAGGTCGGCCGCAGTGATGACAGCGATATCAAGCTTCGAGAGCAGATATCCGAGATAACTGGAACAGAGTTCTTGACCGGGCATATCCAAGATGTTGTCGATGCCGTCATTATTTGGTGGCGCGATGGCGATGGCGATCTAGTCGATGAGCTTATGGATTCACTCACATATTTATCTGCCAGCGGCGCAATTTG
This sequence comes from Candidatus Planktophila sp., assembly GCA_964203745.1. Lineage (GTDB taxonomy): Bacteria > Actinomycetota > Actinomycetes > Nanopelagicales > Nanopelagicaceae > Planktophila. Next base: position 40,474 of record CAXNOC010000007.1, read on the forward strand.
GGTACTTACTCCCAAAGTAAATCGTGACGGTCACGTTGAGCCGAGTGATATTCAAGATGCTGCGCCCATCGCAGGTCTCAGCCAAACTTCAACGTTATCAATCGCTCCAGATTGGACCGCTACTCGTCTAGTGGCACGCAAGGCTGGCAAACGATAGATTTGCGCCCGTGATAACAATTGGCCAAGCCGCTCCGGATTTTGAATTAGTTAATCAGCATGGCGAGAAAGTATCGCTAGCTTCATTTAAAGGTGAAAAGAATGTTGTAGTTCTTTTCTATCCCTTTGCTTTTTCTGGAATTTGCACTGGCGAACTGTGCGCACTTCGCGATGATCTCTCAGCATTTCAAAATGAGAATGTGCAATTGCTTGCGATTTCATGCGATCCAATGTTTTCACAACGGGCATTTGCCGAGCACGAAGGATATAAGTTTCCATTGCTGAGTGATTTTTGGCCACATGGCGATGTCGCTAAGGCCTATGGTGTATTTGATCAAGAGCGGGGACGAGCAACTCGCGGAACTTTTGTAATCGATAAAGAGGGCATCCTGCGCTGGCAGGTCATTAATGGTGCCGGTGATGCTCGAAATACAGGCGACTACAAGGCGGCGATCGAAGCTCTATAAGCTCGATTTACCTATTTCGATAGACCTGAAGTAAGATTCCCCAGTACTCATTATGAGTGCGGGTGCTTAGCTCAGTGGTAGAGCGTCTCGTTTACACCGAGAATGTCGGGGGTTCGAAACCCTCAGCGCCCACAAGAAGTATTCGGAGGAGTTGATCATGAAAGCAAGCCCAAGTGATCAACGCCAGATAGTTGATATTGCCCGTTTTGATCAGGTGACCACGGCCCTAAACCATAAAGTTGCAACACTTCCAGAGCACGCGCTTTTAGCTAACGTCACAACAAAATCAAATAACGCCCGCGATCTACGCATTGGCGCACAGACCGAACTCAGCGATGTAAAGCGCGAACTCCTACGGGCCGAGGCCGATGTAGAGCAGATTGTTCTTCGAATTACGCGCGACGAAGCCAGGCTCAACGGTGGTTCGGCCTCACCAAAAGAGCTAGAGCAGCTTCAACATGAAGTGGGAACTTTAGGGGTACGAAGGGCCGAGCTAGAAGAGGTCGAGCTTGAGATCATGATGCGAATCGATGAAATTAACTCGCGTATTACCGAACTCAGTTTGGAAGAGGCGACATATGCAGCCGAAATTGCCGACCTTGAAATTCGTAAAGAGAATGCGCTCGCGGCGTTAAACAATGAACTCGAATCAATTGCCAAAGAGCGCAGTGAAACTCTCGCCTCAATAGCACCTGATTTTGTTGCTCTCTATGAAAAAATCCGCACGTCAAATAATGGTACTGGGGCTGCGGCTTTGATCGCTGGCACTTGCAATGGTTGTCACCTCTCCATCAACGCCGTTGAACTCAAGCGCATCACAGATTTATCTGATGATGAGGTTATTCGTTGCGAAGAGTGCCGATGCATTTTGGTACGCGGAGTTTAATTAGATGGCTCGCCACTTTCAGATAACTGCCGATGGTGGTTCACGTGGCAATCCAGGACCTGCCGGTTATGGCTCTGTCATCACCGAAAATGGATCTATTGTCGCCGAGCTCTATGACTTTATTGGGATAGCAACAAATAACGTTGCCGAATACAGCGGGCTCATCGCTGGTTTGACTGCAGTTAATTCAATCGATCCGACGGCCACGATTGATGTAAAGATGGATAGCAAATTAGTTGTCGAACAGATGTCAGGCCGCTGGCAAATTAAGCATGCAGACATGCGATCTCTTGCAGCCGATGCACGCGCTGCACACTCACCTGCCTTAGTGAGTTACACATGGATTCCCCGCGATGAGAACTCTCACGCCGATCGCTTAGCAAATAAGGCCCTTGATCAGCAGGCTGGTGGGGGAGAGATACTCTCAATTCGAAAGAACTATTTAACCGAGCGTCTCATGAGCGCCGAAAAGGCGACAACAATATTTCTTGTGCGTCATGGAGAGACCCCGCTAACGCCCTTTAAGAAGTTCTCAGGCTCTGGCCCACTTAATCCAGAGCTAACCGAAGAAGGCCTGGCTCAAGCCGAGCTTGTAGCCAAGGCGATTGCACGGCTTGATCCAGAGGTGATCATCGCCTCTCCTCAAAACCGAACGAAACAGACGGCCGAGGCAATTTCGCGGTTAACTGGTCTGCCAATTAATTTTGATGAAATGTGGATTGAGTGCGGCTTTGGAATTTGGGATGGGATGTCCATTGACGAAGTAAAAGAAAAATATCCCGCCGATTATCACTCCTGGGTTAGTTCAACAAGTTTTGCCCCACCAGAGGGCGAGTCCTACGACGCCGTTGCTGTTCGTATTGACGAAGCTCTTGAAAAGATCCTCGCAATGTATCCGGGACAGCGAGTTGTCGTTGTGAGCCACAATGGAACAATCAAGACGGCGGCCAAGTTAGTAATTGGCGCGCAAGCAGATGCAATTTTTCATATAGATATCTCACCTTGTTCAATTACGACGGTTTCAATCTGGCCGAGTGATGGCTTGCGTGCACTACGCGTTCTTAACGAGCAGGCTCACCTACACAGCTAATCCAAAATCTGGCTAGCTCTTGGTGGCCAAAGATCGTTGGATGTATTCCATCTTCAGCTAATTCAATCATCGGAGTAGTTTTCGCCAATGTGTTCAAATGGGAATCAAATGGAACAAGGATCGCATTAAAGGCTGGTGCCATCTCGTGGACGACGGCGATTTTAGGATCGAGATCTTCGCGCCAGGTATTCATCTCATCCTTGACTGCGAGTAAAAAAGGTTCGCACAGGACAAATTGCGGGTTACACGCAGCTTTTGTCGAACTCAATAAGCGGTGGTAGCGATCGCGGAAATCTTCGGTGGTAGTGATGTCGTTATCATCGTAACGTCGCCACGTGTCATTTATTCCTATTGCGATGGAGACTAAAGTCGGATTATGCTCCAAAACATCGGCCTGCCAACGATTTTCCAAATCTATTAAGCGATGGCCACTAGTACCAACGTTAATTATCTCTCCAGTAAGAGCTCGGCTTCGAGCGATCTCTCTGACATAACCATCTCCATAAGGTGGCTCAATATCTCGGCCGCA
>CAXNOC010000008.1:0-35775 GCA_964203745.1 Candidatus Planktophila sp.
GCATCGGCCGTTGAAAAATGGGTTTTAATCGCATCGATTATAAAAGTTAGCGATGATGATCTTAAATGGCTCTATCCCAACGAGACTCTTGATGAAGTTGCACATCGTTGGATCGAACAGGGTGTTAGCTGTGTCGTTGTCACACGTGGCGCACACGGATTAATTGGCTTTACTGAGCATGGGATGGAAGAGGTTGATGGTGCAAAAATCACTGTCGTTGACAGCGTTGGTGCAGGGGATACTGTTGGAGCTATTGTTGTCGAAGGTGTAATTGCGCACTCTGTTGCTGGTTTACTGGGACATGTTTTAAATAAAGTTTTGCATAAAGCTGCAATCGCAGCTGGAATTACATGTTCACGTGCAGGCGCCGAGCCTCCATACAAACATGAACTAATAGAGGCGATGGGACAATAATGCAGTTTATAGATGATGCTGAATTCCAAATAGCAATTGATGATGACAATGGTGGGCGAATAGTCTCGCTCAAGTGGCGCGACAATGAATTTGCAGTTCCATTTCGTGGGCAGGTTCATACATCGGGTTGGTATGCAATGGCGCCCTGGGCTGGGCGAATCAACGAGGGTTTAATTACCAATGCAAAGGGCGACAGCTTTCAACTGCCTGCAACAATTGATCCACCTCATGCCCTGCATGGCTTTGGTCTTATCTCTTCATGGCAAGAAATCGGCCCCGGCCGATCTCTACTGCATCTGCCCGCTCCCTATAACGGTGCAACTGTTGAACAACGAATCGAAGTTCTAGATGATGCCGTTAGATGGTCGCTTGAATACGACGCCAATGGCTGTGATTTGCCCGTCTGGATGGGAATGCATCCATGGTTTGCCCGCGATTTAGATCGCGGAGGAAGTGCCGAAGTGGAGTTTGAAGCTACCGAGATGTTGATTAGGAACTTCGAGGGAATCCCAACGGGTGAGCGTTGTGCTCCAACTGCGCCGCCTTGGGATGATGCATTCACGGGCATCAAAGGCACGCCCGCTGTTGTATGGGAGGACGTTGCAAGGATTTCAATCGAAAGTGATGCGCCTTGGTGGGTTGTTTATACTGAAGATAGTGAAGGTGTTTGTATCGAACCGCAGACCGCACCACCCGATGCCCAGAATTTAGGTATCACCGGTGAGGATTACATAGAGGCTTTATTCGTATTCGAACGATTGGATTTGGATTAAAAATGATTAACCGCACACGTCTTGCAGAACTTCGCATAAAAGAAGATGCACGCTTTTTGGCTATGCATCCTAAGAGCGGTGAGATGTTTGAGCAGGGTAAAAAGAACATGCCTGGCGGAGTTCCAATGTCCTGGATGGCAAAGTGGCCAGGGGCATATCCAATCTTTATTGAGAACGCTAAAGGTGCCCGTTTTACCGATGTTGATGGCAATACATACATCGATTTTTGCTTAGGTGATACCGGCTCAATGACTGGGCACTCACCAGATGCAACGGTGGCTGCGATTCGCGAACAAGTTGGCAAGGGAATCACCGCGATGTTGCCAACGGCCGATGCCGCGATTGTTTCGGCCGAGCTTGCACGCCGCTTTGGTCTACCGCTTTGGCAGTTCACAGTGTCGGCAACTGATGCTAACCGCCATGTAATCCGATATTCACGAATGATTACGGGAAGATCAAAGATTGTTGTTATTGATCGCTGCTATCACGGAAGCGTTGATGAAACCTTTGCTACCTTGGATGAGGCGGGGAATACAGTAACCCGCGAAGGAAATATCGGTGCACCTGTTGCGTTAGATCTGACCACGCGAGTCGTTGAATTCAATGACATTGCTGGCATGGAAAAGGCCTTAGCCCACGGTGATGTTGCGGCGATTTTGATGGAGCCTGCGATGACTAACGTCGGAATTGTGTTACCAGAGGTTGGTTATTTAGAGGCTGTTCAAACGCTCGCTAAAAAATTCGGCGTTATTTTAATTATCGATGAAACCCACACCATCTCAGTTGGCCCGGGTGGAATGACTGCCGATCGTGGCTTAAAACCTGATTTTCTCACCATTGGAAAAGCTATAGCTGGTGGAATTCCAACTGGAACTTTTGGAATGACCCAGGCGATCGCCGATTCAATCAAGAAAATGGTTGAACTAGAGATTATCGATACTGGTGGAATCGGTGGAACGTTAGCCGGCAATGCACTCTCTCTTGCCTCTATGCGGGCGACGTTGACCCAGGTACTCACACAAGAAAACTTTGATCGCATGATTGACTTGGGTACGCGCTGGTCAGATGGCGTTGATGCTGCAATTGATGAGTTTGATCTGCCATGGACGGTAAATCGATTGGGTGCACGCGGTGAATATATGTTTGGGAAGAAAGCTCCAGTAACTGGCGCCGATGCCAACAACGCTGGTGACTTTGAATTAGAGCAGTACATACATTTGCGCATGCTCAATGATGGATTCCTCATAACACCATTTCACAATATGGCGCTGATGTGTCCTGATACAACGGCAGCCGATGTCGATGCTCATACAAAGGCATTTCACTCTATGTGCGCCGAACTTACAGAGTGATAGCCTGCCAGGTATGACCTATGACGTTAACAAAGTCCGCTCTCATTTTCCTTCGCTCAATACCGGATTAGCTTTCTTCGATGGTCCTGGCGGCAGCCAAGTACCAGTTGCAGTAGGTGCGGCGATGGCGGCAGCGATTACGATGCCAATTTCAAATCGCAGTACAACCACAGAGTCAGAAAAAAATGCCGATGCAATAGTTACTGAATTTCGCAAAGCTGTGGCCGATTTAATCGATGTAGATCCAAACGGGGTCGTGTATGGCCGTTCATGGACCCAACTGACCTACGACTTTTCTCGCACGCTTTCCAAAAAATGGGCGCCAGGGGATGAAATCGTTGTCTCGCGCCTAGATCATGACTCAAATATTCGTCCATGGATTCAAGCCGCCGAGGCCGTTGGCGCAACAGTGCGCTGGGCAGAGTTCGATCCAGCTACATCAGAATTAAGCGTTGGCGCCGTCGAGGCGGTTTTAAGTAGCAAAACAAAGCTCGTTGCAATCACGGGGGCTGGAAACACTATTGGAACGCGTCCTGATTTGAAATCTATCGCCGCCGCCGTCCATAAAGTTGGCGCATTATTTTACGTTGATGGTGTGCACTTAACTCCGCACACTGCAATCAGCGTCAAAGATATTGGCGCAGATTTCTTTGGCTTCTCCTTCTATAAATTAATGGGTCCCCACTGCGCAGCTCTGGCGGCATCACCTGCTCTGCTTAATTCACTCAACAACGACAAGTTACTTCCATCGACGAGTAATGTTCCTGAAAAGTTTGAGTTCGGCACCCTTCCATACGAGATTATGGCTGGATGCACGGCGACTGTTAACTTCGTCGCCGATTTGGCGCCAGGCTCTGGCAGTACGCGCCGTGAAAAAATAGTTAACTCAATGAACGCCCTTGAAAAATATGAAGATGAGTTATTCCTCTATATGGACAATGCAATAAAAGCGTTGCCCGGGGTCACAATGCATGGACATGCCAAGCACCGTACGCCAACTATCTACTTCTCATTTGCGGGCCACGATAGTGCCGAGATTTATAAAGCGATGGCGGCAAAGAAAGTCAATCTTCCAGCTAATAATTTCTACGCCCTTGAGGTTTCAAGGAAACTTGGTTTAGGAGATGCTGGGGCTTTGCGGGCAGGTCTTGCACCGTATACAACGCAGGCCGATGTCGATCGGCTGGTCGCAGGCTTGCTAGAGCTAGTGGGCAAGTAATCCACAGATAAGGCACAAAGAATCCTGTGTGATTGCACAAGGCAGGGCTCTACTTTTACCTCATCCGCAAGAGTTTGTGGCGAATTGGAGGCGAAAATGAAACTATTACAGCGCAGCATCGCTGCCGCCACCATGGCTGGCCTCTTTGCTCTTGCGGGTAATGCGGGTAAAAAGGCGATTCCGGCAAAGCCAAATAAACCTGTCCGACCTTAAATGGGGAGATAAAAAAAGGAGCCAGTTCCCCTGGCTCCTTTTTTATTGCTTTAAGTTTTAGTTAAAACCCAAAGATTCGTAAAGTTTTAAGCCCTTTTCATTGTCGGCATCGACATACAACATCGCCTCGCGGATGCCTTTGCTAAATAGATAGTTCATAGCTGCAATCGATACTGCGCGACCGATTCCGTGACCCATGTAATCGGGATTAACTCCAACAACATATAACTCTCCAACTGGCTCTTGATTGACCAGGTCATGGTGAATCTTTGTCCAACAGGTACCGACAAGTTGATTATTTTCAACGGCCAAGAAAAATCCCTTGGGATCAAACCAAGGCTCGGCCATGCGATTTTCCAAATCTTGAATTGCCCAGTTACCTTGATCGGGGTGGTCTATAAAAATTCTGTTATTGAGCTCTAGCCATGCTTGCTTATGTTGCTCGGGGTCAAAAGTTTCAATAGCAAAACCGTGATCAGTATCGGGAATACGTCCTTGTAGAGAGCGATGAATCTTTAGTATGTGGCGCACGTTTACACGCGTTCGCTGATGGAGTTCTCTTTGCCTGCACTCGGCATTGTGAATCGATAACCAACGTTTCGTACAGTTCCGATAATTGCTTCAAACTCTGGGCCAAGCTTTGAACGTAAACGCCGGATATGTACATCAACCGTGCGTGTTCCGCCAAAGTAGTCATAGCCCCAAATCTCTTGTAAGAGCTGTGCGCGGGTAAATACTCGTCCTGGGTGCTGAGCCAAGTACTTTAAAAGCTCAAACTCCTTAAATGTTAAATCTAACGCGTTGCCTTTTAAACGTGCGGTGTAACTTGCTTCATCAATAACAACGTCACCAGTGCGGATCTCACCGGAGTGCGGATCACTTTGCGCCATGAAGGCCTGATGCTTGCCCATTGCGATACGGATGCGTGCATCGACTTCGGCAGGACCGGATGTATCGAGTAAAACATCATCGATTCCCCAGTCGGCACTGACGGCAGATAAGCCACCCTCGGTTGCAATGACAATGATTGGACAACCAAGTCCAGTAGTTGTTAAGAGTCGCGCAAGTGATTTTGCTGCAGGAAGGTCACGTCGTGCATCAACGAGGATGACATCAACTTCGGGAACATCGACAAGCACGCTCGCTTCGGCGGGCAAGATGCGAACATTATGCGCAAGCAAACCAAGTGCAGGTAGAACTTCTGTGCTCGCCAATTGAGTATTTGTAAGTAGCAACACTCTGGCCATTGGTACAGACTACCCCTGTGAAATCATTGCTTCCACTCCTGGTAGTCATCGCTTTAGCCAGCGCCTATGGGCTTTGGTATCAGCGTTCTCGCGGTACAGTAAAAGCTAAATCTGGAGAGTCACTCATTACCGAAGCAATGATCGGCGGAGCCCTTGGTTCGCGTGCAACCTTGGTGCAGTTCTCTTCGGCATTCTGTACGCCATGCAGGGCAACACGTGTTCTACTTGAAAATATCGTGACAGGTATAAGTGATGTTAACTATGTCGAAGTCGATGCTGAAGCTTCATTAGATCTAGTCAGGTCGCTAAATATAATGAGTACTCCAACAACCCTGATTCTTAATTCACGCGGAATGGAAGTTGGGCGGGCCGTCGGAGCGCCTAAAAGAGAGCAAGTTATGGTCGCATTAGCCGCTATTCGCAAATAGTTCGCAACTGGCTTATATCTGACAGATTCTTTACTATATGCAGATGTCTTTAGCCAGCAATTTCACCAAGCGTCGAGTAATCGATTTCGGACGCCTTGCTGGCTCTTTGTGTCGAATGTAATTGTTGTAATTTAAAAAACAATTATCCATTCATCGACCAAAGGAAAATATTATGACGCAGGCTTTAACGGAAAAAATAAATGCAGTTGCAATTGATGCTAGAGGGGCTCGCTTCTCTGCAGTTCTCACAACAATAGTTTTAGCAGTTGGCCTAGTCACTACAAATCTTTGGATTCTTATCGCACAAGGAATAGTCTTTGCAATTGGTGCGATAAAGGGTCCACAGTTCACCCCATACGCATATATATTTCGTTGGGTAATTAAGCCACGGTTAAAAGGCAAAGCAGTTCTCGAAGATGTACGCCCACCTCAGTTTGCCCAAAGCGTAGGTTTAATCTTTGCCCTTGCGGCGATTGCCGGTTCGATTACTGGTATCGCACCACTTTTCACGATTGCAGTTAGCTTTGCCCTGGCCGCCGCCTTCTTAAACGCAGCTTTTAGCTTCTGCTTAGGCTGCGAACTCTATTTATTGCTTCTTCGCGTAAGATCGGCACATGGCTGATAAACACGAGCTCCATGAAAAGGGTTTACGACTTACCCCTCAACGTGAGCTTGTTTTATCTGCCGTCCGCGAACTTGGACACTCAACCCCTGAAGAGATCGCCGAAAAGGTACGTCTGACGCACCCTGGAATTAACCTTTCAACGGTCTATCGCAATCTAGAGACCCTAGAAAATGTTGGCCTAGTCGTGCATACGCACTTAGGTCACGGCGGAGCTACCTATCACGCCGCCGAAGTATTGAGTCACTTGCATCTGGTCTGTGGAAAATGTGGATCGATCGGGGATGCTCCTATCGATGTTGCAGCAAATTTCGTTAACGCTCTTGCCGATGATTATGGTTTCAAAACCGATGTCACACACTTCGCAGTCTATGGAACGTGTACTGCCTGCCAATGAGCGCCGTACTGGTTGAAAACGGGGTAGATAAGGGTGCTATCTGGCACTTTGGCGAACCCGTTAAAGAACAGCGAGCCCTAGAAGCTGGCACTGCTTGGGCAGATCTTTCACACTTAAACATCATTGCCGTAAGCGGAGAAGATCGCTTGAAGTGGCTACATGATTTAACCACTCAGTTTCTCAATGATTTAGGCGTCGGTATCTGGAAGTCCGCAATGATTTTGGATCCGCAGGGACATATCGAGTATCAATTCAACTTAGTCGATGATGGAACAACGACATGGCTTGTATTAGATCCCGGATATAGCCAAACACTTCTACAGTATTTAACCAAGATGAAATTCATGTTACGCGTTGATGTTCGCGATGCAACTGCAGAGTTTGCGGTGTTACGTGCGCCTGGTACTGCCACTGATATCGGCGGACCCTTTGCGCTTGTGCCACGTAGTGAAGTTGCGCAGATGAGTGCAACGTTTAACGCCGTGGCAACTCAGGTTGGCACGTGGGCACTCGATGCCGAACGTGTTGCAGCCCATCGTCCGCGAATTGGTTTCGAAACCGATCACAAATCGATTCCAAATGAAATCGGCGTATTAAATGGCGCCGTCCATATGAATAAGGGCTGTTACCGAGGTCAGGAAACAGTGGCAAAGATTTTTAATTTGGGAAATCCTCCTCGCAGATTAGTAATGCTGCACTTAGATGGAAGCGATGCGGCATTTCCTGCGACTGGGACGAAAATTGAAAATGATGGCATTGTGGTTGGTTTTATTGGCACAGTTGCCAGACATCATGAATTAGGCACAATCGCCCTTGCCATCGTTAAGCGGAACACACCAATTGAAGCCACTCTGACCGTTGATGGAGTTCCTGCCTCGCAGCAACCGATTCTTTGAGCAGGGTAGGCTCTGCGTATGGAGCTTTTTACTTCAGTGATGCTTGGCCTTGTAGCCATTGCGCTAGGTATAGCACTTATTATTTACGCATTCCGTGGTCGCCAATCGCAGGCGCGACGCTCACCTAAATTTAGAGGACGCCCATAAATGGTTTTTACAATCCCTGAAGGCCTACATCCTGATTTAAATCCCCTTGCATGGATGGTCGGAACATGGCGCGGCAAAGGCCGCGGTGAATATCCAACTATCGAACCATTTGAATTTGCGCAAGAAGTCGTTTTTAATCACGATGGACGTCCATTTTTAAACTACTACTCACGATCATGGATTTTAGATAAAGAGGGCGAAATTCTGCGCCCCGGCGGCTCTGAAACTGGTTTCTGGCGCCCGAAGCCCAATAATGTTTTAGAGGTTGTTATGTCCCACAACACTGGAATCACCGAAGGTTGGGTTGGAACATTTGACGGTCCGAAGATTCAATTAGTTTTAGACCAAGGTTATTCAGCACCGACGGCAAAAATTGTTACCGCTGGAGTTCGTTTGTACGGTCTCGTCGCAGGTGAGCTCTTCTTTGCATACGACATGGCCGCCGAAGGACAAGAGCTACAGGCACATATCTGGTCATCACTCGAACGTCAGAGCGAATAATTGATTCCGCTTGGCGTGGGCGAAGTACTTGCAGAGTTAATTCGAAACGATGTCGTCGAATCCAGTCACGTTGGACACTTTGTTGCATTAGATAGTGATGGATCGATTCTCTTTCATAAAGGCGATCCAACACAGCTTATTTATCCGCGCTCATCCTATAAATCTATTTTGGCATCTGCCATGGTTCGCAGTGGAGTTACATTAGAGCCGCGTTTATTAGCCCTTACATGCGCATCTCACTCCGGCCTTGCAATGCACCATGAGGGCGCGCTAGAAATCTTGGCGTTAGCTGGTTTAGATGAGAGCGCACTTCAAAATGTAAAGGGCAAACCACTCGATGAAGCTGCAGCGCTTTTAACTCCCGTACCAACTCGACTTGCAATGAACTGCAGTGGTAAACACTCTGGAATGCTGATGGGCTGTGCGACTAGTGGCTGGCCAATCGGCAATTATTTAGATGTAGATCACCCTGTCCAGGTCGCCTTTAAAAATGAATTAGAGAACCTTGCCGGAGAAAAGATTTCGCACACTGCAATTGATGGTTGTGGAGCACCGTTGTTTCTTATCTCCTTACTAGGTTTAACTCGAGCGATTCGCGCTCTCACTATTTCGACGGATCCCATACACCAGAGTGTTGTTGATGCATGTCGGGCATTCCCTGAAATGGTTGCAGGTCCCGAACGAATGACAACTTTGTTTATGAAGAAATATCCAGGGCTATTTATGAAGAGTGGCGCAGAGTCAATCATGGTCGCATCTGTTCCGGATGGACGAAGCTTTGCTTATAAAGTAAATGATGGCGGCATGCGTCCAGGCCTACCGCTTTCGGTTGCTGGGTTGAAATTACTGGGCATAAATGCCCATGATGAGTTGGAAAGGGTCTACGGTGGTGATCAAATCGTCGGCTCCGTTCGCGCAACCTTCTAACAAGTCGTACCCTTATGGAATGAACGGCCGCATTGCCACTGTCATGGTGCACACATCCCCACTTGATCAACCAGGAATTGGTGATGCCGGTGGAATGAATATCTATGTACTCGAATCGGCGCAGCGCATGGCGGCAATGGGCGTTGAGGTCGATATCTTTACTCGTCGTACAGAAAATGAATCACCTGAGATTATTGAGATATCTAAAGGCGTTCGCGTCCGTTACTTTGATTGTGGCCACGGAGCATTAACAAAAGAACAGCTGCCAACTCACATAGTTGGGCTTTCTAAAGTCTTTCTTCGAATCATTAAAGATGAGAAGTACGATGCAATACATTCGCACTATTGGATTTCCGGAAAAGTTGCCATGCCCGCAGCGCAGCAGCTGGGAATCCCTTTGATTCATACGATGCACACGATGGCACGCGTTAAGAATTTAAATCTCGCCGAGGGCGAAACACCTGAGCCAATGATTCGCGTTCAAGGCGAAACACAGGTTGCCGCCGCGGCGCAGGCGTTGATCGCTAACACTGACTCTGAAGCGGCAAGCCTCGTCTCGCTCTATGACGCATGCCCAGATACCGTCCACGTAGTTAATCCCGGCGTTGATCTATATAGCTTCACTCCAGGGCAAGGCCGAAAAGCTGCACGAAACCAGATTGGCACCCCCGAAGATGCACTTGTTGTGACCTTCGTTGGTCGCATTCAGCCACACAAAGGCCCTGAGGTTTTAATCCGCGCGACCTCTGAACTTGTAAAACACTCACCGCATCTGCGACCAAAGTTAATCGTCAACATCATTGGTGGTGCCTCTGGCGCTAACACCGAAGAGGTCGAGCGGCTACAAGAGTTAGTGACATGGCTGGGCATTGACGATGTTGTTCACTTTGCACCTCCCGTTGCCCGTGCAGATTTAGTCCAGTGGTATTGCACTGCAGATTTAGTATGTGTGCCAAGTTATTCTGAGAGCTTTGGCTTAGTTGCACTCGAGGCACAGGCTTGTGGCACACCGGTTATTGCAACAGCTGTTGGCGGATTGCGCACGGCAGTTGCCGATGGAATCTCAGGTGTTTTAGTTGATGGGCATGATCCTAGAGCTTGGTCATCGGTTATTGCCCGTTTACTGCAAGAGCCCCAACGCAGAGTGCTACTTTCAATGGGTGCCATTGAACACGCCTCTCACTTCGGATGGGATGCAACCGCACGTGGTACTTTAGATATTTACGATCAAGTGATCACAGAAAATAATGCGGCTCTAAAAATAGCTGGAATTTAATGGCTGCAATTGATCCTCGAATTACAATTGAAGAGTTCCTAGACTCTCACGATTTGGAGTTTGAACAAAAGGATTCTGATACTTATCTCATTACTCTGCCAGGCGAAAAGAAACTCCAGACCCATTGCGCACTTATCGTCGGTAACCACTCCTTAAGTATTAATGCCTTTGTCATTCGTAAACCCGATGATAATGAAGCCGCCGTGCATGCTTGGTGTTTGTCCAAGAACGCCTCTTTATATGGAATCGCCTTTGCCATTAATGAACTTCGCGATATCTTCTTAGTAGGACGCCTGCCTCTATCGGCTGTGACTGATCGCGAGATAGATCGCTTAGTTGGCGCAGTGCTACAAGTTTCAGATTCATCCTTTAATCCACTCCTTGAACTTGGATTCGCCAACGCCATCCGCCGTGAATGGGCTTGGCGAGTATCACGTGGTGAATCGCTCGCTAATTTAGAGGCTTTCAAGCATCTGGTTTAGGATGTGCCCATGAGCAACTTCGAGCTAATCCTTCTGCGCCATGGTGAATCCGAGTGGAATGCTAAGAATCTCTTCACAGGATGGGTCGATGTTCACTTATCTGCCAAGGGTGAGGATGAGGCTCGACGTGGTGGTGCACTGCTTGCCGAACGCAACCTCTTGCCAGATGTACTCCATACATCTTTATTACGCCGGGCAATACACACATCTCAGTTAGCCCTTGATGCATGCGAGAGACACTGGATCCCAGTACAGCGTTCATGGCGCTTAAATGAGCGCCACTATGGTGCTTTGCAGGGCAAAGATAAGGCTCAAACATTGGCCACCTATGGCGAAGAGCAGTTTGCCTTATGGCGCCGATCATTTGATGTCCCACCACCACCAATTGATGACAATGATGAATTCTCACAAAGTAAGGATCCTCGGTACGCCGATATTGTTGCGCCAAAAACTGAGTGCTTGAAAGATGTAATTGATCGTATGTTGCCATACTGGCATGAATCGATAGTTCCTGATTTGAAGTTGGGTAAACGAGTTCTGGTTACTGCTCACGGAAACTCATTAAGGGCGTTAGTAAAGCATCTTGATGGAATTAGCGATGCCGATATTGCGGGCCTAAATATTCCAACTGGAATCCCTCTGTATTACAAACTCAACGCTGATTTAACACCAGTGACTAAAGGTGGAGAGTATTTAGATCCAGCGGCGGCGAAGGATGCAATTACTGCCGTTGCGAATCAGGGAAAGAAGTAAGTTTTAATTAAGCGGTAATGCCGGCGTAAGTATCGCTTTGATAGCGAACAAGGGCCAAGACAGTAATCTCACCAGCATGGGCGAAGAACATTGTTACTTGAACATGCGTGCCTGCTTTTGCATTCAGTACCGGAACCACAGCCTTTGCATTTGCAGCTGCGCCTTCAAAAGAAATTGGTGAGTTTTGAGGTAATGAGTTTGTACCAGTTACAGTTGCAACGACGCCATTAATTGCGACTCCAAGAAGTGCATCCTCGGCTGGTTGGTTGTTAACTACCGTAGCGATTAGGACTCCAGCGCCTTCGGCAGTCTCTACAACTAAAACATTGCGTAATTTAATATTGTTGCTATCGCTCGTGATTGCACCTTCAACGCCATCGGCCACTTGTTTAACTTGGCGAGTAGATGCGTTAAAGCCTGCTCCACATGCAGTTAATGTAAGCGCAAGAGTTAATGACATGAGTGCAATACCAGTTCGACGCATGGGGCATATTCTCTCACATGAAATAAGTAGCGAAATACGCTTGTTTTACGCTAGATAGGGCCAGGTGACTCACTCCTAAATCGCTGGTACAATTGCCCTCTAGCGAAGGGCAACACATGACATTTAAGGTCGGCGAAACCGTTGTTTATCCCCATCACGGAGCGGCTCTCATAGAAGCAATTGAGATGCGAGTGATCAAAGGTGAAGAAAAGACCTATGTAGTGTTGAAAATCGCGCAAGGAGATCTGACCGTACGAGTTCCAGCTGAGAACGTAGATCTCGTTGGAGTCCGTGATGTTGTCGATTCTGCAGGCTTAGATCGTGTATTTAACGTTCTGCGTCAGCCATATACCGAAGAGCCAACAAACTGGTCACGCCGTTACAAGGCAAATCTTGAAAAATTAGCATCAGGGGACGTCATTAAGGTCGCCGAAGTTGTGCGCGATTTGTATCGCCGCGACTTAGACCGTGGTCTATCAGCTGGTGAAAAGCGCATGCTCGCCAAGGCGAAGCAGATCCTTATTTCAGAGCTCGCTCTTGCTGAGCGTACTGATGAAGAAAAGGCTGCAGTAATCCTTGACGAGGTTCTAGCCTCATAATTTAAATGTCTGTAACCGCCATCATTGCTGCCGCTGGCAGCGGTGAAAGATTCGGTGCAGGGTTCCCAAAAGCGCTTATCCAATTAGGTAATCGCACTCTCTTAGAGCATGCCGTCGCATCTCTTGCCCCTCTGGTTGATGAGATAGTCATTTGCGCACCTGCAGGATTTGAAAAACAAATCAGCGAGCTTGTTGGCGAAGGAATTATTGTTGTTACAGGCGGTGCAACACGCTCGGCGAGCGTGCGAAATGCATTAACTGTCACCACCGGAGAATATGTTTTAGTTCATGATGCCGCACGCGCCTTGGCAAGCAGTGATTTAGCTAGTCGAGTAATTGCAGCGCTAAGAGATGGTTCCGAGGCCGTAGTTCCAGCGATTGCAGTCGTTGACACAATTAAAGTGATTGACATTGATGGTCATGTTGCATCAACCCCTGAGCGCACATCACTTGTGAGCGTTCAAACTCCACAAGGATTCAAAACTTCTACGCTTCGCCAAGGACATGCGACAAATTCAGAGGCAACTGACGATGGCGCACTCATCGAAGCTAACGGTGGCAGAGTCAGGGTTATCACTGGCGAAGATCGAGCGCTAAAAATAACTACTCCTGCAGATTTAAATACCGCGCTTTTTTATTGTGGATTTAATGCAAGCTATCGAACTGGCATTGGAACGGATGCACATGCATTTGGAGTAGGTCGGCCACTGTGGCTAGCCGGCTTATTCTGGCCCGATCAAGATGGAGTAGATGGTCACTCAGATGGGGATGTAGCAGCTCACGCGATTTGTGATGCTTTATTTGCCGCAACCACACTCGGGGATTTAGGAAGTAATTTTGGTACTGATCGCCCGGAGCATGCAGGTGCATCCGGCGTGCAACTATTACAGGAAACGCTTCAGATAATTACAAAAGCTGGATATTTGATTTCAAATGTAACGGTTCAAATCATCGGCAATAGGCCGAAGATTCAAGCCCGTCGCGCTGAGGCGATTGCCGCACTTTCACAAGCCCTCGGTGGCGCTGCTATTTCACTATCGGCTACAACAACAGATGGCATGGGCCTTACCGGTGAGGGCAAAGGAATCGCTGCAGTCGCATCGGCCCTTGTTTTCAAGCGGTAGAATCGCACAATGCCCGCACTTCATTTATACGACACTGCAACGCGCCAGGTTGGAGAGTTCACCCCGATAAAGGCGGGTGAGGTTTCAATCTATGTATGCGGTGCAACAGTGCAAGGCGCACCACATATTGGACACATTCGTAGTGCAGTCAACTTTGATACCTTGCGTCGCTGGTTAATGAAAAGCGGATATGACGTCACATTGATTCGAAACGTGACAGATATTGACGACAAGATTTTACAAAAAGCAGCTCATGAGAACACTCCATGGTGGGCATTAGCCATGAGATACGAGCGAGAATTTACTGCAGCATTTGAAGCCGTGAATGTTCTGCCACCAACGTATGAACCGCGAGCAACGGGCCACATCACGCAAATGATCGAACTCATGCAGATTCTTATTGATAACGGAACGGCTTATGCCCCTGGCAACGGTGACGTTTACCTTGAAGTACGATCATTAAAACGATATCTATCGCTGTCGGGTCAGCGCATTGATGATTTATTACCAGCCTCAGATGTCGATGCTGCAACTTCACAAAAGAGAGATCCACGCGATTTTGCTCTGTGGAAAGCCGCTAAACCGGGAGAGCCATCATGGCCAACTCCATGGGGTGCGGGGCGTCCTGGTTGGCACTTGGAGTGCTCTGCAATGGCCCTTGTCTATTTAGGTGAGAGCTTTGACATCCATGGTGGGGGATTAGATTTAATTTTTCCACACCATGAAAATGAGATCGCCCAATCAGAGGCGGCTGGATATGGCTTTGCTAAACGCTGGCTACACAATGCATGGGTAACACAGTCTGGCGAAAAGATGGGAAAGTCTCTCGGCAACGCTTTACTTGTTGAAGTAATTCTGCAGCGCGTGCGCGGCATCGAACTTCGTTGGTATCTAGGTAGTGCGCATTATCGTTCAATGCTCGAATACTCCGAATCGGCGCTGGATGAATCGGCAGTTGCCTTTCGCAGAATTGAAAGTTTCTTAATGCGTGCCACTGAAATTATTGGCGCAGAGCCCACAGCTCTTGTAAGTGATTCTTTTGCTTTAGCAATGAATGATGATTTAGCGGTTCCGGCCGGGCTTGCAACGGTTTGGGAAAACCTACGACTCGGAAATCAAGCCATTACCGATACCGATGTAGTTGCAATCTCGAAGAATGCCAGCGAAATCCGTGGCGCTTTACAGATATTGGGTTGTGACCCTTTTGATGCACGTTTTGAGGCGCAGAGTTCCAGTGATGTGGCCCAAGCTATGGATGGCGTAATAAAATTGGCACTTGCAGAGCGCGCATCTGCACGCGATCGCAAGGATTTTGCCGCTTCAGATGCCATCCGTGATGGACTGCTCGCTTTAGGAATTACAATTGAAGACACTGCACAAGGGCCGCGTTGGTCGATTATGGAAAAGAGCTAACCATGGCCGGAAATTCATCCCGCAAAGGCGCAATTCGCGCATCAAAAAAGGGACCAGCCGGCGGTACTGGTGGCAAGAATAAGAAGCGTCTAACTGGAAAAGGTCCAACACCTAAGGCTGAAGACCGTCCATATCATGCAGCTGCAAAGCGCAAAAAAGCCGGTGCAAAAAAGAGTTCGAGCAAAACAACTGTTCGCGGCGCCGGCAAAGTAACAACTGGCAGAAGTGATGGCAAAGAGATTAGAGCCCCGCGCGCACCACGTGGAGATCGTCCAAGAGGTGAAATTGTTGCAGGTCGTAACGCAGTTCTAGAGGCATTGCGCGAGAGTGTTCCATCAACTGAATTATTGGTTGCACGCAGTATTGAGGTCGATGATCGCGTCGCTGAATCTCTAAAGTTAGCGCTTCACTTAGGTTTACCGATTCGCGAAGCACACCGCGCAGAAGTTGAAGGTATTTCACCAAATAGCCAGGGAATTATTCTTGCAATTAAACCATTTCAATACTCAAGTTTTGAAGAGATCATGCAGCGCGCAAAGTACCCAGCACTTGTTGTTGCACTCGATGGCGTGACAGATCCACGTAACTTAGGTGCAATCATTCGAAGCGCAGCAGCATTTGGTGCAGCAGGTGTAATCATGACTGAGCGTCGCGCAGCTTCGATGACAGCATCGGCCTGGAAATCTTCGGCCGGTGCCGCGGCACGTTTACCGATTGCACAGGTAACAAATCTTGCTCGCACTATTGATGCGGCGAAAAAAGAGGGTCTGTTTGTAGTTGGATTAGATGGAGAGTCAGAAGAGCTAATCAGCACGATGAAAATCGCCTCAGAGGCGATCATGATCGTAGTTGGAAGCGAGGGCAAGGGCTTAGCCCGCCTCACCCGTGAAAAATGTGACCTTGTGGTCTCAATTCCAATCAGTGCAACTACCGAATCACTCAACGCCAGCGTCGCAACTGCGATCACTCTATTCTTTATAGATCAGGCACGACGTAAGGGTTAATTGAATTGATTTATCAGCGTTTTATCGCACTTGGGGACTCATATACCGAGGGCATGTGTGATGAGAAAAGGTACGGTCAATACCGAGGCTGGGCCGATCGCACCGCAGATGTTATGGCTAAGTTCCATCCAGATTTTTCATATGCAAATTTAGCTATTCGCGGAAAGTTAGTGCGCCAAGTCATTGATGAGCAGATCGAAGCAGCACTTGTTCAAGTAACTGGCCCGCAAACACTCATATCTTTCCATGCCGGCGCAAACGATGTCATACGCCCCGGATACAAAGCCGAGTTAGTACTGCCGCTCTATACAGATGCAATACGACGTCTTGCCGCCTCGGGCGCCACGATAATGTTGTTCACTGTTTTAGAAAGAACCGGCAATACTGGGCGCTCTGCAAAAATGTGGGAGCAGCGTTTTAGCGAATTTAATCGAAATGTTCGCACAGTTGGCTTAGAAGTTGGTGCGATTATCGCCGATGCTAATGAAGAGATTGCATTTAGCGATCGTAGATTTCTAGCCTTTGATCGGCTCCATTTAAATGCTATGGGACATGATCGAGTTTCACAGGCAGTCCTTGAACTTATCGAACTCCCATTTGATGCGAGTTGGCGAGATCCGCTGCCACCTGCGAAGGAGAAGTCGAAGGTGATGCGCGCCATCGTGACATCACTGTGGTTTATAACCTTTGCGTTGCCATGGATGTGGCGACGCGCACGCGGTAAATCTTCAGGAGATGGACGAAGCTGTAAATACCCAATCGCTATTCACTGGCCGCTAGCACACCTAGATTAATTATGGATTGAAGTAACAACCCACTCCCAGGTATGTAGACCAGTCTTAATGATGTATTTGGGCAAGGTATCGGGTCCGCACGCGGCCGTACCAACTCCGCGATGCGCAGCATCAAAGTGAACAACGGTATTTCCGCAGGCTTTAACTTCAACATCGTGGGTGGCATCGGCTAAATCCACTGCGCGGTTAGGAGTCACTGACATCTGCAAAGGCTTGGATAGTTGAACCCGAACCCCATTCCCAAGTGCGTTTGTGAGCTCAAACCAACGCACGCCATTGTGTCCACCATTTTCCTGTGGACGCACATATGGAATGTATTGGCCGGCAACGCTGGAGATGTAACGTCCAATGCGCGCAATCTTTCGATCAGGGTATGACTCGTGTGGACCAGATCCAAACCATGTTAGATCCGATAAGGCACCATCTAGCTCGAAGTTAGTGCCAACACGGGCGACATCATCTAGCGTTTTAGGCAAGACAATACTTTCTTTAACTCTAAACCCATCGGCAACGGGAGTGATTACCTGGGTATGTTTAATTGTAAATCCGGTACTTGTCTGCCACGTATTTTTGATTGTTGCCTTTACGCCAGTTTGCGAGACCACGCAGTCAGTACGTTCAATATCGCGTAAGCCCCAACGGCTCCATTTTGTCGCGATATGCCCAATGCGATCATTATCAGTTGGTGCACGCCAGAGAGATAGAACGGGTGCCACAACTCCGAACGGCATAATAATCTGGCCCTGCTCATCAACGACGTTAGCAAATATGTCAGAGCGCTTGTGTTCCTTAATAGTTAACGCTCGTGATGGAAGTGGCAGTTGGTTCCAGCCGACTTCACTCATAGATGGAGACCAGGCCGTGCTAGCAATTCGCACGACAGTGAAGTTAATAAATCGCTCGCCCAGACCTTCTGGCTTAGTTAGAAATACAGATTTAACTTTAAAGGCGATGGTTTTGCGGGGGCCGACTTTAGGCAACTTCACTCGGCCACTGTCAGATATGAGACCATCACGCGTAATTGACCAATGAACTTCGTACTCACTTAAATCTTTAAAGAAGTTTTTATTAAAGATTTTAAAACTACCTTTTGATGCCTTCGTTGTGCTTATATTTGCTGGAGCGGCAATTGCCTTAAACTCATGCATTGCAGGCTTTGCCGTGCGATCAGGGAAGACCATTCCATCGCAGCAAAAGTTTCCATCATGCTTTTTCTCGCCGTAATCTCCACCGTATGCATTACGGGTTGTGCCATCGGGCAGGGTTTGTACGGGTCCGTGATCCCAAAACTCCCAGATAAATCCACCTTGCAGGCCTGGAGTTGATTCAATAACTTCCCAATACTCAGCCAAAGTTCCATTGGCGTTACCCATGGCATGTGAGTACTCACACATGATTAATGGGCGGTCGGCCTTATTAGATGTTGCATACTCTTTAATCGCGCTAATTGCGGGATACATGGGTGCAATTACATCTGTTAACGAGTGACTACCCATCCAGTTACCGCGGATACCGCCCTCATAATGCAGCGGACGTGTTGGATCAAAGGCGCGCGCGTATGCCGCCGCCGCCTCATGATTGGTACCGGCTCCTGATTCATTTCCGAGTGACCACATCACGGCCGCTGGATGATGAATATCGCGTTGAATCATGCGGCCAACGCGATCGACGAATGCAGTTAAATACCTTGGATCATTACAGATTGAGGATATGAATGCGTGGGACTCTATGTTGGCTTCGCCGATCACATAGAAACCAAGCTCATCACATAAATCAAGAAAGGCGGCATCGTTTGGATAGTGTGAAGTGCGTACAGCGTTGAAGTTCCATCGCTTGAGTTCAAGTAGATCTTCACGCATATCATCGCGAGTTAATGCACGCCCGGTATAGCGATTGAAATCGTGGCGGTTGATTCCGTAGAAAATAACCGGCTTGCCGTTGATCAACAAATCGCAGCCAACGACCTTTACGGATCTGAAACCAATTCGTTGCGATGAAATCTCTATGACCTGCCCTGATGGATCACAGAGCTCAATATTTAAAGTGTATAAATGAGGATTTTCAGCAGACCAAGGCTTGATACGAGGGACGGTTGTTTTAAACTCAATGGCACCAGCAGGGTGCGGTTCAGCCTGTTCGATAAAGGCGCGAGTTTTTTCAGGCATATTACCCGCCCAGAATTTTCCATGGAAATATGCGCTGCTGGCATTTCGTAACTCTTCGTTGTAATCAGTCCAAATAGGAGCCGCGAAACTATGGACTGTTTTGGATAACTGTGCCGATTTAACTTTAGGTAACTCTTCGATGTGTGCGCGCAATGTGTAGCCATCGGAAGGTGCATTATCGATTGATGAGATTTGAGCCCGGATATCTAACGTTCCAGTAGTGCCATCTTTTTCAAGCCCAGCAGTTGTGTAAAAACGCTCAATAAAAACCTTGTGTGTTGCAAATAGTTTTACGGAGCGGGTAATGCCACCATGCCACCATTGATCTTGATCTTCGATAAAAGTTGCATCAGACCATTTAGTAACATCGATTCGAATTACGTTAGAACCTCGACGGAGAAATTTCGTAATATCGAACTCTGCGGCAAGTCGGGAATCTTTAGTCAGACCGACTTCAACTCCATTGATAAAGATAAGTGCCACCGATTCATATCCACCTAGGTGTAAAACAATTCGTTTATCCTTCCAGCTCTCTGGAATCTCAAAATCACGCTCATAAACACCGTGAGGATTTTCCGCCGGCACAAAAGGTGGTTGCTCTTCAAAGGGCATTTGAACATTTGTATAAATCGGCTTATCGAAAAAGACGTCACTCTCTGGCTGCATCGTCCAAAGACCAGGGACGGGAATCGATGACCACTTTTTGCCTAGGCGATCTAATGGGCTATGGAGTAGTTGAAACCTCCACGTGCCATCGAGTGAGATCTTCTCAATATGCTCAATATTGAGCATGGGCAATCGATTAACCGAGGTCGTTTCAGGACTCATCCAGTAGTTCGTGATCATGGGCTCAATTCTGCCAGTTGGGCGCATTTAGTGCGAAATCTTCATTGGTTTACTAATTGGACATACTCTGGACATTCGCAGTTCACTCTAAATATGGAGAATAGGACCATGAGATTCGAGAACGTGACCGATAGAGAGCTCAGTTGGCTCTCCTTCGATCAACGGGTCTTGGAGCTGGCTGAAGATTCCAGCATCCCTCTACTCGAGCGGCTTCGCTTCTTGGCTATCTTCTCCTCAAACCTTGATGAGTTTTTTATGGTGCGCGTTGCAACTCTCATGAGCAAGATTGAAAATGAAATCATCACGCCTAATGTTGCAGGTTTTGCTCCGAAGGATTTAATGGCTGAAATCTCTCTGCATACAAAAGAGTTAGTTGACAGACAATCGAGAGTTTTCCACGATGACATCATGCCCAAACTTAAAGACGAGGGCATCGAATTCCTGCACTGGGATAACTTGAATGAAATCGAACAGGATTACGTAGATAGATTGTTTAAGGATCGAATCTTCCCCGTATTAACTCCTTTAGCCGTCGACCCCTCGCATCCATTCCCATATATCTCTGGACTGTCTCTGAATTTGGCAGTTATTGTAAAGAATCCCACTACGGATGAAGAGTTCTTTGCACGAGTTAAGGTACCGGAGATTCTTCCACGATTTATCGCGACGGCAAAAAGCGGATCAACTAGATTCATTCCAATTGAAGATCTCATCGCAATCAACTTGCAAGAGCTTTTCCCGGGGATGGTTATTGAAGAGCATTACGCATTTAGGGTTACTCGAAACCAAGATTTAGACCTCGATGAAGAAGAGTCAGAGGATATTTTGTTATCCCTTGAAGCCGAGTTAGCTCGCCGCCGTTTTGGTCCACCAGTGCGACTTGAAATTGAGAGCGGCGTGGAAGCGCGATTAGTTGAGCGCCTGGCAAATGAACTTGGGATTAGCGAAGTCAATATTATTCACGCGCCCTCACCGCTAGATCTCACGGCGCTGCATAAGATTGCAGATCTCGGATTCCCCGAGCTAAAGTTTGAAAAATTCAGCTCACGAACGGCGCTTGCTCTCTCTGAAGTTGACTCAGAGGACACAGATTTATTCTTTGCGGCGATTCGACAAGGGGAGATTCTGCTCCACCACCCCTATGAATCCTTTACCTCATCGGTTGTGCGCTTCCTGGAAAGCGCCGCCCAAGATCCACATGTACTGGCAATTAAACAGACTCTGTATCGCACCTCTGGAGATTCACCGATTATTGAATCGCTCATTGAAGCCGCTGAAGCTGGCAAGCAAGTCTTAGCGGTCATCGAGATACGCGCCCGATTTGATGAGCAGGCAAATGTGCGATGGGCAAGAAAACTTGAAGCCGCTGGAGTTCATGTTGTTTACGGACTTATGGGTTTAAAAACGCATGCAAAGCTTTCACTGGTAATTCGCGATGAACCGCAAGGCTTACGTCGCTATTGTCATATTGGAACAGGTAATTACAACCCAAAGACTGCTCGCATGTATGAGGATTTAGGAATCCTGAGTACGGATGTCGAATTAACAGAGGATTTAACGAAACTCTTTAATCAACTTTCCGGTTTTGCCCCACAGTCGACATACTCACGGTTACTTGTCGCGCCCCGAACCTTACGTTCAGGAATTACCGAGCGGATTGATCGCGAAATTGCGAATGTAAGAGAAGGCAAGCCAGCGGGTATTCAATTTAAACTCAATTCCATTCTCGATGAGTACTTCGTTGCAAAACTTTATGAAGCATCCCAAGCTGGAGTAAAAATTGATTTATTAGTTCGTGGTATTTGCGCCGTGCAGCCAGGGCTTAAGGGTATTTCAGAGAATATAACCGTTAAATCCGTTTTAGGTCGCTTCCTTGAGCATTCACGCATCTTCCATTTTGTTAATGGTGGAGACAGCGAATACTGGATTGGAAGTGCGGACTTGATGGGCCGTAACTTGGATCGTCGAGTAGAGAGCTTGATTCGCGTTGAGCGAAAAGAGCATCACGCAAGGTTGCAAGGGATTCTTGATCTGGGCCTCTCTAATCAAAGTTCCAGCTGGGAGTTAACTGGTAAGCAGTGGATAAGAAGAAGCTGTGATGAGCAAGGAAAGCCACTGAAGGATGTTCACGAAATAATGATCGACCACTATGGAAAGAATCGATAAATGAAAGATAGTGAAAATACTGTTATCTATGCAGCCGGCGCAGTTCTCTGGCGATTTGGTGGCAAGAAAAAAGTAGAAATAGCGTTAATCCATCGTCCACGTTATGACGACTGGTCTCTACCAAAGGGCAAATTAGATCCTAACGAGACAATGATTGGCTGCGCACATCGCGAAGTCATGGAGGAGACTGGATATTCGGCGCTCTTTGGACCAGAAATTGGGCATGTGACATACGTCGTTGATGGTGTTACCAAACTCGCTAAATACTGGTCGGCGCAGGCCGTTGGTGAGGCCACTGGAAAGCCAAATCCGCAAGAAGTGGATGAGATTTTATGGCTCTCCCCGACAGAGGCGCGTGAGAAGTTAACTTTAGATGATGACCGATCCATCGTAGATTTTTTTCTTGAGTTCGGCACAGGAACAACTCCATTAGTACTTCTGCGTCACGCTAAGGCAATCAAGCGCGAAGATTGGGATGGCGATGATGGCGATCGCCCCTTGGCCAATATTGGTCAGATTCAAGCAAAGCGTCTTCTATCAAAGTATTTACCGTATGGAATACAAGTAGTCCACTCCTCCGATGCAATGCGATGTATCGAAACAATCGAGCCAATGACGCGCGCTTTGAACATGCACCCGATTTTCTCAGCGGATTTGGGCGAGTATAGATTTGCTAAAGATAAAGAGGCCGCGCTCGATTACGCTCAAGATCTGATGGACAGTGGAGTTAGTGCGATTATTTGTAGCCATAACCCAATACTTCCTAAGCTATTGAAAAAGCTAATTGGGAAGAAGAATTTTAAGGAGCTTGGCCAAGAGTTAAAACCTGCAGAAGCGTGGGTACTCCACCATAGAGATGGAGAAATAATTGCAATTGACTGGGTTAGCGCGCCAGATACTTAGATTAACCCTGCAACCAATCGAGTCTTCGCAAAACAATTCCTTCACGAAGTGCCCAAGGGCATATCTCTAATTTCTCTATTTCTAAGACCTCCATCGCAGCCCGAGCCACAATTGCTCCCGCCACAATCTGAAGTGCACGATTGCTTGATACTCCCGGTAACTCGGCTCGCGCTTTATTAGGCATCTCAACGAGTTTTTCGGTCAATGCTTTCAGATTAGTAATTTCAAGAAACTTTGGATTTTCATTAAACCAATGTCCAGACAATCGTGCCAAAGTTCTAAAAGTTTTGCTTGTTCCTACGAAATGATTTGCATCGTGTGATCGAAGAATTGGCGGTAGTGAGTCCTCTAATTTGCTGGCTACAAAATCTTCAAGAAATTTCACGTCTTTATTCGAGTATGGATCACCGCTCAAGAAATCACGGGTGAGTCGAGCCGCACCGAAAGGAAGGGATATGGCAGATTCCGGATTTTCATCGACACCAGATGCAATTTCCAAGGATCCGCCCCCGATATCTAGGACAAGCAACTTTCCCGCCGACCACCCCAGCCATCGACGAACTGCCAGAAAAGTCATTCGAGCCTCTTCCTCGCCCGTAAGAATCTGTAAATCAATCTGGTGTTGCTCATTAATCTCTTTGATTATTTGCGGCCCATTTTTTGCATCCCGCACCGCAGATGTAGCAAAGGCTAAAATCTCATCAGTATTGTTCTCGTTTGCATGTAAGACGGCTTGAGATATTGCCTCATGCAGAAGTCTGATTCCATCACTGGAGATGCTTCCGGATTTATCTAGGTATTGCGTAAGTCGGAGTTCAACCTTGAAATTCGTAGCAGGGCTAGGCCTGGCACCAGGATGGGCATCCATCACTTGAAGATGAATCGTGTTAGATCCCACATCCAATACGCCTAGTCTCACGGGCACAACCTACCCTTTTGACCGTCCAAGCTTCTCGATTTCAAGTTTTTGCAACTCACTGCCATAATTGCCGCTGGTCGCAAGATCGATACGTGTTCGCACGTAGGCCTCTCTAGCTCAGTGGTAGAGCAGCGCACTTGTAATGCGCAGGTCGTCAGTTCAATCCTGACGGGGGGCTCGTAAGTTTTATGCAAAGGGGTGGTTTATGCCGCACTTTCCTCATGAAGAGTTTGCTGATGCTTTTGCCGCAAATGATGAGTACGTCAAGGGTTTTAATTACTCCGATCTAACTGGTGTAGCTCAAAAAGGTTTAGCCATTGTTACATGCATGGATTCACGAATCACCCCGCTTGCTGTTGTTGGGATGCATCCGGGAGATGCAAAAATTTTGCGTAACGCTGGTGCGCGTGTGACAGAGGATGTTCTTCGAACACTGGTCTTGGCTACATACTTACTTGGTGTTAAGCGCATTTTGATTATGCCGCACACAAACTGCCGTATGGCCATGGGCGAGGAAGCCGATATCCACGCACTTATTCAAAAAGAGCATGGAGTTGATACTCGTAGCCTTGAGTTCCGCACGGTCTCTGATCAAACTAAGGCATTGATTACCGATGTAAATCGCGTTCGCTCCTACCCATTATTAAATAAAGGTGTTGTTGTTGGCGGCGCGATTTATGATGTCACGAACGGAAAAATTACTCCGGTTGATTGTTAGTACGCCGAACCTGCATGCGGGTGACCGGATAACTTAAGTCTTCTAAGAAGGCAATAATTACTGCATTCATTAACCCGGGTTTTTCCTTCACAACCATGTGCGATGTGCCAGGGATAACTGCTAACTGTCCCAGCGGCAGGGCTTCAAAAAGAGAGATCGTGTGTGAATGGTTGATGACATCATCGTCACCAACTAGTACGAGCACCGGGCATTGAATTGTGGCGATTTCCTCGAGCGTAAGCGTGGGCTCGCTCTCCCAAATTGCATGCATGCGAATAGTTTTTTCCAGCAGCGTATGTGGAGAATCCGGTGAAATTAAGTTGTACTCAGCTTGGTCATCCTCGGAAATCTCAGGGTCATCAAATGCCTGCATCACACCGCTAAAGTGATAATTCGCCCCGATTGCGACTATAGATTTAACAAGGTCGGGACGCGCAATCGCGACTTTTAATGCAATATTTCCACCATCGCTCCAGCCGACTAAATGTGCAGGCTCCTTAACGATGTCCTCTAGATATGCAATCGCTTCAAGGGTTTGGAAGTCAAAGTGCAGGCTTCCTGATTGATCACCAGTGAAGCCGTGAGCAGTGCGGTCGTAGGCGAATACGTGAAACTCATCTTCAAGTGGTGGAACCATGATGTAGTCCCAACTCGAAGTTTTACTCAAACCACCATGGAGCAATACGACGGCCTCCCCATCGTTTTCCCACTCATAATTATAAATTTGATGCCCACGAAGGTTTATATATTCTGGCATTACATTGAATCCATAATATGTCGGTTACCGCGGTCAAAAGTTAAGTAGTTCCACGTCCAATCGGCCATGGTCCCAATCTTATTGCGCCCACCTAAGAGATAGAACAAATGCAAAAATAACCAGGCATACCAAGCTGGAATCCCTACTAACTTAAAACCTTTTACTTCTACTACGGCCTTATGTCTTCCAATCGTTGCCATGGAACCCTTATCGCGATAAGTGAAAGGCAGTAAAGGTTGAGCTTTTACAAGTCGCTGTATTTGTCGGGCAACAAATTTTCCTTGCTGCAATGCAACTGGGGCGACCATCGGCAAGAAGCGCCCGTCTTTGCCTTTTATTCCAGCGATATCACCAATGGCCCAGATATACGGGTAATTTTTAACTTGAAGTGAATCTTCAACATCTATGCGTGAATTCACTAGCGGCAGGTTTAATAGTGCCGCTGTTGGTTCACCCTGTACTCCCGCGGCCCAAATTATTACTTGTGCTGGAATTGAGCTTCCATCTTTAATATCGATGACTCTTGATTTAATTTCTTTGACGGAAGTATCGAGCAGAACATTCACGCCAAGCTTTTCGAGATCTCGCTTTGTACGTGCTGAAAGGCTCTCTGAGAAGCTAGGCAACAACCGTGGGCCAGCTTCAATTAAATAGATCTTGATATGGGCGGCGGCATGGGCTTGGTCATTTTTAAGTGGTCCCCGCACAAGTTCGGCAAAGGCTCCAGCCATTTCAACTCCAGTAGGTCCACCACCAACGACGGCAATTGAAAAAATAGTTTCATCCTCAAAACGGCAGAGATCTTCAAAGCGGCGCATCACTTCGGCACGTATTGTGATCGCTTCATGAACGCTTTTCATTCCGAGGGCATGCTCATGAACCCCAGGGACACCAAAGTCGGCCGTTACCGATCCCATTGCGACCACAAGATGATCAAATTCAAGGGTTTCGCTGCTATCTAACTTTATGGTCTTGTTTTTATGGTCGATAGATATGGGAGATCCCATTCGAAAAGCGGTTCCAGTTTTACGAAGCGCGCCACGGACTGGGTGGGCGACATGATCGGCGGCAAGTCCAGCCGTTGAAACTTGATACAAGAGCGGAAGAAAAGTTTGGAAGTTATGTCGGTCAACGAGAGTGACATCGGCAAAGTCAGCCATGGCTTTGGCAGCGGTTAAACCACCAAAACCGGCACCAAGAATAACCACACGAGGTTTTTCAAGTTTCCTTTGCATGCAGCTGAGTCTAGGCTTTCATTCATGAGTGCTCCAATCCAAAACCGCAAATATCTAATTACCGGCGCATCTGGCTATGTGGGAGGACGATTAGTTCGCACTTTAGTCGAGGAAAAATATGATATTCGAATTCTCGTGCGCGATCGCAATAAAGTGAAAGGCCAACCCTGGGCAAACGCCGTAGAAATTTGCGAAGGCAGCGCTGAAAATCGATCAGATTTAGATGCAGCTTTGGCGGGAGTTCATACCGCTTATTACTTACTTCACTCCATCAACCTTGGCCCAAACTTCAATGAGATTGAGGCTGAGATGGCGCGCAGTTTTGCACAATCGGCGCAGGCTGCTGGTGTTGCACAGATTGTTTATCTCGGCGGTATCGCAAACGATGTAAACATAAGTAAGCATTTAGCTTCACGTGCACGCACAGGTACAGAGTTAGCAAGCACATCCGTTCCAGTCATGGAGTTACGAGCTGGAATCATCATAGGTTCAGGTTCGGCAAGCTTTGAAATGTTGCGCCACCTAACCCACCGACTTCCGATTATGACAACACCTAAATGGGTGATGAACCGAACCCATCCAATTGCTATTCGAGATGTCCTGTATTACTTAAAGAACGCCGCACTGTTAAAAGAGCCAGTCGGGAAAGTCTTTGATATTGGCGGGCCGGAAGTTCTGACGTATGCCGACATGATGCAAAAATTTGCCAAACTCTCTGGCTTAAAAAAGCGTTGGATTATTAGAGTCCCAGTACTCACTCCGGGGCTTTCCAGTTTGTGGATTGGTTTAGTCACACCGGTACCAACGGCTCTTGCACGCCCACTCGTTGGATCTCTAATAAGTGAGGTTGTTGCAGATCCAACGAAAAGTATTGATGCAATCATCCCGCCTCCACCAGAAGGTTTATCCGATGTTGCAACAGCAATTAACTTAGCGCTCTCCAAAATTACCGATCACGGTGTTGAAACCCGCTGGTCGGATGCAACTGCGCCAACTGCTCCATGGCAAAAAGCACAAGGCGATCCCGAATGGGCCGGGGAAAGTGTTTTAAGCGATCGCCGTGAAGCGTTAACCGATATCCCAATGGAAAAAATCTGGCGCCAGATTGAAGGAATTGGGGGAGATCACGGATGGTTTGGCTCCGATTTTCTATGGTGGGGCCGAGGTGTTTTAGATCGTTTTATTGGTGGAGTTGGCTTGCGCCGTGGGCGCCGTGATCCCGATTATCTGCGCGTGGGCGAGAGTTTAGATTTTTGGAGAGTAGAAGAGTTAGATGCGGGTCACCGCTTAAAGCTCTACGCTGAAATGGTTTTACCGGGTAAAGCCTGGCTGGAGTTCACGGTTACGACAGAAAATGGAAAGACTCGAATTGTGCAGGAGGCTACCTTTAACCCTCGCGGACTTGGTGGTCAGTTATATTGGTATGCAGTCTCACCATTTCATCTCTTTGTCTTTCCAACTATGCTTCGAAATATTATTAAAAAGGCGGCCAAAAGTGCATGAATTTACGGCCGAAGTTGAGGCTCTGGCTCAAGAGGTATTGGCATACAGCCTTGATCGCTTAAAAAATGATCCACCTTTAGATGGACCCCGCACTGCAGAGGATTTATTTTCTGAGGTCGGTAACACGATTACAGCTCGCGGACTGGGCGGACATCACGCTCTTGAAGTTTTTACCAGCGTTTTAGCAAAGGCATGCATCTCTACCGATCATCCGCGCAACTTAGCCTTCATTCCATCGGCGCCAAGTGAATATGCAAACCTTTTTGATTTAGTTGTCGGTGCGAGTGCACTCTATGGCGGATCATGGCAAGAAGGAGCTGGCGCCGTCTTTGCTGAAAACCAAGCGCTGCGTTGGCTCTCTGATTTAGCTGGATTGCCACAATCGGCCGGTGGAGTTTTTGTTCAAGGTGGCACGATGGGAAATCTTTCGGCGTTAGTTGTTGCTCGCGCAGAGGCACGCAAAAAAAACCCAGAGGCAATGCGTTGGGTAATCGCATGTAGTGAAGAGGCGCACTCATCAATTGTTACTGCAGCCAATGTTATGGATGTTGATGTATTAAAAGTGGCCGTTGCAGCAGATGGAAAATTAATGGGCGCCGCTGTTGCCAAAGCAATTGACGAACTTCACGCATCGACTAGTTCACGCGTTTTCGCAGTTGTTGCAACGTCAGGTACGACTAATTTAGGAATTATCGATGATTTGAAGGGGATTGCTACCGCCTCCCATGATCGGGGTATCTGGTTTCATGTAGATGGGGCGTATGGTTTAGCGGCCCTTTGTGCACCATCGGTGCGCGCGAAATTCGATGGCGTTGAAGAGGCCGATTCATTTATTGTCGATCCCCATAAGTGGTTATTTGCACCCTTTGATGCCTGCGCACTCATTTACCGCGAACCCGAACTCGCACGCGCCGTACATTCACAGCACGCTTCTTACTTAGATACGTTAAAAGATGGCGCATGGTCACCCTCTGATTATGCAATTCAACTCACTCGTCGCACACGTGGATTACCATTTTGGTTTTCATTAGCCGCGCACGGAACCGATGCCTACACCGATGCAATGGAGCACACTATTGAAGTCGCTCAAGCCGCCGCACAATTAGTTAAGGCACATCCCAATCTAGAACTTGTATGCGAGCCCGAACTTTCCATTGTTGCATTCACACGTAAAGGTTGGTCAGCAAAGGATTATCAAAATTGGTCCGATGCATTATTAGCCGAACAAGTGGGTTTTATCCCACCATCATCACATCACGGTCAACCAATTTTGCGATTTGCGATTGTTAATCCATGGACAAAAATTAGTGATATCGAGATCATTTTAAATAGGCTTTAAATCCCACACTTTCACGCTCGCCCCCGATACGCTTTAACCCATGTCCGCACAAGAAGAGCCAACGATGCACAGCGGCTTAAGTGATTTAGAGTCACGCATCCTCGATTTTGAAGCTAGTTGGTGGCGTTACGCCGGGGCTAAAGAGACGGCGATTAAAGAGCTCTTCGACCTCAGCGCACCGCGCTATTACCAACTTCTCAATGACCTGATCGACCGGGATGATGCCCTCATGGCCGCCCCAATGCTGGTAAAACTCCTTCGCCGCCTGCGCGAGGCCCGTATGAGCACCCGTATTACCCGCTAAAGCCCCCTCGTTTTGCGTCCTTGGAATACCTCCCGTAGATTTGGCGTTAGCACTCTCGGGGTGCGAGTGATAAAGCCCCCACCTAAATCAAAGGAAAGTGAGCACAACTCATGGCAAAGCAGATTGCCTTTAACGAAGAAGCACGTCGCGGTCTAGAGCGCGGAATGAATATCTTGGCCGATGCGGTCAAAGTAACCCTCGGACCCCGTGGACGTAACGTAGTTCTTGAAAAGAAGTGGGGCGCCCCAACAATTACTAACGATGGCGTTTCAATTGCAAAAGAGATTGATTTAGAAGATCCATGGGAAAAGATCGGCGCAGAGCTTGTTAAGGAAGTTGCTAAGAAGACTGATGATGTTGCAGGAGATGGAACAACCACTGCAACAGTATTGGCACAAGCCCTTGTGCGCGAAGGTCTACGCAACGTTGCCGCCGGATCAAACCCAATGGCACTTAAGCGCGGAATTGAAAAGGCAGTCGATGCAATCGTTGCTGAACTCTTGTCAATGGCAAAGAGCGTAGATTCCAAGGAGCAGATCGCTGCAACTGCATCAATTTCTGCAGCAGATGCAACTATCGGCGAAATGATCGCTGAGGCGATGGACAAGGTTGGCAAAGAAGGCGTCATCACTGTTGAAGAGTCAAATACTTTCGGTCTAGAGCTAGAGCTCACTGAAGGAATGCGCTTTGATAAGGGTTACATCTCTCCTTACTTTGTAACCGACCAGGATCGAATGGAAGTTGTCCTAGAGGATGCTTACGTATTGATCGCTAACTCAAAGATTACAAATATCAAAGACTTGGTTCCTGTTCTTGAAAAAGTCATGCAATCAGGTAAGCCACTTGCAATCATTGCCGAAGATGTTGAAGGCGAAGCACTTGCTACATTGGTAGTAAATAAGATTCGCGGAACTTTCCGCTCAGCAGCTGTTAAGGCACCAGGTTTTGGAGATCGTCGTAAGGCGATGCTTCAAGATATTGCGATTCTTACAGGTGCAACAGTTATCTCTGAAGAAGTTGGTCTCAAGCTTGATCAAGCCGGTCTAGAACTCTTAGGTCGCGCTCGCAAGGTTGTTATCAGCAAGGACGAGACAACAATCGTTGAGGGTGCAGGAGATGAGGCACTTATTAAGGGCCGCGTCGCACAGATTCGTTCAGAGATTGAAAAGTCTGATTCAGATTATGACCGCGAGAAGCTGCAAGAGCGCCTTGCAAAGCTTGCCGGTGGCGTAGCTGTTATCAAGGCTGGAGCTGCAACTGAGGTTGAACTCAAGGAGCGCAAGCACCGCATTGAAGATGCAGTGCGCAACGCCAAGGCTGCAGTAGAAGAGGGAATCGTCGCCGGTGGCGGTGTTGCACTTCTACAAGCAGGCACAGCAGTATTCAAGAAGTTATCACTCGTTGGCGATGAAGCAACTGGTGCAAAGATTGTTGAATTCGCAATCGAAGCACCTCTTAAGCAAATCGCAATCAACGCAGGACTTGAAGGCGGAGTTGTAGTTGAGAAGGTCCGTCACTTACCTTCAGGTCAGGGATTAAATGCAGCAACTGGAGAGTACGTAGACATGATTAAAGCTGGCATCATCGATCCAGCTAAGGTCACTCGCTCTGCGCTTCAAAATGCGGCATCGATTGCAGCGCTCTTCATCACTACTGAGGCAGTAATCGCAGATAAGCCAGAAAAGAATCCAGCACCAATGCCACAAGGTGGCGGAGATATGGACTTCTAAAGCCCAGTAATTAGGCAGAACGCCACCCCCGATTAACACGGGGGTGGCGTTCTGCTTTATCCTTATGCCATGGCAAAGAAGTCGCTCCTCAAGAGAGCATCTAAAGAAAAGACATCAACTGGAGAAAATCCATTTGATGCCACCGACCTTGCCCGCAATGCAATAATCGATGAGCTCCACGGCGCATCTGAAATCGGTGGATTTGTATCAGTTGAATTTGATGATGAAGATCGCGTCGCAACATATTTATTTGAGGCAAAACTCGCGGGCTATAAAGGCTGGCGCTGGTGTGTAACAGTTGCAAAAGTTGATGCAGATGCGCAGCCAACAATTTGTGATGTCGTTGTGCTTCCCGGACCCGATGCACTTATTGCCCCCGATTGGATTCCATATCGCGATCGCATTCAACCTGGTGATGTTGGTGTTGGCGATATTGTTCCAAGCTCACTTGATGACACGCGTTTAGTAACAGGTGCTGCGGCGCTTCCCGCTGATGAGGATTTAGATACTGCGATGGCTATCGAACTTGGATTTGGTCGTGCACGCGTTATGTCTATCGAAGGCCGCGATCAAGCTGCCAAACGTTGGTATGAAGGTGACCGTGGACCTAAATCTCCGATGGCAGAATCAGCGCCCAAGCCATGTCATTCATGTGGCTTCTTTATTCAAATCGCCGGCTCGCTACGCTCAACTTTCGGTGTATGTGCCAATGCAATCTCGCCAGAGGATGCACGTGTTGTCTCTGTCGATCACGGCTGCGGGGCGCACTCCGAAGCGACCTTCACCGCACCTCTGTTAAACTAATCACCTGACCGCAGCCCGCGGCTACACGAGTACGCACAATCCTTAAGGAGTCACCCCATGCCTACAGGCCGCGTTAAATGGTTTTCATTAGAAAAAGGCTTTGGCTTTATTGCAAATGATGAGGGCGAAGATGTTTATCTAGCTGCATCATCTCTTCCCGCTGGAGTTTCAACAGTAAAGCCTGGAACCAAACTTGAATTCAGTGTTGCCGATAGCCGTAAAGGTCCGCAGGCAATGTCAGTTCATATCGTGGATGCGCCACCATCACTTGTTGAAAACGCACGCGTTAATCCAGATGATTTAGCTGCGATGATTGAGGACACAATCAAAATTTTAGATCGCGTTGGCAATGGTCTTCGTCATGGTCGTCATCCAGCAGGTCCTGAGGCTGAGCGTTTAGGCCGTGTACTTCGCGGAATTGCTTCCCAACTAGAGGCTTAAATGCCACTGCGCCTTGAGCGGCGTATTGAGTATCGAATCCCCACTGCGCCTAAGAAAGCACCAAAGGCGCATGTCCAAATGATTTTCGCATCGGCATTCATCGCAACTGCCACAATGCCGGCGACCAACCAACAGATTGTTCCAATTGCTACTAGGGTTACAACTCGGCGGATATTTGATTCCATGAGAGAAGAGTAATGCCAATCTCAATAAAAGAAGATGGCAATTGGCGTTCGTTTCGCCACCGTAATTACCGCATCCTTTTTCCAGCAAATACTATTTCTAACATTGGCAGTTGGGCACAGCGCATCGCCCAAGATTGGCTCGTCTTAGAGCTCACCAATAACAACGGTACATATTTAGGACTTGTCACAGCGGTGCAGTTCGCGCCTGTCCTTCTATTTTCACTCCATGGCGGAGCACTTGCAGATCGCATCGATAAGCGAAAAGTTTTGATTGCAACAAATATCGTTGGTGGCGCGGCATCTATCGGATTAGGTTTATTAGTAATCGCAGACGTGGTTCAACTCTGGCATGTCTTTGTACTTGCAGGAGTACTGGGAATCTCAACCGCTCTTGATGCTCCAGTTCGCCAGGCTTTTACAAGCGAATTAGTTGGTCCAGCTGATCTACCTAATGCTGTAAGCCTAAACTCGGCTAATTTTAATGGTGGTCGACTCGTTGGCCCCGCAGTTTCTGGCTTCCTGATCGCCGCCTTTGGTACTGGCCCTTCATTTCTTATAAATGGTGCTTCCTATTTCTTTGTGATTTTTGCTCTTGTAAAGCTTAATAACAAGGAGTTCTTTCATCAGAATCAGCCTAAGAGCTTGGGCAATATTCGTGAAGGAATCGCTTATGCAAAGGCGCGCCCAGATATCTATGTAGTGATGATTATGGTCTTTGCTCTTGCAACTTTCGGATTAAATTTTCAAATCTTCAATGCCCTTATGGCAACACAAGAGTTTGGATTAGGTCCAGCTAACTTTGGCCTGATGGGAACTTTTATTGCGATCGGCTCGTTGGCAGGGGCAATTGGTTCGGCCCGTTTAGAGCGCTTCAGGACAACGAGATTCGTCATTGTTGGAGGAACGCTCTTTTCGATCTCGATAATAATTCTTTCGGTACTTCCAAATTACACAACGTACATTCTCTGGCTTCCGATGTGCGGCCTAACTGCGCTTACAACCTTAGTATCTGCGAACTCAATAGTTCAGACGAGCACCGATCCTGCGATACGAGGTCGGGTTATGGGTCTTTACCTACTTATCTTTATGGGTGGAACACCTTTCGGCTCACCCTTGATCGGATTAGCAACTGATTACATGGGCATTAGGCCCACAATTGCTTTGTGCGGGGCAATCTCACTGAGTGCATCGTTATTTGTTTGGATAAAGTACCGAAATAAAGTTAACGTTCCTGAAGATATAAGCGTAGCTTCAGTATTAAAGTCCGCTGATCGCAACCATAATAATTAGCCCAAAGAGCACGACCAAGGTGACCATTCTGCGTGTTTTATAATTCATTAAGCAGCTCCTTTTTTGGATGCGATGGAACGAATTTTACAATAGCAAAAGCGATGGCGATTAATACTGGGACCATAATGTATGCGCGGGAGATTCCGAAGCTATCGCCAAGTACACCCAGCAAGAATGGAGCTGCGGCAATTGCGATGCCAGCGGCAAGTGAAGTTTGACCGATAGCAAGATCTGGACGGTCATCACTAAATGAGATTAAGCGAATCGATGCGAGTGCAAACTGAATGGAGACTCCAAGTCCGATCGCGATTAGAGATATCAGACTTACAAACATAATGTGAGATAGCCAAAAGGCTGCAAAGCCAAGGAATTGCACGGCAATCGAAATTAATAATTGAGTATCTAATGCAAAGCGTTTCAAGACCAGCCCACCGTACCAACGCCCTACGGCCATACCAACGCCAAGGCCAACTAGTGCGAAAGTTGAGATTGCCGCGCTCGAACCAACTCGATCTTTTAGTAGGGCGGCGGCCCAAAAGGAGACAGCGAACTCACTAGAAATACATGCCACAAAGCCGATCCATGAAATCCAGAATTTCCGTGACAGTTTTCCTCTTTGAGGTCCAGCTTCATCTGGAACATACTCATCGACATCCTTATTGCGGCCAATTAAAAACAGGGCGATGGAAACGGGAATGGCTATTAAGAGACCGACGCGCCATAGGCTGGGAAAAAGAATTGCAATTCCACCGATTAACAATGTTCCCAAAATAAAACCAACGGAAGAGATTCCATTTGCTTGTGGGATAGCCACAGCAGCGGCCTTCCCATAGTGGTGTGACATGGAGGTCATCATGTTATTGATGATGATTGAGGTCCCAAAACCGGTGATTAATGTTGCCGGCAGAGTCAATACAACCGGTGGAAAAACAACGAACATTGTTACGCCGGTACCAAATATTGCAAGACCGACCCATCCAGCGCGGGTACGGCCGAAACGGTGAGCGATATGCGGATTGGCATACCCTGCAAAAATAGCTGCAACTCCCATCGCCGTCCCGTGTAATCCGGCGACAGTTAGTGACGTACCTTGATCTGCGCGCAACAATGATTGCGCAGGACCAAAGCCCCCTAAGTAAAAGTTAACTATCGCTGTTTGAGTGGCAATAACCCAGAAGTAACGGTCCCGGTGAAAACTTTTTGACATCGATTACAGCGCCGCAACCACGTAGTCGATGCAGGTAGTAAGTGCTTCAACATCGGAAGGGTCAACGGCTGGGAACATTCCAATACGTAGTTGATTTTTACCTAACTTGCGGTACGGCTCGGTATCAACAATCCCATTTGCACGAAGTGCTGCGGCAATCTTTGTGGCATCGATCGCGTCATCAAAGTTAATTGTGCC
>CAXNOC010000009.1:0-33359 GCA_964203745.1 Candidatus Planktophila sp.
AAGAAGCGCAGCCAGCGCGCGCGGATCTCGGCGGATTCCACTTAGCGAGATCACTCAGCCTTCTTCTTAGAGCGCGATTTGCTCTTAGAAGCGGCCGATAAAAGAGCTGCGGCGACCTTAACGGCCGATCCGTTTTTATTCATAAATGAACCAGTAGCGTTGCTTACCTTCTCAGATATATCTTCGGCATTTTTTGTTATGCGGTTAATACTCTTCAATGGACCATTTACTAAAGTTACAGTTGTATGAACCTCTTCAATAAGTGGCGCTGTTTCATCAGTAAGTGATTTGAGCGAGACCTTCGCCTCGTCGATAAAGCGTCCTACTCGGATTACGACGTAACTAATCGCAACAGCGATAATAAAAAGCCCGCATGAGGCGATAATCGTTGCAATTCCACCTGGTCCCATGGTTTTAGTCTACCTGAGCGGCGTTCTTAGGAGCGCCATCAATTCCGCTCTCCTTGCGTTGTGCCGGAGTTATCGGAGTTGGTGCGCCAGTGAGTGGATCACCCCCGCTAGCGGTTTTAGGAAAGGCAATCACTTCGCGAATTGAATCAGAGCCCGTAAGAAGTGCGCAGACACGGTCAAGGCCGAGTGCGATTCCGCCATGTGGAGGTGGGCCGTAGTTGAAGGCCTCCAGTAGGAAGCCAAACTTCGAGGCCGCCTCTTCATCGCTTAAACCAATGACACGGAAGACATCTTTCTGCATCTTCTGATCATGAATACGAATCGAGCCTCCGCCGAGTTCGGTTCCATTTAAAACAATATCGTAGGCATAGGCCAATGCGTTGCCCGGATCATTGGCAAAGCTGGCCGCAAACTCTGGCTTAGGTCCGGTGAATGGATGGTGCACCGCAGTCCAACCACCGTTATCGGTAGGTTCAAACATTGGCGCATCGACGACCCATAAAAACTCCCAAGCACCTTGATTAATTAATCCGCAGCGCTTTCCGATTTCAAGACGAACAGCTCCTAGTAAGCTCAATGAGGCGCTTCGCTCTCCTGCCGCAAAAAAGATTGCATCCCCTGGCTTTGCGCCAGTAGCAGCAGCGATGCCTGCACACTCGCTCTCACTTAAGTTCTTAGCAACAGGTCCACCCAGAGATGAATCCTCATTGATAAGGATGTAAGCCAATCCCTTTGCGCCTCGTGCCTTGGCCCAGTCCTGCCATGCATCGAGTTCACGACGTGGTGAGGCCGCTCCCCCTGGCATGACAACGGCGCCAACGTAGGGTGCTTGAAAAACTCTAAAGGTTGTATCTGCAAAATATGAAGTCTGCTCGGAGAGCTCATTAGAAAAACGAAGATCTGGTTTATCAGATCCAAAACGAGACATCGCATCTGCATAGGTCATGCGCGCAAGCGGCAACGGAATTGTGTAACCAACTGCCTCTTGCCAGATCTTTGCAACGATTTTTTCCGCAACGGCCAAGATATCCTCTTGATCGATAAATGACATTTCAATATCTAACTGCGTGAACTCGGGCTGACGATCGGCGCGAAAATCCTCATCACGAAAACAGCGAGCGATTTGATAGTACTTTTCCATACCTGCAACCATTAATAGCTGTTTGAAAAGCTGTGGAGATTGCGGAAGTGCATACCAACTACCTGGCTGCAAACGTACAGGAACTAAGAAGTCGCGTGCACCTTCTGGAGTCGAGCGCGTTAGGTAAGGAGTTTCAATCTCTAGGAATGCTTCATCTTCCATAACTCGTCGGATTGTAGATGTCACCTTGGATCGTAGGCGTAAGTTTGCAGCAGGCTTTTCGCGACGTAAATCTAAGTAGCGATACTTCAGGCGGACTTCTTCGCTGATATCTGAATCATTTCCACTATCGACAGGAAATGGCAGAGCGGCAGACTCGCTGAGTACAACTACGGTATCGCCCATAATCTCGATCTCACCGGTAGGAATATTTGTGTTTTCATTTCCCGCTGGACGAGGCATTACCTCACCAGTGATTAATAAGCACCACTCGGCGCGAAGGGCTCCAGCGATCTTTTCATCGCGGATAACAACTTGAACCGAACCCGAAGCATCGCGAAGGTCGATGAAAGCTACGCCACCATGATCTCGACGCCTTGAGACCCAACCTGCCAACGTGACAGTTGTTCCAGCGTCAGATTTACGTAATGTGCCTGCTTCATGACTTCTTAACATAGTGAGTGTGGTTTCGCTTTCTACAGTGCGTTGATTAAGGAGTCAATCTTAACCGATGTGGATACACCGGAGTTCATATTTTTAAGCTCTACGCTCTGGTTCGACAACTCTTGATCGCCAAGGACTATTACGTAGCGAGCACCACTTTTATCGGCCGCCTTCATGGAGGCCTTTAAAGCTCGAGAGCCAAATGCGATCTCAACTCTCTTGCCGGCTAGGCGCAGAGCCGTTGCAATCTTTAAACTCTCCACCATTGCCCCATCGCCAAGTGGAATGACGAATAGGTCGGATACAAAACCATCGTGGGCAACAACGCCTTCAAACTCAGCGGCAAGTAGTGCTCGATCAACTCCAAGACCAAAACCAATACCCGAAAGCTCTTGTCCTCCCAACTCCTGCATGAGGCCGTCATAGCGCCCCCCGCCACCAATTCCAGATTGCGCTCCGAGGCCATCATGGATGAATTCAAAAGTTGTACCGGTGTAATAATCCAGACCTCGAACCATATGGGGATTGAGTTGATAGGCAATCCCTAAAGCATCTAAGTAGCCCTTAACAGATTCAAAGTGTGTGCGCGATTCATCACTTAAATAATCCATTAACAAGGGAGCCTTCGACATCGCTTTCTTCATCTCTTCACGCTTATCATCGAAGAGTCGAAGCGGATTTATCTTCGCACGTGCTGCAGTTGCCTCATCTAACTCAAGTGTTGAAATAAACTTCAATAAATCAATACGGTGAGCAGCTCGCGATTGGCTATCCCCCAGTGAAGTTAACTCCAAGCGATACTTCTTCAAGCCGATAGATTTAAAGCCGGCATCGGCGATTGCAATTACTTCGGCATCGATTGCAGGGTCATCAAGGCCAATTGCCTCAATTCCTACTTGATAGAACTGACGATAACGACCCGCTTGTGGTCGCTCTGCGCGAAAGTAGGCACCTGAATACCAAATCTTTACCGGTAACTGTCCACGATCTAATCCATGTTCAATAACTGCACGCATCGCACCGGCCGTACCTTCAGGTCGCAGTGTTATTGAACGATCTCCACGATCGGTGAATGTGTACATCTCTTTAGAGACTACATCGGTTGACTCTCCGACTCCACGCTTGAAAAGCTCCGTATCTTCAAATACCGGCAGCTCCATTAATTGATAGCCCGCTAATCGCGCCGGTGCAATGAGGCACTCTCGTACGAATTCAAATAACTTCGAACGCGGTGGAAAATACTCGCTCACGCCTTTTGGGGCTTGAAATTTTTGGACAGACATTAGTAACGTCCCTTAAGCTCTTTTAGAAATGGGTTGTTTTTGCGCTCTCGTGCAATCGTCGTCTCTGGTCCATGGCCTGGCAAAACTCGCAAGTGATCCCCAAGTGGGAGAATCTTTTTACGAAGAGTCTGCTCCATATCCTTCGATGATCCGCTTGGTTGATCAGTGCGTCCAATGGAGCCGGCAAAGAGAACGTCGCCGCTTATTAAGAGCTCATCAGAAACCTCAAACATCAGCGAACCCGCCGTGTGGCCTGGAGCGTGGATAGCCTTGAAGTTAAGGCCAACGAGTTCAAGAAGCTCACCATTGCGTAATTCTCTTACATCTTTTGGCTCAATAAACTCCATGCCCTGCAATGTCGCAGCAAATTCTGGGCTCAAAACTCGCTCTGGATGGCTAAGCGCCATTCGATCGGCGCTGTGAATATATGCCGGAATCCCATATCCATCGGCGATTGGGGTAATCGAAAAAGTATGATCCAAATGGCCATGAGTTGCGATAACGGCGACAGGCTTGAGCTTGAACTCATTGAGAATTTCTGAGAGTTGATGCGAGACATCGGGCATTCCTGGATCCACAACGATGCACTCTGAACCGACCTGGGATGCGATTACCCAGCAGTTTGTGGCAAACATGGGGGCCGCGAAAGAGGCGACAAGCATGCATCTACCTCCGCTTTTCTCTAGCCAGATAGCCGATTGACGCTATGAGGCAGGGACAGGGTACCTTTTACCCTACCTAAACGCTCAATTCAGCGGTATTCGAACTCAACCTCGAATGCACCCACGACATACATAGCGACGTTCATAATGAACAACGCGCTGAAAGGATCACCACCATGACCGATATCAATCCAGCACCACAAGCATCAGCGGCCAGCGCCCTGATTGGAGATCCTGCAGCCTTTGGACGCGTCGCCGACGATGGCACCGTCTACGTTCGCACATCCAGCGGAGAAAAGCCCGTTGGCTCATATCCCGGCAAGAGCGCCGAAGAGGCCCTTGCATACTTTGTTCGTAAATTTGAAATGCTCGCCGCAGAAGTTGCACTACTTGCTGCGCGAATTAAAAGTGGCGCACTTGTTCCATCTGATGCCTACATCGCCGTAAAGAAACTTCGCGATCAAGTCAGAGAGCTAAACGCAGTTGGTGACCTGGATGCATTATCGGCCTCGGTCGAACAGATCGAACCTCTTATTGAGGGTCATCGCGAGGCTTACGAGGCAAAGAAAGCTGCCGAAACGGCGGCGAAGAAGGCACGCCTTGAACAG
The DNA here is from genome assembly GCA_964203745.1 of Candidatus Planktophila sp. Taxonomy (GTDB): domain Bacteria; phylum Actinomycetota; class Actinomycetes; order Nanopelagicales; family Nanopelagicaceae; genus Planktophila. The sequence continues at coordinate 4,708 of CAXNOC010000009.1, forward strand.
ATTTTAATTGAAAAGGAAAAGATTGTTGCAGAGGCCGAATCATTGGCTCAGTCAGAGTCATGGAAAGTTACTGGCGATCGCTTAAAGGTTTTGCTCGATGAGTGGAAATCCGCACCGCGCTTAGATAAAAAGTCAGATGCCGATCTTTGGAAGCGATTCTCCTCATCTCGAAATAAATTCGATAAGCGCCGTCGCACGCACTTTGCCGCCCTTGAGGCCGTGCAGAGTGTTGTCTCTGATGCCAAGAAAGCGATCATTACTGAAGCTGAAACACTTGCAACCTCTACTGAGTGGGTACCAACTGCAAAGCGTTTCAAATCTTTAATGGATGCATGGAAGGCGTCGGGCCGCGGAAAGCCAAGTGATGATGCAAAGATGTGGGCGCGATTTAAGGCGGCACAAGATCAGTTCTTCACCGCTAAAAATGCGGATCTAGAAAAGCGCGATGTCACAATGGCAAGTAATCTGATTAAGCGCGAAGAGCTCGTTCTATTAATCGAAGCATTGCTACCTGTAACCAATCTCGATGAGGCAAAGAAAGCCTTACGCGAGCATATGAATAGTTGGAGCAAGATCGGGATGACCCATCGCGATAAGCGCACATCCCTTGATGCTCGCGTACATGCAGTTGAAACAGTCATCAAAGAGGCAGAGGCTGCACATTGGCGCAAGAGTGATCCTGCAGCCAAGGCTCGAGCCCAAGAGGTTGTTAAGCAGCTGAGCGACTCGATTGAAAACTACGAAAAGGTTGCGGCAAAATCACAGGCCGCTGGAAATGCTAAGAAGGCAACCGAGGCTCTCGAATCGGCCGCTGCTAGAAGAGTATGGCTGGCCGAGGCTGAAAAGAGTTTGGCTGAGTTCAGCTAATTTAATTATTAGTTGTTCGATAGACGTCATACACGCCTTCGATATTGCGCACGGCACCAAGCACCGCATCTAAATGCGTCGCATCTGCCATCTCAAAAGTAAAACGTGAGAAGGCGGTGCGATCCTTGGAAGTACTGACTGAAGCGCTCAAGATATTTACATGCTGATCAGATAATGTACGAGTGACGTCGGCCAATAACGATGCTCGGTCTAGAGCTTCAACTTGAATATTTACCAGGAAGATTGAGCCAGCACCAGTTCGCCACGTAACTTTGACGACGCGGTCTGATTGATTTGTCAGCAAATCGCCGGCATTAACGCAGTCGCTGCGGTGAATCGAAACTCCACTGCCCTTAGTAATAAAACCCATAATCTGATCGCCAGGAACGGGTGTACAGCAGCGCGCAAGCTTTACTAATACATCATCTGCGCCCTCAACATCAACGGCGTTACTTGAGCGTCTCTGGGCAGGTGCTCGCGTTGGTAGTACATCCATCGTTGGCTCTGGATGGGAGTCATCACCGCCGAGAGCAACGACTAACTTATCGATTATCGAAGCTGCCGAGACATGGCCATCACCAACTGCCGAATACAGAGATTCGATATCCGAGTAGTGCAGATCATGCGCGAGCTCTAGTAATGAGTGACCTGCAAATATTTTCTGCAAAGGAAGTCCAGCTTTGCGCATCTGACGTGCTATCGATTCGCGACCGGCATCGATCGCCTCTTCACGACGCTCCTTGCTAAACCATGCTTTAATTTTTGAGCGGGCACGTGGGCTTTGTACAAAGTTAAGCCAATCCCTGCTTGGCCCCGCATGTTCACCCTTATTTGTAACGATCTCAACGACATCGCCATTACTCAAACGAGATTCAAGCGGGACTAAGCGACCATTTACTTTTGCGCCGGCGCAACGGATTCCAACATCGGTATGAACTGAGAATGCGAAGTCAACTGGTGTTGACCCTGCAGGTAGGGCCACGACGCTCCCCTTAGGCGTAAATACAAAGACCTCAGGTGAGCCTAAATCAAAGCGCAGGGCCTCTAAGAACTCAGATGGATCCTCAGTCTCCTTCTGCCACTCATGTAACTGTCGCAGCCACAACATCTCTGGGGACGAGTCGTTGTTTTCATGACCCTGCTTATATTTCCAGTGAGCGGCGATACCAAACTCGGCGCGCGAATGCATATCAAATGTACGGATCTGTATCTCAATCGCCTTACCGGTTGGCCCAATGACAGTGGTATGAAGTGATTGATATAAGTTAAATTTCGGCATCGCTATGTAATCTTTAAAGCGACCAGGCACTGGACTCCAGCGTGCGTGAATAGATCCAAGCACTGCGTAGCAGTCACGGACATCATCAACTAATACGCGAATACCGACCAAATCATAAATCTCATTGAATTCACGGCCACGGACCACCATCTTTTGATAGACCGAGAAGAAGTGTTTTTGTCGACCTGTGACCGTCGCGTGAATCTCGTCCTTCGCTAAATCTTGCGTCACCGTTTCGACCACTTGTTTAGTTAGTGAATCACGTGAAGGTGAACGCTCTGCTACTAACCGAGAAATCTCTTCAAACTTCTTAGGCTCTAGAATTTCAAAAGATAAATCTTCAAGCTCCCACTTAATTGCATTCATACCTAAGCGGTGAGCTAAGGGTGCATATATATCTAACGTCTCCCGAGCTTTGCGTTCAGCGCTTTCGTGGGTGACGAATTTCCAAGTCCGCGCATTATGCAATCGATCGGCAAGCTTTATAACGAGCACACGAATATCCCGCGACATTGCAATGACCATCTTGCGGACAGTCTCAGCCTCAGCCGTTGGGCCATAGGTGAGTTTGTCGAGTTTAGTTACGCCATCAACGAGATTTGCAATCTCATCACCAAAGTCTCGACGAAGCTCTTTCAAAGAGTAAGGCGTATCTTCAACGGTATCGTGCAACAGTGCTGCAATAACTGTTTCAGTACTGAGGCCAAGTTCGGCCAAAATCTGGGCAACGGCCACAGGGTGCGTTATATAGCGCTCCCCCGATTTACGGAGTTGCCCTTCGTGAGCTTTTTCGGCGATGAGAAAGGCGCGTTCAACATCTTCGCCCTTGCTTGTGGCGTGATTTTCCTTGAGCGCACTAATTACTGGTGCAATCAAAGTATCCACGTTAACTGCCTACTTGCGGCCTTTACGCTTTGGCTGATTGCGTGGTCCGCGTACTTCACCTGGGGCTAGAGCTACTACAGCTGCAACTGGGCTTGCTGCAAGTGTGCCTGGGCCACGTCCATTGACGCGCTTTGCAAGTGCGATCATCGCAGGCTCTTTTTCGCGAAGTTGAGCAAGCACAGGAGGTGCAATAAAGACCGATGAGTAAGTACCAACGGCTAGACCGATAAAGAGCGCTAACGAAAGATCCTTCAACGTTCCGGCGCCAAGTAGACCGGCACCTACGAACAAAATAGATCCAACGGGAAGTAGCGCGATAAGAGATGTATTAAATGATCGGACCAAAGTCTGATTAACGGCCAAGTTCGTAGCTTGAGAGTATGTGCTCTTAGAACTTGCTGTGATCGTACGTGTATTTTCACGAATTTTGTCGAAGACCACAACGGTGTCATAGAGGGAGTAACCAAGAATCGTTAGGAAACCAATAACCGTTGCGGGCGTTACATCGAATCCAACGAGAGCGTAGATACCCACCGTGATAAAAACATCGTGAATCACGGCGACAATTGCGGCAACGGCCATTTTGGGTTCGAAGGCCATTGCAAGATAGAGCATTACGCAGATAAGAAATCCGATAAGGCCATAGAGCGCCTTACGTGTAATTTCCTTACCCCATGATGGTCCAACTATTTGCGTGTCAATCGATTCTACTGTTACTGAAAACTTTGCAGCCAAAGCATCTTGCACGGCATTATTTTGTGCCGCATCAAGGGCTGTAGTTTGAACTCGGACCTTATCGGTTCCAATATTTTGAACAATAATCTCACCTGGAATGCCGACGGTTTCTACCGCTGATCGGGCATCTTCAATTGATGCACCGGCTTTGTTGACTGTGAAGGATGAACCACCCTTAAACTCGATTCCTAAATGCAGACCTTGTAGTGATAGTGCGGCGATAGAGAGAAGAACAAAGAGTGCCGATATCGCATACCAACGACGACGTCTACCGATGAAATCAATTGAAGTTTCACCGCGGTAAAGACGACCACCAATACCTGAGAGCTTTGACATGTACTTATGCCTCCTTTGTTACTGGCAGGGTTCCGGTGCTTTTGGCTGAGAAACCAGAAAGCGGGTGACCCGAAGCGTAGAAGTTCAATCGGGCAAGAATTGTTACAAGAGGTTTAGTAAATGAGAAGACAACAATAAGATCCACCAATGTCGTTAATCCGAGGGTGAATGCAAAGCCTCGCACGCCACCGACTGCGAAGAAGTAGAGAAGAACCGCTGCGATTATGGAGACAAAGTCGGCGATTAGAATCGTATGCCGCGCACGCATCCAGCCAGTTTCAACGGCCGTTCGAAGAGTTCTTCCCTCTCTGATTTCATCTCGAATGCGCTCGAAGTAGATAATAAATGAGTCTGCGGTAACACCAATTGCAACAATGGCACCGGCGATACCTGCCAAAGTCAATGTAAATCCGATCCACTCTCCAAGAAGTAGGAAGAGAAGATAGACGAGTGAGCCTGCTACTAGGAGCGAGCCAACAGTTACAAGACCTAGTCCACGGTAGTAGAGAAGGGAGTAGAGAAATACTAAGAGCAGTCCAAGACCACCAGCGATTAAGCCGGCATTGAGCTGATCTGCGCCAAGTGTTGGTGAGATTTGCTGAACTTCGCCACGATCAAATGCAAGTGGCAGTGCGCCATACTTCAAAACATTTGCAAGATCCTGTGCCTCAAGTTGAGTAAAGCTTCCAGTAATCTGCGCATTTCCAGATGGAATTGGCTCTGTAATTCGTGGTGATGAAACCACTAATCCATCAAGAACAATCGCAACCTGATTAGTAGGCTCAGGCAAAGTTGTTACGCGAGTGGTGAGTGCACCAAATGCAGTCGTGCCTTCGCCGTTAAATGTCAGGCTTACATACCAAGCGTTTCCACCTTGAGTATCAATTCCTGCAGATGCTTTAGAGATTTGACGGCCTAGAACTTCGGCTGGAGCTAAAATATATTTTGTTGTGCCTGCGCGATCACAGACAGCAATGGTGTCTGTCGGTGCATCTGTACCAGTGCCTTTGAGATTTGCTAACTTTGTGCAATCCAAAGCTGCAAACTTTGCATTCAACTCAGGACTAATGCCATTTATAGGTGTAGCGGCCGATCCTGCATCAATTGCCGCCGAACCGGTGGCGACGAAGGCTGTATCACTTGCAAGAACTTGGCGAAAACGAAGTTCAGCGGTCTGACCAACTAATTCAACAACTCGTCGACCAGTATCGCCTGGAACGGAGATAACGATCTGACGATTTGTTCCACTACCTTGTGCGGCAACTTCAGACTCAGCCACGCCTAATGAGTTAACGCGTTGGCGGATAATTGAAACCGCTTGATCGATAGCCTCGTTAGTAACTTTTCCACTCTCACCGGGAGCGATACGTGGTTGGAGCGTGACAGATGTTCCGCCTCGAAGATCTAGGCCAAGACGAACTGCCGTGGCGCCTTGTACAAAGACAAGGCCGAGCATTGCCACGAGTACTAGGGCCAAAATCGCCAATGAACGGGCGGGACGGCCAGCCGTCTTTACGGGTTTAATTGTTGTAGACATAGAGGCAGAGTCTAGGCATCAATTGCAGGTGTGTCGAAAAGGGAGGCGAGTTGAGGAGGTGGTGTTCGTCCTATATGGGCAAAACCCATCGCCGTGGCTATACGACCTCGCGGCGTACGCGCCATAAAGCCATTTCTCACAAGAAAGGGCTCGGCAACGGATTCAACGGTTTCAATCTCTTCGCCCACTGCAATGGCAAGGGTAGAAAGACCCACTGGACCCCCATTAAATCGCTCTACTAGGGCTGTTAAAACTCCACGATCGAGTCGATCTAGCCCCAGCGCATCTACCTCATAGATTTCAAGGGCGGCATGGGCATCGGCAAGTGAGATCAGCGCACTTCCTGATACTTGGCCATAGTCGCGAACTCGACGTAACAATCTATTAGCAATGCGAGGCGTCCCGCGAGATCGGCCGGATATTTCGATAATCGCATCTGGTGCAATCTTTATCTCTAACAAGGCGGCGCTTCGAGTGATTACTTGCGCAAGTTCGGCGTCAGTGTAGAAATCAAGGTGGGCCGTGAAACCAAAACGATCGCGTAATGGGCTTGTTAGCAATCCACTACGCGTAGTTGCACCGACCAGTGTGAAGTGTGGAAGTTGTAAAGGAATAGCAGTTGCACCCGGTCCCTTGCCAACTACTACATCGACGCGAAAATCCTCCATCGCTAAATATAAAAGCTCTTCTGCTGGCCGCGGCAGACGATGAATCTCATCTAAGAATAAAATCTCGCCTTCAACTAGCGAAGACAGGATCGCGGCTAAATCACCTGCGTGAGTTATCGCCGGTCCGCTCGTAATACGAATCGGCGCCGACATTTCACTGGCAAGAATTAAAGCTAAAGTCGTTTTACCGAGTCCAGGTGGGCCAGATAGCAGAATATGATCGGCTGGAGTTTTCCGGTGGCGCGCAGCAGTCAATAAAACATCGATCTGTTCGCGCACACGATGCTGGCCAATAAACTCTTTTAACGTCGATGGGCGAAGTGCATGTTCAAGAGCTGATTCTTCGCCTTTAATTGAAGAGCCCACTAAACGATCTTCAGCCACGAGAACTCTTTCCATTTGCTAAAGCATCTTTGAGTAAATCACTTAAGCCAATTGTAGTTGGATCTAGATCTTGGGCAGCTAACCTAGAAACTAAAGCAGAGATGGCTATATCTGAGTCTTTTGGAGAGAAGCCCAGAGAGATAAGTGCGCCAGTTAAATCTTCGCGCCAAGCTGGAACATGACCGCGGTAGGTCGCGCCGGTTGATAAATCGCTCAACTTTCCCTTGAGCTCCAAAATCATTCGCTGAGCACCTTTTCGACCAATGCCGGGTACGCGCTCTATTGCGGCGACATCCTCAGTGGCTATTGCTCGACCGAGATCCTCGGGAGTCAAAGCTCCTAAAATTGAGAGCGCTACCTTCGGCCCAATTCCGGTGACGGTCTGTACGAGTTCAAATAATGAACGGGCCTCATCGCTTAAGAAACCAAAGAGTGTGAGTGCATCCTCGCGGACAATCAACGTTGTAAATAACTGCACTTGCGAACCCATAGTGACGCTCGCACCTGTTTGAGCATTTACTAAAACACTTAAACCGATTCCGCCGACCTCGACAATTAAACGATCAGTATGAATCGAACGCACGGTACCCGTGATGAGAGAAATCATTTACCCACGTAGCTTTCTAATCCGAGATTTCTCAGCAGCCAAAGCATCGGCAATCTTTGCACTTGCTCCCCCACGCCAAATATGACAAATAGCTAGAGCTAGCGCATCTGTTGCATCAACCGGTTTTGGGATCTCAGTTAAGTTAAGAACTTTAACAACCATCGCCGCAACTTGCGCCTTATTGGCCCGGCCTGAACCTGTCACTGCAGCTTTAACTTCACTTGGTGTGTGCATCATGACTGGAATTCCAGATTTTGCTGCAATAAGTAATGCAACACCGGCAGCCTGTGCAGTCCCCATAACGGTGCGCACATTGTGTTGGGCAAATACCCGCTCAACTGCAATGACATCTGGGTTATACAAGGCGACCCATTCATTGATGGATCTATCTAATTCAAGTAAACGTGATTCAAGGGGCGTGTCCGATGGTGTCAAAATCACACCAACCCCAACCATTGAAAGAGGTTTGCCAACAGCGCCCTCAACAATGCCGATGCCACAGCGCGTTAGACCTGGATCAATCCCCAGAACTCGCATGGCACCATCCCTCTATCTCTAACCAATAAGAGTTCAAGCCTAGGCTTTAACTCTTCTCAACTACTCAAGGCTCGCCATAACCTCATCTGATACATCAAAATTGCTAAATACATTCTGCACATCATCGAGCTCTTCAATTGCATCGATGAGTTCAAATAGCTTCTTTGCACCCTCTGCATCGAGTTCAATCTGCATCGATGGCAGGAATGAAGAGTCGGCAGATTCGTAGTCGATTCCTGCACCTTGCAAAGCTGAACGGACTGGAACTAAATCACTTGGCTCGCTGACAACTTCAAATGCCTCACCTAAGTCATTGACCTCTTCAGCTCCTGCATCTAATACCGCTTCGAGAATTGAATCCTCCGTCAGGCCAGCAATCTTCTTAACAGTGACTACACCCTTACGATTAAAGAGATAGGAAACCGAACCTGGATCGGCCATCGTTCCGCCGTTACGAGTGACTGCAACACGCACTTCTGAGGATGACCTATTGCGATTATCTGTCAGACACTCAATCATGATGGCAACACCATTTGGTCCATAGCCTTCGTACATAATTGTTTGATAATCGGCGGCGCCTAATTCAAGGCCTGCACCACGTTTAACAGCGCGTTCAATATTATCGGCCGGCATCGAGGATTTCTTAGCCTTTGCGATCGCATCAAAGAGTGTTGGGTTGCCTTCGAGGTCGGCGCCGCCATTGCGTGCAGCTACTTCAATTGCACGAATCTGCTTTGCGAAAACCTTTGCACGACGGCCATCAGTGATCGCCTTTTTATGCTTGGTCGTCGCCCACTTGGAATGGCCAGACATTTTTAACCCCTTTACCGCTTTGAATTACTTCGAACTACTCTACCTTTTGCAGTGCTTTTCTTGCTACTTCTTCAATGAAGTAACGGTGAATGCGATGATCCCCCGTCAGTTCGGGATGAAACGATGTCGCCACAATAGATTTTGATCGAACAGCGACTGGATGGGAATCGATCGACGCTAATACTTCAACGCCATCTCCCATCTTTTCAACCCATGGTGCTCGAATAAAGATGGCGCGCATAGGTGCATCTGACCCATCGTTAAATGCGATATCAGATTCAAAGGAATCTACCTGGCGACCAAATGCATTTCGTCTCACCGTAATATCAAGCCCACCGAAAGTCTCCTGACCCTCTTTAGCATCGAGAATATGATCGGCGAGCAAAATCATTCCAGCACATGAGCCATAGGCCGGCATGCCATCTTGAATTCGTGAACGTATAGGCTCAAAGAGTCCGAATATTTTGGCAAGCTGAGCGATCGTCGTCGACTCTCCCCCAGGTATGACAAGCGCCTCAACGGCATCTAACTCCTGTGGTCGCCTAATCGTTGTGGGTTCGACACCACAAGCGATGAGAGCGCGAACGTGTTCGCGGACATCACCTTGTAAGGCAAGTACTCCAACCTTCATGGTGCCAATAACTACCAACCGCGCTCTGCAAGACGGTGTGGTGCTGGAAGATCGGCGACGTTTATTCCTACCATCGCTTCGCCTAGACCACGAGATGCATCGGCAATAACCTTTGGATCATCCCAAAAAGTAGTTGCGCGTACGCATGCCGCAGCGCGTTGGGCAGGGTTACCTGATTTAAAGATTCCGGAGCCGATAAATACTCCATCTGCGCCCATGCTCATCATGAGAGCTGCATCGGCAGGTGTTGCAATGCCTCCAGCTGTAAATAGAACGACTGGAAGTTTGCCGGCAAGAGCTACCTCTTTAACTAATTCGTAAGGAGCTTGCAACTCTTTTGCCGCGACATATAACTCATCTTCTCGAAGTGATGATAAGCGACGAATCTCGCCATTAATTTCGCGCATGTGCTGCATAGCATTTGAAACATCGCCTGTTCCAGCCTCACCCTTTGAGCGAATCATCGCAGCGCCTTCGTTAATACGGCGAAGTGCCTCTCCGAGATTTGTTGCACCACAAACGAAGGGAACGGTGAAATTCCACTTATCAATATGGTTTTTATAATCTGCAGGTGTTAGAACTTCTGACTCATCGATGTAATCAACACCGAGAGATTGCAAGACCTGTGCTTCAACAAAATGTCCAATGCGCGCCTTAGCCATAACTGGAATTGATACGGCAGCCTTAATCTTTTCAATCATGTCTGGATCAGACATGCGGGCAACTCCACCTTGGGCGCGAATATCTGCCGGTACACGCTCTAGCGCCATGACTGCCACAGCTCCTGCATCTTCGGCGATCTTTGCCTGTTCAGCGTTAACGACATCCATGATGACGCCGCCTTTGAGCATCTCTGCCATGCCCCGCTTGACTCGCCCAGTACCAGTTTCTTGCGTCATGAACCGTCTCCTATTTTGTGAACATCTGTAGAGGAATATCCTACTTTGTTGGCGAGGCGCTCGCGCTCGCAGATATCAGCGTGAAATGAGGCTCTTGATCGCTCAAGGCCACCCATACCTGCCCTGGTGCAAAGGTGAGTTCCGTGCCATCTAAAGCGCTCCATGTTGTTCCATCTAGATTCGATGGGCGGCTCCATGTCGCGGTATAGCTCTTGCCATCGCGCAAAATATAACCAGTGCCGGTGCCAACGGTATTAGAAAAGGGAGTCACTCCGCCAAACTTGTCTCCGTAAACGGATGCAGTAATTGAGACCATTTGGATAACCAATGTTGTTGGACCCAGGCGTTTTCCAGTCTCAGATAAATCCGGTTCATTGTTATGGCTCAATAGCCAGCGCTTTTCACCTTGCGACCAAACCGCACTGTAGGTAGCTGCCGGCCAGTGCATGACTACCTGTGAAATTGCAACACCTTCAGAATCCACTGAGCCGAATTTCCAGCCCACCGATTTCGCTCTGTCGACGACGTAACCCTTATCAATAATCTTTTGCATCAAAAGATCGGCGCGCAACACCATTGAATAAGGCGCATTTCGTGCCGGATCAGTTGTATAGATAGTGGGTGACTGAGCTTGGGCGCCTAAGTTGGCAACATTGGCAGCTGCAATAACTGGCAAGAGTTTCTTCTGGGCACCGCTATATGCAAATGCCACTCGTCCATACTGACTCATGATTTCAATATCTGAAATACGCGCGCTTCGAACTGGTCCTATGCGCATTGGGATAACCGAGGAGAAGACTGCAGCCAAGCGGGTTAAGCCACCTTCAACCTGTTCAATATAAACAACATCTGCATCTTCGAGTCCGATCTGCGGATGAGCGGCATTTGTATCATCAATCTTGACTACTAGCACTGGGCCATTTGCGCCTTCTCGTCCGCTTAATACGCTTTTTTCGATTGGTTTTGGCGTAACTGATTTGATGGTTGCTGCGATGGTCGAGCAGCCGCTAAGAAGTGAAATAGCGAGGATAGAAATCAGAAATCTTTTAGAGCGCATCGAACTCAAACTCATATGTAACTGGCAATGGCGCCGTGCCAGCTAGGCGGAATAGACGTATTGCTAACTTCTTTCTCACTTTTTGTGTTGACGAGACGGCATCGGTATGAATCGCGATCGCGATTGCAACTTTGGAAGTGAGCGCACTTAACTCATCGAGTAATCGACGCTCACCTTCGTTGGCATGGATCTCTCCATCGATAGTTAAGAGGCTAAGCGCACCTGTTAATGACATCTCAGCAGCAGAGCGTTCTTGCACGCTCGCTTCTCGTGCTTGATATGCCGAGGATGTTAAAAGTAGGGAGGATGCGGGATCGGCGAACTCACTTCGTGCTAGTTCTAAGGCAATTGCTGCCCGACGTTGAAGTAGGCCATCGAGATTCGCCCAACTAGTTTCGACTCGGTGGTGGAGACGGTCAAGACGTGTTGCTAGAAATGACAAGTACCAGAGCATAATAAGAATGGCTAGAACGACTGCCAATGTTGTTTTCATGGCTTACCCCCATCTCTTGATAGAAAACGGTTCCATGAACGACCTTCGGATGTAAGAGTGATTTTTTCTCCGCCAACCATCGCCATCTCGTAAATTGAAAAAATCTGCTCAGCAACAACTTCCCAGTCAAAAATCTGAGCGTGCTCCTTGCCTTTAACTGAGAGTTCATTTCGTCTACTCTCACTTCGCAATAGATCAATAATCGTCTTGGCTAAATCCGTTGAATCCTCTGAGGAAAACAAGGCGCCAAATTCACCGCCGCCAAGCAGTGAATCGAATGCTGCGATATCGCTAGCGACAACGCAGGCACCTCCGGCAAGTGCTTCAGCTAAAATAATTCCGAAAGACTCTCCTCCAGTATTAGGGGCTACGTAGATCGCAACCGAAGACATGAAATCGGCTTTCTCTGATTCACTAATTCTTCCCAAGAATTCGAAGCGGTGCCGTAGTTGGGGATCAATCGATTTAGAAATCTCTTCTGAATCCCCAGGTCCTGCGACTAAAACTCTGACATCGGGTGCAAATCGCGCGATGATTGGCAGCGCATCTAGCAGAACTTGAAGACCCTTTCGCGGCTCTTCAAAGCGACCAATGAAGCCGATGGTGTTTCCTGACCATTTTTCCTGTCGGATGCCATTTGCATATCGCTTGGCATAGATTCCATTTGGGATCACAACTGCATCGGTCTCTAAGTGATTAGTTAATGTCAGGCGTGCAGCCTCAGAGACTGCGATGCGGGCTGAGAGTTTTTCAATCGCGGGTTCCAGGATTGGACCAATCGCGTAAATAACCTTTTGGTGTTTGGCCGCAGCATGAAAAGTTCCGACCATCGGTCCTTCAGCGGCCCAACAGGCAAGAAGTGAGATAGATGGGATCGCGGGCTCATGTAAATGCAAAATATCGAAGTTACCTGATGAGATCCAGTGACGTACGCGTGCAAAAGCAATCGGGCCAAATAGAACGCGCGCCACTGCGCCGTTATATGGAATTGAAATCGGCTTCCCAGCATTAACAACATAGGGCGGCAATACACTCTCATCAATTGCCGGTGCTAAGACGGAAACATTGTGTCCAGCTTCGATTAGAAACTCCGCTAAATCACGGACATGATTTTGAACTCCACCAGGTGTGTCCCAGCCATATGGACAGACAATTCCAATCGTTAACTTCTTTGAAATCATTAGCCGCGCTCCTTGAAATCGCCATCGATCCAAATGCGTTGCATCATGTGCCAATCCTGCGGGTGGGCGGCAATCCCCTTGGCAAAGAGGTCTGCACTGCTCTGAATAATTGCCGCAATCTTTTCGCTCTCACTTCCATGCGTTGGCATCGGAACTTTTTCAAAATCTATATGTATCCCTGACTCTGTATAGGAAACCATGGCGTAAAGAAGTGGGGCCTCGGTTTTTAACGCCAAAATCGCAGGGCCCGCGGGCATTCGTGCCGGTCCCCCGAAGAAATTAACATTGATTCCTGAGCGCGATAAATCTCTATCAGCGGCAAGTGCGACAACGCATCCCGATCGCAGACGCAGCGCCAATGTCGGTATCACTCGACCATCAAGAGGCAACGCCTCCATCCCGAAAGCGGCGCGATATGCCATGAATTTCTTAAAGAGAGCTTCGGGTTTTAAGTGCTCTGCAACGGTTACTAACCGTGCGCCCTTGCCGCAAAAATAAGCTGCGGCGTGATCGTAATTTCCAACATGTGGCAAAGTGACAATGGCACCTTTACCTGCGGCCATCGCGTCGAGAAGCAAATGCTCATTAGTCGTTGTAACAGTATTTTGAATGCGATCTAGTGACCAATCAGGAAGCCTGAAGGTATCGCACCAATATCTAATGGCAGAGCGCATAGCTCGATATACCAATAAATCTAAATCAAGATTGGTAATCGCAGGTTGTGTTCGAGCCAGATTTGAGCGCAAGCGTTGGACACTGGCGCCATTTCTCTTAGTTAAGAGATCTGAGATTTTATAAGCTGTTTGGTAGACAAAGTTTTCAGGTAGCCAGCGAAGCAAACGCCAAGCGGCGAAATATCCCCAAGAGGTGATTCTCTCCATCATTTATTGTGATGACCTCTAACAATCATCAACCGTTGCGTAACAGTGATGATTCCCAGTATCGCAAGCAGCCACATTCCAAGAGTTAGCGCATAAGGAAGACCGAGACCATCTAGTGCAATCGCAGACAGCGCAATAACCAAACGCTCTGTTCGCTCTGCAATTCCACCTGAACATGCAATTCCGAACATCTCAGCTTTTGCACGAATGTAAGGCACAAGTATTCCCGTGACTGAAGCAATAATTACGATGATGCTGAGCTGATCCTCTGAATCAATCAGGAATATCAGTAGACCAATTAATACGGCGGAATCAGTTATCCGATCAATCGTCGAATCTAGAAACCCTCCCCATCGACTAGCACCTGTATGAGAAACGCGCGCCATCGTTCCATCAAAGAGATCACTCAGGGCAAAGATGGAGATAACGGCAGTTCCAAGGAAGAAATCTCCACGCGGATAGAAATAGAGAGCTGAACACACAACTCCGATAGCACCTACCCACGTAACTGCATTTGGCGTAATACCTACGCGCACGGCAAATGAGGCTACGGGTGTTATGAATCTCGTAACGGCCGGTTTTACAATGCGACTAATCATCACCTCCCATCGTAGGCTGAGCAGGTGAATTCCACCTCATCCACGCTCTCCATCGCCATCTATGGCCACGAGAGCGCAAAACCAGAGGAAGTGGCAAAAGCCTTTAACGCCCATACCTCGCTGGTCGCCGAGGCCGAGTCTGACTGTGCGATATTTGTAATAAATCCAGCCACTGGCATCGATCAAATAACAATCGACATCTGGCGCGCTATCGATGAACTGCAAACACCCCGCATAGTCGTTGTGGCGCAGTTAGAGAACTTAGAGGCCGATTTTGACGATGCAGTGATGCTCGCAAATAGAGTCTTTGATCATATGGCAACGCCCTTCTTAGTCTTACATGATGATGCCGGGCTACCGTGCGCTTTGATCTCTCTTGCAACAATGCGGATTCTGGATTACAGCACCAACCCACCTCAAGATATTGCATGCGAACCAGAGCATGAACTTCTAGTTCAAGAGTTTCGCGATGAGTATTTAGAGCTTTCAACATCTTTGGGCAGTAGCGCCTTTGCCGCCGGAATGTTATTTCCAGCTATCCCACTGTGGATCGAAAAGGGCATTGGCGTAGATATTGTTAACAATTACTTATCAGAACTGCACAACTAATTACCAAGCAGCTGCAATCTCATCTCGAGTCAACATCAATAGTTGCGGAATGACTTTCGTGCGACCGATGATCGGCATAAAGTTTGCATCACCGCTCCATCTGGGAACCAAATGCTGGTGAATATGATCTGCAACGCCGGCGCCCGATATCGCGCCTTGATTCATTCCTAAATTAAAACCCTCAGGTGATGAAACCTTGCGGATCGTTGTCATCGCATGGGCGGTCAGCGCCGAGATTTCATTTCGCTCTTCGAAGTTCAAATCCGTTAAATCTGCAACATGTCGATATGCACAGACAAGTAAGTGGCCCGGGTTATATGGATAGAGATTCATCACTACGTATGCGTTAACTCCACGGTGAACGATTAATCCATCGGCATCACTTAATTGTGGGATGCGGCAGAAAGGACATTCGATGTCATTGCCTTCCAGTGGGCGATTTTCCCCGCGAAGATAATCAAGACGATGCGGCGCCCATAATCTCGCCCATCCATCTGGAATTCCTGCGCCATCGATGCTCATTGCTAGACCTGTGTGCGCTCGAGAACGCTCTTCTTTATCTCTGCAATGGCATCGGCGATTGGAACACCATTCTTCTGTTCACCATTTCTATAGCGAAATGAGACGGCCCCAGCAGCTTGATCTTCAGCACCGGCAATTACCATAAATGGAATCTTTTGCATCTGCGCATTACGCACTTTTTTCTGCATGCGATCATCAGAGCTATCGAGCTCTGTTCTGATTCCAGCTTTGCGCATCTGCCCCATGACATCGGCTAAATAATCGGCAAACTCTTCGGCAACTGGAATTCCAATTGCTTGAACAGGTGCAAGCCATGGAGGAAACGCTCCTGCGTAATGCTCAGTTAAAACACCAAAGAAACGTTCAATCGAACCAAAGAGAGCACGGTGAATCATGACTGGGCGTTGGCGCGAACCATCGGCGGCGGCGTATTCAAGTTCAAAGCGCTGCGGTAGTTGAAAATCAACTTGGATCGTCGACATCTGCCAGGTGCGACCAATCGCATCTTTAGCCTGTACCGAAATCTTAGGTCCGTAGAAAGCTGCGCCTCCCTCATCTAATACAAGCTCAAGTTTCTGTGCCTCTGCCGCCTTTCGTAGAGCCTGAGTTGCCTCCTCCCAATCACTATCCTCTCCAACGGATTTCTCTGGGTTACGAGTTGATAGTTCAAGATAGAAATCATTGAGACCGTAATCGCGCAGTAGATTCAGGACGAAAGTTAGTAATGAATCGAGTTCGCCCACCATCTGATCTTTTGTACAGTAGATATGAGCATCATCTTGCGTGAAGCCGCGCGCACGAGTGATTCCATGCAGTACGCCAGATTTTTCATATCGATAGACAGTGCCAAACTCGAATAGACGCAGCGGCAGTTCGCGATATGAACGCCCGCGTGATCTATAAATAAGATTGTGGAACGGGCAGTTCATTGGCTTCATGTAATACTTTTGACCCGCGCGCTTAATCGTTCCATCGGCGTGGAACTCTTCATCCAAAATCATTGGTGGATACATGCCTTCGGCATACCACTGCAAGTGGCCCGAAGTTTCAAAGAGCGCTGCTTTAGTTAAATGAGGGGAATAAACAAACTCGTAGCCCTCATCCTCATGGCGTTTGCGTGAGTAATCCTCCATCGCCCGGCGAATGATTCCGCCTTTAGGGTGAAATACCGCTAATCCCGAGCCAATTTCTTCTGGAAATGAAAAGAGATCGAGTTCTGTTCCAAGACGACGGTGATCACGCTTTTCAGCCTGAGCAAGAAGTTCGAGGTAGCCGTTGAGTTCATCTTGGCTTGGCCAAGCCGTGCCGTAAATGCGTTGCAGCATAGGATTCTTTTCAGAGCCGCGCCAATATGCAGCCGCTGTACGCATTAACTTAAATGCTGGAATATGTTTCGTTGATGGCAGATGTGGCCCTCTGCACAGATCGCTCCAGACAGGATTGCCATCGCGCCCTAAATTCTCATAAATGGTTAGCTCGCTGCCACCAACTTCAACGCTGGCCTCATCCCCAGCCGGTCCTTTAATGCCAATAAGTTCGCACTTGTAAGGCTCGTGGGCTAACTCCTTGAGCGCATCACTTTCGTTAGTAACACGTCTTCTAAAACGTTGGCCATCTTTGATAATCTTGCGCATTGCGCTTTCAATCTTTACTAAATCATCTGGATTGAAAGTATTGACTGGATCAAAGTCGTAATAGAAACCATCCACAATAGGTGGCCCAATTCCAAGTTTCGTATCGGCATAAATCTCTTGTACCGCTTGAGCCATAACATGGGCGGTTGAATGGCGAAGTACTGCTAGACCATCAGGTGATGAAATAGAAACACTTTCAACGATATCTCCAGCAGATAAATCACTCCAAAGATCTCTGAGCGCGCCATTAATTCGGGCAACGACAATATCTTTATTCTCGGCAAAGAGATTGGTTGGGCGCACATCGGATTCGACCGTGCGCACTTGACCGTCTACCGTGATATCAATCGTGGACATGGCCCTAGCCTACCGAATGAAGCACGGCCATTGCTTGGATTTCATCGTTAAAGGCCTGTGACAGCGACAAAGTGCGTCCATCGATAGATTCGATGGACTGTGCGATCCGCAGACTGCTGAGCAAAATAGCCGACTCCACGTTATTAATTCGTGAAATATGAAGCGGGGCTATCTTCACTCCACAGTAGTCGAGAACTAATCCCCGCATGATTCCAGGCAAAACTCCATCACTTGTTGGTGGCGTAATCCACTCTCCATCGATCAGAAAAATGATGTTTGAAACCGCGCCTTCGCAAATATTTCCCTCGGTGCTAGTAATAATCGCCTCATCGAAACCGAGCGATTTTGCATCCTCAAGAATGGATAGGCGATAGCCATATGGATAGCTCTTAACCGTTTCACCCTTTGAAATCAAAGCCTGCGGATGAATGCGTACTTTCGCCGCTTTAGTCGACGGTTCATAGGGAAGATGGACTGCGGCCCAACTGCCATTTTTATCAAAGGAGATTCGGAGCAGACCGTTAGGCTGCGGCTCGGCACGTAACAATTCATTAACTGCCGATTCAATTAAAACCGTATTCGGCATTCCCAGATCCTTGATTACAGCGCTCTTTCGGGCTCGATCTATATGGCGAGAGAATGCATAGGCAAGACCATTAACCGTGCGAATTGTTTCAAATATTCCAGCACCGATTAGCCAGCCAGCTGAAGTGCAAGGAGCGCTTTCGATGTCGACGAGGACGCCTTCATAGGAGATTTTCATGAAAGCGATCCCCCGG
The DNA here is from genome assembly GCA_964203745.1 of Candidatus Planktophila sp. Classification (GTDB taxonomy): domain Bacteria; phylum Actinomycetota; class Actinomycetes; order Nanopelagicales; family Nanopelagicaceae; genus Planktophila. The sequence goes on from CAXNOC010000009.1 coordinate 22,998, forward strand.
CAATCGAAATTAATCTGCGCGCCTTCAACTGCGTCTCTTCCCATTCGCTAGCCGCATCGCTGCTCCATGTTATGCCTGCTCCAGTGCCGAATCGGAGCGAACCATCTTTAAAAAAAATTCGAATGGCAACTGATAGTTCGCATTGGTCACCTTGTACCCAACCAAGGGCGCCGCAATAAGGCCCGCGCACAGATTCATGCTCTTGAATCACTGAAACGGCCGATGATTTCGGTGCCCCGCTAATTGAGCCTGGCGGCTGAAGCGAAGTGAAAATCTCACTCCATGTAATTTCATCACGAAGCTCTGACTCAATATCACTAACTAAATGCACTAAACCAGGATGTGGTTCAGAGGCTAATAAACGCGGAACAGATACCGAACCACTCTTACTGATTGCACCTAAATCGTTGCGCATGAGATCCACAATCATTACATTTTCGGCCATGTCTTTCGCGCCAAAATGCGTTTGCCCTGGTAGTTGAGTTCCTTTAATTGGCGACGTACGTATTCTATTCCCGAGGCGCTTTAAAAATAACTCAGGTGATGCCGATGCAATATTTAACTCTGGAATTTCTAGATAACTAGCCCATGGAGCAGGATTATTAACAAGAATTTCAGAGAAGAGGCCGCGTAGGTTGCGAGCTTCATCCAATGGTGTCGATAACTCTCGGCAGGCATTTACTTGATAGACCCAACCATCTGCAATCGCATTCTGGATTTCTCTTACATACTCTATGTACTCGGTTTCAGAGCGCGAAGAGCTCCATTCACCATCGAGTTTTTCCCAAGAATGCGTTGGAAATTTAGCGTCAACTACTCTTCCGAATCGGGCCGCGGTAAAGGCGCCTTCAAATGTTGTCGATACGGCCCAAAAACCACTCCTCTGAAGAGCTGCTGGATCATGCGATATTTCTAGGAGCTCGGTGGCCAGTCGACCATTCATCCAAAAAAGCGCATCGCTTGAGATCACAGGGGAACGCTATCTTTAGCCGGCTCACTTTGGCGCTTATGACCTTCCTAGGATAGATTTCACCTCCTCGCGGACGTAGCGCAGTTGGTAGCGCGGAACCTTGCCAAGGTTCAGGTCGCCGGTTCGAACCCGGTCGTCCGCTCTGATAAGTCGCCACGGCGATATGCACATGGTCGGGTGGCCGAGAGGCGAGGCAAGGGACTGCAAATCCCTCTACACGGGTTCAAATCCCGTCCCGACCTCCATCATTAAAGATGAACTTATGGGAAGGTAAGAGCCATGAGTGAGTCAACACGGCCTTGGGGTCGATACGAGATTCTTCAAGAGAGCGATTCTCATAAGGTTAAATGCATCTGGGTTACACCAGGAAAGCGTCTCTCTTATCAACGTCATCAAAGGCGAGCTGAGCACTGGTTCATCGTTTCAGGTACCGCCTTAGTAACTATTAACGGCATTGAAAAAACTATGGTGGCAGGTGACACCATAGATATTGGCATAGGCGACTTACACCGCATTGCAAATATCGGTGTCGATGATGTTGTCTTTATCGAAGTGCAGAGCGGCAGCTACTTCGGTGAGGATGATATTGAGCGTATCGAGGATGATTTCGGGCGCTAACATCTCTAAATATCGTGGGGTATGAGTCCCCAGCAAGGATCGTTGGCTCAGCGGTAGAGCACCACATTGACATTGTGGGGGTCACTGGTTCGATCCCAGTACGGTCCACTTCAAGGAATAATCGAATGGAATCTCATGCTTCCAGATTTTGTATTAAGCAATGATGTAACAACGCTCATCGCTCTCTTTGCCATTGTTAGTCCCATAACTTCTATTCCTGTATTCCTCAATCTCACCGCGTCTCTATCGATCAAAAGGCGGCGCACCGTTGCGGTGCAGACCGCCCTTGTTTCAGGTCTGACTCTCTTTATTGCTTACTTTATCGGTGACATAATTCTGCGCCTTCTTAGTATTGATATGGCAGCATTTAGAATCGCAGGTGCATTAGTAATCGGTGCAATCGCATGGAGCATGGTCATGGGCCAACAACACAGCGTTCTTAGTGCCAAAGCAGGAAGCGCAATGATCGTGCCCCTTGCAATTCCCATGATGGCCGGTCCTGGAGCGATCGCTACGGTGATTGCGATTGGAAACAGCGGTTCGGGAATTGTTCGTGTTGTCGATGTAGTAATTATTCTGACACTTTCATTATTGACTGGAATCTTGCTACTAGCGGCAGAGCCAATTGAAAAACTACTTGGAGAGCAAGGCCTCATGGTTCTGACTCGAATCTTTGGACTGCTCCTATTAGCAATCGCAGTCTCAACGATCATGTCATCCTTTAAAACTTACTTCCCCGGTTTGTAGCTGGACGCCTCAAGCAATAATCTCTTGATTTAATAGCCTTGAGTTCAGGGCTTTTCTGCCTGTTGGACTGTGGGCATCGGCGTAAGATTCGACCATGGAAAAGCCAGCTAAACAACCGATTGCCCGAGTGGTCAAAACGGTCGAACGCGCAATTGGTAGGCGCGATTTAGTCTTGGCCCGTAAAAGTGTTCGTAGCTCATTGGTCTCTTTGGCCGGACTTATCGGATGCCCAGTTCGAAATGAAGAGGGCCGTGAAATTGGTCGCTTAGTCGATGTAGTAATTAGCCATGGCACCGATGCCTATCCCCCGGTCTCAGGATTAATCGTCAAAGTTGGTTTGAGAAAATCCTTTATCGATGGCGCACGAATTGCAAAATTGAGTCGCCATGAAATTCAACTTTCATCAACGACTATTAGTTTGACTGATTACAAACGAGTTCCCGGTGCCTCCTTGCTGGACGGCGATGTTCTCGATCATCAAATCGTGGATGTCAATGGGCTTCGTGTCGTGCGATGCTCCGACCTCTATTTAGCTCCCCTAGATAAAGAGATTCGAGTAGTCGGTGTAGATATCTCCTTCGTGACTTTCCTCAGACGCATTTTTCCTGGAGCAATTGGCCGCAAAGCAACACCACAACACGTTCTAGACTGGTCAACTTTCGCATCCCTTGCAGATACTTCTGGTGTCGTGAAGACCTCTGGTTCAAAGACGGCGCTTTCACAACTTCGTCCCGCAGACTTAGCGGACTTGATTGAAGATTTAGCGGGTCGCGAGCAAAGTGCGTTGATTGAAATGCTAGATCCAGAGCTTGCCGCAGATGCTCTTGAAGAGATGGAAGATGAAGATCTTCAAGGGCTTTTACGCGGTCTTCCTGAGTCACGTGCTGCAGAGCTTTTGTCTCGTATGGAGCCAGATGAATCCGCAGAAGTCTTACGTGATTTAGATGATGAGCACCGTGAAGATATTTTAAATGTCATGGAACCTAAGTTGGCTAAACAGCTTCGGCAGTTGATTTCATTCGATGAAACTATGGCCGGTGGAATCATGACAACGCACATGGTCATCGCACTTGAAAGCGAGAGCGTCGCCCAAGCCCTTGCGCGATTGGTCGAAAGCCGTGACCGTGACATTTCAGATGGAGTCGTCATCGTTGACGGTAAAGGCAAGTTAATCGATCACATTCCAATCATCGAACTCGTCGCAGCTAAAGCCAATACGCCTCTTCGGGCTTTAATCGGTCCTCCCTATCCAACATCGGTGCAGATTGACTCTCACCTGAACGAAGTTATTGAGGAGTTTTCCAACAACCGTGGCGCCTCGATCGTTGTTATTGATCTAAAGGGAAGGCCGGTCGGACGAATCATGGCCGATGATTTAGTGGATGCACTGCGGCCCGAGGGTCAACATGGACTCTCTAAGGGCACCGGTGCGCTTTCATGATAACAACGCGCAAAATCCGCATCGCTGCACTTTTATCCGTAATGGGACCTGGCGTAATCGCTGGACTATCTGATGATGATCCAGCGGGTATTACTACGTACTCCCAACTCGGAGCTAAGTTCGGATATCAAATGCTGTGGGTGCTGGTCATATCAACCGCAGCACTGATTATTTTTCAGGATCTCGGAGCTCGAATAGGTGTTGTAACACGTCAAGGTTTAATTGGATTAATCCGTCAAAAATATGGCGCGCGCTCTGGAACCTTGAGTGCAACGGCCCTGATTATCGCTAACTTTGGAACTCTGACGGCCGAGTTTGCGGGAATCGCCGCTGCTGGACAACTCTTTGGTTACTCGCGTTTTATTACAGTTCCCGTCGCAGCTCTTGTGGTCTCCTTCTTAGTTTTACGAGGCTCTTTCGCGCGCGTTGAAAAAGTCTTCTTTGCACTCGCCGCCGTTTTCATTTCTTATATCGTCGCAGGATTTGTTGCACACCCTGATTGGGGTAAAGCCTTGCATGGATCGGTTGTCCCGACCATGCCACTGACTCATGATGCGATTTATATTGCTACGGCTACGTTAGGTACAACGCTTGCGCCATGGGGACTTGCCTTTATTCAATCCTATGCAGTTGATAAACGCCTTACCCGAGATGATTTAAAGCTTTTGCGTATTGATGTGTGGACCGGATCTTTGCTGACAGGCATCATCGGCTTCTTTGTCGTCGTTACATGCGCGGCAACGTTAAATAAAGAGGGTGACTTCGACATCACAGATGCAGCTCAAGCCGCTCGTGCATTAGAACCTCTGGCCGGATCCATGGCGAAAGTTCTATTTGCAGTGGGCTTAGTCGGTGCAGCCTTATTAGCTGCATCAATCTTGCCGTTATCAACGGCATACTCGGTCGGTGATTTAACTGGACAGCCAGCGGCGCTAGATGATGGACCGAAGGAGGCCCCGCTTTTCTATGCGACCTTTGGCGTCATGACTTTCTTTGCAGCCGGGCTAATTCTTTTGCCGGGGATACCTTTGATACGCGTCTTAGTTTTGACTCAGATTCTCAATGCAGTTTTACTATTGCCACTTCTTTTATTTATGTATGGCATCTCAAAAGATCGACGCCTTATGGGTGAGTTCGCTTCGACTTCTAGAATGCGCTTTGTTTACGGCTTTGTCATCGGCCTCGTTGCGCTGTGCGTCACCGCACTTTTATGGTTCACCATTACTCAATAAGTACTGTCGGTTTCGCAGAGATACCCCCCGAAGAGCGATTTTAACCTCTCATAGTTCTAACTTTTTTGTGAATTATTATTCGTTATCTTCACGAAATCGTTACCCATCTAAAGTTTATTTACAAAAACCTAACTGGTAATATTTCATTGCAGCAATATATCGGTAACATTTTTGATTGAGGTGAAGGCAAATGGCCCCTAAGGCACATACATGGTGGTCGGTCGCGATGGTGATTGTTGTGCTTGCTGCCGTTGGATATGTGAATATTTATACCAGTGATGCGGCTACCGAATCTATTTTGGTTCCTGGCGTGAAGATTTTAAGCTCCGAGCAGGTGGTCGGTGCACGCGTGGTTGTGAATCCAGATTTGTTGATTGCCTGCGCCAATAATTCAACTGGTGTGGTGCGCTTGCTATCAAGAGGCAAATGCGATTCCAAGAAGGAAAAACAGATTAGCTGGACGGTCCCTGGAGGAGTAGGCCCATCCGGAGTTGATGGAAGCAATGCAGGTAGAACTTATTACTTAGATCCAACTACTGAGAGCGATATATCTGGTTATCGATTGGCAACGAGTGCACCAACAGATAAGAATGAATTCCCTGTTCGCGTCAACCTTGCCAGTGACTCTGATGTTCTAGTCGCTGCATTTATAACACCAAGCGGAGATCCTAATACATCAACACTTCCACCCGGTACTGCTCGTCGCAATTTTTGGGTTAACACTGGATCTCCAGATAATTTGATTCAACTTCGACTTTCTCTGATTAAGCGTTCAAAGACAGGTGTCGAAACAGCTTTACGGACCGGCAACTCCCCTATTTTCGCATCGCTGTTTCCCGGACTACTGACATGGACTTATCCCGACACAACGGGCTACCTACTTTCCTTAACTGATCGCATTGTTTTCAAGCTTTACGCTAAGCGGATAGGCGGTGCACAAGATATTCCGCTGATAATTTATTTCAACGCTCATCAATATGCCAGCAATATTCAAACAACAATTACAACGGGATATACCGGCGCAACGGGGGCAAAAGGCGAAAAGGGTGACACGGGTGCAACAGGTGCAACAGGTGCAACAGGTGCCAAGGGCGACAAGGGCGATACCGGAGCTTCTGGTTAATCAAGCAGGTGCATGCGTGCAAACTCTACAGAACTGATTTCGTAGACCTCCTCCGGGCCATCGATTTCATCTAACTGCTCGCCGATACGTGTAAATCCGAACTTATTTACAAGGGCGATTGATGGAAGATTCGTTATTGAGACGGTATAGCGCAGAGTTTTAATCCCTTCTTGCGAACAAGCCCATCCCCACATTCCAGTGAGCGCTTCGAATCCATAACCCTGATTCTGAAACTTTGGATCAATCCCTAAACCAATTTCAATCATTCCATTTTCATTGGGTGCGCCATGAAAGCTGCTGCTACCGATTATCTCGTGTGTGCTCTTTTGAACTATCCAGCGAACAAACCACTTATTTACACTTGGATTAGCCTTTACTTGCGGAACGCGCCAGGCTAGAGGTCCTGAATCATCGACTAACTGACGATAAGGATTCGTATAGCTTTTACCCTCATAAATCCATTTCTCTTCTGGGGTTTCAAAAAGTGAAATAATTTCGACCGCAGTTAAGTGGTGTAGCTCTAGTCGAGGCGTATCTATGACGCTTTGACGTATATCGAGATCTGACATTGCCCTTAATCAACCATCAATAGAGTTAATCTCGCCAGCGATATCAGAGTATGCCCACAGATCAATCTCATCCAGATCGAGAATACGTATTCCATGCACTTTCAACGTGTCGGAAATCTGAGCACGGTGCTCTGTTGCATGGTGGATTGATTGAGAAATAATCGTCGATCTCGAGCGGAAACTCTTTTGCCCATCCCGCATGTATGTATCAACGGAATCGGCTTTGTGTGCCTGCACGCGCAGAATTTCATCGGCCTGGCCGCAATACTTCTGCAAATCGGCAAGCGGAATGACCATCTCTTGCTCTAAGTTGCTATAGACCCACTCTCCAGATACTCGATAGGCGTATCCCCCGGCAGCTAAAACTATGTGGTTGGCTAGCTCTTGTATCGACCAATCTTCACTCGTGAGTTTTAGTTGCCAATCATCTTCATTGAGCCCTTCCAACTTAGCTAGAACGAATTGATTCGCCCAGCCCATATGTAACAAAAGCTTCTCTTGATTAAGCACTCTCACTCCTTCTGTTCCGCTCACAAACATCACACTATTTGCGGCTAATTCTTCGCAAATTATATCCGTGAGTGGCATCTCTCGCCGTACTGGCCAGTCGGTTTTTTGACCCATTTAAGATTGCGTAGTGAGTACGTTGAAAAAACCCCTTCCGCAAGTAATTCAAGGTGGAATGGGCATCGCTGTCTCCTCGTGGAAAATGGCCCAGGCCGTCTCTCGCGCCGGTGGACTCGGTGTCGTCTCTGGCACCGCAATTGATTCGGTAATTGCCAGACGCCTGCAAGATGGCGATGCAGATGGCTCAGTCAGGCGCGCACTTAATGCCTATCCCGACCAAGAGTTTGCAAAAGACGCGCTGCGCAGATTCTTTATCGAGGGCGGCAAGGCGCCCGAAACCCCGTATCTGCTGTTACCGAAGATGGTGTTAAACCCCACTGAGTTTGCGACCCAATTCTTAGTTGCATCAAACTTTGTAGAAGTCTGGCTGGCACGAGAAGGTCATGTTGGATTAGTTGGAATCAATTACTTGGAAAAGATCCAACTAGCGACCCCTGCTTCCATATACGGGGCTATGTTGGCCGGGGCCGATTACATACTCATGGGCGCCGGGATTCCTAGCGAAATCCCCCGCGTCATACGTGAACTTAGTAAACACGAGAAGACGAAGATTGCTATCGACGTTGAAGCTGCGACAGCAAAGTATTTTCAATCCTTTGATCCAACAGTGGTGCGCGGTGCACAGGCCTTAGAGCTTCATCCCCCAAAGTTTCTAGCAATTATTTCCTCTCACGCACTTGCCGCGTATCTGAATCGAAATGACGAGGTACGCCCCGATGGCTTCGTAATCGAGGGCACATCAGCTGGTGGTCACAACGCCCCTCCCCGAGGCAACACCCCAATCGGCGCCGATGGTCAATCACAATTTTCAGCAAAAGATGATGCCGACATTGCAAAGGTAAAAGCGACCGGCCTTCCATTTTGGTTAGCTGGCGGTTATTCGACTCCTTCAAAGTTAAAGGAGGCAATCAGCCTTGGCGCAGTTGGCGTTCAAGTCGGATCTATCTTTGCCCTTTGCCTTGAATCAGGTATTACCGATGCATTGCGCAAACAGATCCTAGAAAAGATTACCAATAAGAGCTTAAAAGTTGTGACCGACCCACATGGTTCGCCAACATCATTTCCATTTAAATATGCCGAGCTAGAAAATACGATTTCAGATAGTGATGAATTCAGCGGACGAGTAAAACTCTGCGATCTCGGATATCTGCGCACCGTCGTTGAGCGACCCGGTCAGCGCATCGCATATCGCTGTTCGGGTGAGCCAGATAAGACATTCCATTTCAAAGGTGGAGAAGTGGGCGCAACGGCCGAGAAAAAGTGTCTATGCAATGCCTTGATGGCCAATATTGGAATGCCACAGGTGCGTGCGAGTGGTTACGTCGAACATGCACTTGTCACATTGGGTTCTGATTTATCGGGTGAAGAGGCGCTATTGGCCATCTATCCCGATGGTTGGAGCGCACTCGATGCCGTTAGATTTTTATCTGCCCCAGACCGCCGTTAATAAAACTTCCGTAGAGCCCATCTTGTACGTACCCCCAGCTAGATATGTAGCTGCTCCATTGCTCCAGCCAGCGAATTTGAATCCCGTTCTTGTTATTCCAAAGGATGGGGCCAATTTGAAGCTCGCGCCCTCTGCAACTGGATTCTGAGTTGGAACTGGTCCCGTACCGCCACCGAGTGAGTATGTGACGGTTCTGGCCACGGCCGGTACCCAAATGGCCGTGAGTACTACGTTGGCAGCGCCAACTGTGTACTGGGCACCAGGTAGATATGTACCGGATCCATCACTCCAGCCAGATAATGAAGAGCCAATCTTTGTAAGTCCCGCACTTGTGGCAACAGTAAACCGTGTTCCAGATGCGACAGCTGCCTGCACCGGAGCTATTCCGACTCCCGTGTTCAATAGATATGTAACGGTTCGAAGAACTGTTGGCGTCCACTGAGCCGTTAAGACCACATTCTGCCCACCAACGTTGTAAATATCGTTAGCTGCATAAGCCTTGCTGCCATCACTCCAGCCGGTGAATGTAAATCCAACTCTAATTAAAGCAGTGCCTCCAGCGACTACAAAACTTCCACCAGTAGGAACCGGGGTTTGAGTAGGAGCTGCTCCTGAGGCGCCACCGGTTAAGTAGGTAGTGGTTCGTGCGACCACTGGTGTCCATATGGCAGTGAATGTAACGTTGAAATTATTCATCGTGTACGTGTTCCCTGGGGCGTAAGTCGTAACTCCATCGCTCCAACTTAGAAGCGTAAAGCCCGCTCTTGTAATACCAGTACCTTCTGCAACAGTGAACTTAGATCCAGAAACTTTTGGAGTCTCTGTTGGTACGGTTCCACTTCCTTGACCAAGGACATAAGTAACTGTTCTAGTTGGTGCCTGGCTCCATACAGCTGTCAAAGTTACGTTAGCTGCGCCTACTTTGTAATCTGCCCCTGGTGCATACGTTGTTCGTCCATCTGTCCAACTAGCGAAAGTAAATCCAGCACGTCTGAATCCAGTTTCATCTGCAATAGTGAAAGTTAAACCCTCTTCAAGAGCTGCCTGAACCGGCAGCGTTCCTGCTCCTCCTCCAAGTGCATAAACCACAGTGCGAATTGGAACGGCTCGCCATACAGCGGTCAGAGTTATATTTGAAGTCGAGGCCGTATATGTTGCACCGGCTGCATAGAAGACGGCTCCATTTGTCCAGTTACTAAATATGAATCCTGAACGAGACAGGCCAGTTGACTCAGCAACTTCAAATGTTAAGCCCTGTGCAACCGGTTCCTGTGTTGGAACAGTTCCTGTTCCGCCTCCAAGTGAGTATGTGACGGTGCGAGTTGGGTTGGCAGTCCAGATCGCGGTAAGTGTTACTCCATTTGCGCCCATTGTCAGCGTGGTACCTGGCTCGCGGTTGGCAGTTCCATCACTCCATGTACTAAAGGCAAAGCCAGGACGTGTAAAGCCAGCGTGATCTGCGACGACAAAGGTTGCACCTTCTGGAACATCAACTGAAGCTGGCGCATTACCTGTTGTCGAGGCAGAAGCTGCAGTCGCATCAGTGATCGAATAAGTCACAGTTCTAGCGGCATTTGCGGTCCACTGT
>CAXNOC010000010.1:0-27359 GCA_964203745.1 Candidatus Planktophila sp.
AGCGCCTCTGCAAAACCAGGTATAAGTTTTTTGATAAATGGCGCAGTAGCTTCGGGCGTAACATCGCTGTGTGAGATTCCGGTTCCACCAGTTGTAACTATCAGACGTGTCTTATTCGTAAGCGCTTTAAGAATCTCATCGCCGATTGCTTCAACATTGTCGGCAACTATGACTGGTTCACTGACGCTATAGCCCAGTGCCAATAACCCATCTCTTAAAAGCACACCACTGAGATCGGCGTAAATACCTTGTGAGGCACGGTTGCTAGCCGTGATGACCGATGCAGTACGCACACTCACGCGCGCTTCCAATCACCGTTCTTACCTCCAGATTTTGAGTCAATGCGAATATCACTAATCGAAGCGGCGGGATCAAGGGCTTTAACCATATCGATGATTGTTAATCCTGCGACGCTGACTGCAGTGAGTGCTTCCATTTCAACACCAGTGCGATCGGAGGTTATTACTTGTGCCTTAATCGCAACACCGGTATCGACAATATCTAAATCAATAGAGATTGAATTAATGGCGATTGGATGACACAAAGGAATTAGCTCACTAGTTTTCTTTGCCGCCATAATTCCCGCAATCCTCGCGGTTGCTAGGACATCGCCTTTAGGTGTCATTCCATCGCGTAAAAGAGCAACGACATGCGAAGAAAGGTAAACATGCGCAGATGTGTCAGCGATGCGAACTGTAATTTCACGCCCAGTGACATCGACCATATGTGCCGCACCGGCTGCATTTAAATGTGTTAATCCCTCACTCATGCGCCCAGTCTAATTCGTTAGGGCAGTGATAGCCAACGTACGCTCTCACCGGCTGCCGTATAGCTCTTAACTACGACGGCAAAGCCAGTTGAGTGCGCTAAGCCGCGCAGCATCGCCGAACCTAAGTAGCGCGCAACCACAAATTGATTATCGACTAAATTGCCGATAATCAAACGTGTGAAATCTTCAGGGGCTGTGAGTTCATCACGGGTAATTACCGTGGGCAGATCCTGAGTTTGATTGCCTAACATGGATGCGATGACTGGGCCGCCGAGTGAGACAAGAGCAACGATCGCCGATTGAGGGTTACCAGGTAAGCCGAAGATGGCACAACTATTTGTTCGTGCAAGGAGCATAGGGTGACCGGGACGCACGGCAACGGTATCCACCAATATCTGCGCATCGATTTCGCTGAGCGCGCTGTGCAGGTAATCGCGTGGGCCTTGTGCTGTGCCTCCCGTGGTAATAACAATGTCGGCCGATGCACAGGCATCATTGAGTGCATCAACAACGAGATGCAACTCATCAGAGATATAGCGAGTGCTTACAACTTCACATCCTAATTTTATTAGCCAACCGGGCAGTTGAGGCCCTAATGCATCGCGAACTAAACCCTCACTTGGTATTCCAGTAAGTTGAATCTCATCACCTAAGAAAACAAGTGCCACTCGCGGTTTTCTTGCAACATCTATTGTGTCTAATCCAGCTGCTGCAAGTAAGCCAATCATTGCAGGGTTAAGTTTTGTTCCCGCTTGAATTAATACATCTCCCGCTTTACATTCATGAGCAGGTGGGCGGATCTCTTGATTCTCGCTAACTTTGCCAGTCAGAATGTTCTCGTCAACAGTTGCAGACTCCCAGCGAATAACGCCAAAGGTTCCGTGTGGGATTACGGCGCCAGTTGCAATCCCCACTGCACTTCCTGCAGCAAGTACGCTCTTCATCGGTTGACCCGCTTTTACTTCGCCGATAATTGTCCAAGGGCCATCACCTGCAACTGCATAGCCATCCATTGCCGATGTTGCATACGTTGGTAAATCGCACAATGCATGAGCATCTGCGGCCAACGTGCGATCCACTCCCTGAGTTAGATCGATTGATTCACGGCTAAGGACCTGGAATGAATTAGCGGCAACTGATCGAGCTTGATCCCAACTGCCTTCAACAAGAGTGCTCATAATTAGAAATTATCCTTTACCTGGGCTTCAAAAGCGATTGCCCGATCTAGGTCGGCGGCAGTGTCTATATCTATGAGCGAGCTTGCAACTTCTGGAGTTGCCGGGATTTGGACAACGTTAAGGTGTGAAATTAACTCTCTCATCGATTTTCCATCGACATCGCCCATCTCGGCAAAAGCCCTCTCCACCGCTTCAACTCTGTAGAGCGCTGCCAGGGGCTGGCCAAAGCCTTCGGCATCGACATACATAAGCGCCTCATCATGGGATTTCATCGAGCTAAGAAGGTTTACTGCTTTCGCAATTGCAAAAGGCATATCAGTTGCAACTAGAAGCACTATTTCACTCTCGCAAATTTGAAGACCTGCTTTAAAGCCAGCGACTGGTCCGCCACCAATCGGTTCTTCTTGCACGCATACATAAGTCGAACTCTCGATATGTGGATCTTGCCCAACTAGGATTATTTCAAACTCGGATGGAATCGATTCGAGAATTCGCGCGATGAGAGATTTGCCATTAATTAATGCCTGAGATTTATCAGAGCCAAATCGCGCACTTGTCCCGCCAGTCAGAACGATGATGCTCGCACTTTTAGATTGCATCTGGCTAGGATAGTGACTATGGCATATGTACGGGGAGAGGCTAACTCGCTGGGTTGGCGCGATTTAATTTCCAGCGCAGATGAAGCCCACATCGGCTACGAGTTTCCCGCAGTGAGCACGCCTCTTCTAGTCATGCACCACTTATCTGATTTACATGTCTGTGATGCGCAATCTCCCACGCGTCCTGAGTATCTAGATCGCTGGGCCGATCCCGATAGTCCTATTCGTGAAAAGGTTGGCACGATTGGCACCTATCGCCCACACTCAATGTTGTCACCACATGTAGTCGAGGCGATGATTCAATCACTTAATAAAATCACTACTGGTCCGCTTTCTGGACACACAGTCGACGGCGCAATCATTACTGGGGACACAACTGATAATGCTCAAAAGAATGAGGTCAGTTGGTACTTAGCGCTTTTAGATGGTTTGGATTTTCGCCCCGATTCAGGCGATCAGAGTAAATATGAAGGCGTCATTGATGATGGTGCGCAGCACTACGACACACGCTATTGGCATCCCCATGGAACTCCAGCTCAACTAGAAGATGATGATGCACGTGCGAAATATGGCTTCCCTGTTGTGCCCAATCTATTAAATTCATGCCGAGCTCCATTTAAAGCCACTGGTCTGAAATTTCCCTGGTATGCCGTTCATGGAAACCATGATGCGCTTTTACAAGGCACTGTTGCACCAGCATCTGCAATTAATGCTGCCATGATTGATGACAAGCGATATACAGGTCTGCCATCGAATGTAACGCTTGCAGATGTACTGTCGAGTTTTCAGGAGATTGGCCCCGCTGGTTACCCAGAAGCATTTGATGCTCCCTTCACACTTGTAACCGCCGATGTTGAGCGCCGTGCGATAGAGCGAGGTGAGTTTGCTGCGATGCATCGTGCATCACCTGGCCTGCCTCATGGTCATGGATTTACCGAGGAAAATATCAACAGTAAGCACATGTACTACACAACCTCAATTGGAGCGATAAAACTTATCGTTATAGACAGCGTCAATCACTTTGGTGGCTGGCAAGGCTCCCTTGACCTTGAACAGTTTGAATGGCTAGAGCGCGAAATCGCATCGGCAGATTCTCTAGTTGTTCTAGCCTCGCACCATCCATTGAGCAAGATGTTTAATAGTTACGCACCTATGGGTAAGCGCATTTGCGTCGAAGAGATCCAGGAGATGCTTTTAAAGTATCCAAAAGTTATTGCATGGCTAGCTGGCCATGAACACCGCCATCACATCGAATGGATTGGACCAGAGCAAGAAGTACGTGGCTTCTGGCAGATTGAAACTGCATCTCACGCAGATTGGCCGCAACAATCTCGTACTATCGAAATCGTTGCCGATGAGGCGGGAGATATTTACTTCGGTCTAAGTGTCATCGATCATGCAGGTGGCCTTGACTATGGCGATGCCAATAATCCAGTAGAAATTGCCGCCCTGTCGAGATTGATTAGTGCCAATATTTGGCAAAAGCGGGCCGAGCTTGGAGCAACCCATGATGTTAACTGGTGGTGTGGTCGGCCAACTGATAGAAACGTAATCTTAAAGATTAAGAAGCGTTAATTCCCTCGGTTCGTAGATTTTTCGATAACTTGAGTTGATCTTAAAATAATTAAAATAATAATGGTCAGTCCCGCGCCAACAACTTGAAAGCCCAGACCTACTGCAACGCCAACGGCCGCCGTTGAAAAAACCGTGGCTGCGGTGGTAACGCCTTGAATTCCAGTTGAGTGCTTGTCGGTAAAGATTAATCCAGCACCAAGGAATCCGATTCCGGTAATAATGGCGTGGAGAGCTCTGGTCGGATCTCCGAATTGGGCTTGAGCGCCGACGACGGCTCCGATGGCGACTATCGCAGCCGATGCAGAACCAACGAGGGCCATCGTGCGAGGGCCAGCTGATTTTCCAGCGCGATCGCGCTCCCAACCGATAAGCGAACCGAGAACTGCGGCGATCATCGTGTCGATTATTACCGATAGCTGCAGCCAAATATCAATGGAGTGGAGATCAATCATGGGCTAAGGGTACGGTTTTTGAGAGCGAAAGGCCACGATATCGCCCTATAGAATTCCCTCTATGAGTCAATATCAAGTCATGCGCTGGCATGAAATACCCTCAATGGTCATTGCGCGTGAAGGCGAGAGCACCATCAAAGTCATGTTGGCATCACGTTTTCAAGAGGCAATTGATGAGGCGGCAATGCGCCTTGGCGAAATCGATGCAGATGCATACACATCAGGTTGGAATCGTGATCCATGGGTTGAAGCTACCGATTCGCCTGATGTTTTAGCACCACGTATCGCCGCTGAACTTGAAAATGAATTAAGCGTTGAAAAACTCGAAGCGTTAATCAAATCTATGGGAGAAAAATAAATGTCAGCCATCTATGAAGCACTTGAAAAAGCAACTCTCGCATCTGATGGAGCCATGGGAACAATGTTGCAAGATCGCGGACTCACCGATGGTGGCGCCCCCGAACTCTGGAACGTTGAAAGAGCAGCTGACATCGATGCAGTGCTCGAGGCCTACGCCGCAGCCGGTGCACAATTTATTACAACTAATACTTTCGGTGGAACGCATGGGCGCCTTGCAATGCATGGTCTAGAGGATCGCGTCTTCGAACTTAATAAGGCCGGTGCAGAAATTGCGCGCAAAGTCGCCGATCGCCATCCTGGATGTTTTGTTATGGGAGATATTGGGCCTTCCGGAGATTTAATGGAGCCAATGGGCACGATGACTCTAGAGAGCGGTCAAGCACTCTTCGCAGAGCAGATTCGTGGATTAGTCGCCGGTGGAGTCGATGCAATTCTTATCGAGACTATGTCTGACTTAGGTGAGGTCGAAGCTGCAGTCAATGCCGCCAAGGAAGTAGCACCTGGAATGCCGATTATTGCAACAATGAGTTTTGATACAAACCTTCGCACGATGATGGGCGTTAAGCCTGGTAATGCAGTGACGCATTTAGCTGGTCTCGGAGTTCGAATTATTGGCGCTAACTGCGGCCGTGGTACAGATGAAATGGCCGTCATTGCCCAAGAGATGGTAAATGCACGCCCTGAAGGTGTTTTCATTATTACTCAATCAAATGCTGGGCTACCAAAGCTTCAAGGTGATGAGTTTATTTATGATGGAACGCCAGCGGAAATGGCAAAGTATGCAGCGAAGATGAAGGAAATGGGAGTCAATATTGTTGGCTCATGCTGCGGTTCATCACCTCTGCACACCGCTGCAATATCTAAGGCAATTGCTTAAGTGAAAAGCAAAATTCTCCTCATTGGAATCGATGGTCTCAATCTTGCGATGGCCCTTGAAGCCTCCCCAACGATTACTGAATTAAAATCGAGCGGTTTTTTCACAACCATAACTATGCCGGCGCCCACTTTCTCAGGACCTGGCTGGTCAACGCTCTTGACGGGTTCAACTCACGAGGAGCATGGCGTGAGCGATAACTCCTTCATTGGGCATAAGTTACATCATCGCCCGGATTTACTATCTCGTGCCTTTTACAACGATCAAACGACAACGACTTTTGCTGCAGCTGGTTGGCCAGCCTTAGTTGATCCTGTTGGCCATGGCCCAGTCATTCACGAGCGTCGCGAACAACAATTGGCCTTTCAACATCGTGTAATTGCGCGCGATGGCGAAACATATGGATACGACGTTATCGATGCGGAAGTTCATGAGGCAGCCATATATGCCATTGAAAACAAGGGCCCTGATGTTTCATTTGTTTATTTCTGCGGTGTTGATGAGGCCGGTCATATTTTTGATTCAATCGGCCCCGAATATAAAGCTGCAATTACGAAAATCGATGCCTACGTTGCCAGCATGATTGCCGCAGTTAAGGCTCGCGCATCTGCAGATGAACCGTGGTTAGTTGTAATTACTACCGATCATGGCCATCGAGTCGAAGGTGGACATGGTGGAGATACTCCAGCAGAGCGCGCCTCATTTGTGATTGCCCAAGGTTATGGACGCCCTAATCCAACATGGCCCCAAGAGTTTGCTGCTCATGAACTGACGCCATTGATATTGGCAGAACGGATCTAACGAGAATGAATTTTAATAAAGTAATTCTTTACTATGGATTCGCCCCAATTTCAGATCCAGAGGCCGTTAAATTATGGCAAAAGACACTCTGCGAATCACTCAATATAAAAGGGCGCATTCTCATCTCCCCCCATGGAATTAACGGCACGCTCGGTGGCAACATGGATGATGTCAAAAAGTACATCAAAAACACTCGCCAATACCCAGGTTTTAAAAAGATAGATTTCAAATGGTCTGAAGGCACCGGCAATGATTTCCCAAAGTTAAAAATTAAAGTAAAAGATGAGTTAGTAGCCTTTGGTAATCCTGGCGAGATCAAAGTCGATGAAAATGGCGTCATTGGAGGTGGGATTCATCTTCGCCCTGAGGAAGTCAATAAATTGGTTGAAGATCGTGGAGATGATGTCTTCTTCTTCGATGGCCGTAATGCTTTTGAAGCAAAAATTGGTAAATTTAAAAATGCAGTAGTTCCCGATATCACGACCTCGCATGACTTTGTTAAAGAGATCGAAAGTGGCAAGTATGACCACATGAAAGATAAGCCCATCGTGACTTACTGCACTGGTGGCATTCGCTGTGAGATCTTGTCTGTCGTAATGAAAAACCGTGGTTTCAAAGAGGTTTATCAAGTCAAAGGCGGCATCGTCCGCTACGGCAACGCCTTCGGCGATGACGGTCTATGGGAGGGATCCCTTTATACATTTGATGATCGTTTAACCATCGATTTCAGCGACCACACTAAATTGATTGGCGAGTGTGCTCATTGCAACGCTCCGACCAAAGAGTTTAGGAACTGCCAAAAGGCCGAGTGTCACCAATTGGTTTTGCTGTGTGATGCCTGTTATGACTCACACTTAGATCGCCCGTGCAAACATGATCGCGAAATAAAGCGTAACCGCGAACTTATTGGTTAGTGGGTAAGTGTAACTTTCGACAATCCTTCAGGTGCATCTGGATCAAAGCCTGATGCCACAGCAAACTCCATTGCAAAGCGTTGCAGAACCATTGCATCCACTAACGTTGAAGTAATCTCATCATCACACAGTGAACCGGGGATTACGACATCATCGTCAGTCGGAGCTCCGCCACTTCCGATCCAAAATATTCGATGCGAAGTTGTGCGGATTTTTGTCGTAGCTTCGAGAATTGACTCAGAGGGCATATGGTTCGGCGCAATAATAAAGACTTGAGTCTGCGCAGTTAATGCAGAGATTGGACCGTGAAGATAATCGGCCGTTGATAGACCCTGCACTGAAACTTTGCAGGTCTCTTGAATCTTAAGCGCTGCCTCTCTGGCATTGGGATATGCAAAGCCACGACCCAGAATCACAATCTCATGATCTCGATCCGTTTGCTGTACCGCGGCAGTTACCAAATTACTAATCGTGCCAATTCGTGTCGCCTCACTAATTATCTGCGCTGAGTTGACGGTTTTATTAGTCCAGGACGCTACAAGAAGATATGAAATCAACAACTGTGCGTTATATGACTTTGTCGCAGCAACTGCATACTCCGGACCGGCATGAAGGGGAAAATGGTGGTGGGCAATCGTGGCCAAGGGCGATTCGGCATCATTAGTGATAGCGATTAAATATGCATCTGCAGCTCGTGCAGCCGTTGCAAAGTGAACTAAATCTGGTGACTGACCACTCTGACTGATAGCAATAACTAAGGTGTTGGCATATTTGAGCTCAGAGTTATAGACGGTGACCGATGAGGGTGAAGTAAGCCCAACAGGTAGACCGATCTGGGTTTCAATTAAGTACTTTAAGTAATGCGCGGCATTATCTGAGGTGCCACGTGCCAAAATTAATACCGATTGAATCTTCTCTGTATTGAGAATATTTTTGACTGAATCAAAGCCCGCTAAATCACTTAAAATCTTAGAAAAGACGGCAGGAGTCTCTGCGATCTCTGAGGACATTACCGATCCAAATTGCTTCATGTTCCTATCTTCCCACATGAATTTAAACTATTCTGACGTCTATGGTGCTCTCAGTCGATTTAGGTCAATCTGGGAGCCGCATTCGTATGGGTGATATTTCGATAAATACCACTAGAGGTAAGTTAGCGGGCGAGAATCCACTTATTGCACTTCGATCACTCTTTGAATCTGTTGAGAAATTATCAGCTGACGTTGTCTCCCTCTCATGCACTGGTTTCAATGGAATCGTGCCTGACCCGCAAGCATATGGAGCACTCTGCAATGAATTCTTTGGTGCAACAAAGACGGCTCTGATCGACGATGGTCTAGCTGGATTTATAGGAGCACTTCATGGACGAAACGGTGTTGTTTTATCAATCGGTGGAGGTGTTGTTTCCGTTGGCGGTCGCGACGGAGTATTTGCACATCGTGATGGTCTTGGTAGCACCTTCGGTGATGAGGGCAGCGGATTTTGGCTTGGAAAGTTAGGAATCACAAAGGCCTTAGCGGCAAGTCAAGGGCGCAATAACGATATCGACATGATTGCAGCATTTAAATCTCAGATCGCCGCTTTTGATGAACTCGAGTCTAAGAACGGTAGCGATGCCGCCACGCTTGCAATTTCATCGGCACAAACACTTTTAGATGCAGCCGATAGCGGAGTAGCAACTGCAGTGAGCATCCGCAACGAGGGTGCAAATTTACTAGCGAAAACTGTCATTGCAACGTGGATAGGAGCAGGCGGTGCAAGGGATGGCGCACTTGAGATTGCAATTCAAGGTGGACCGTCGAGAAATAGTAATTACGTTAAAGCTATTCAAGCCGCTATCGCCTTAGAGTTACCACTTGCACAGTTTGTCAGCGCAGAAGGCGATAACTTAGATGGCGCGAAATGGATTGCCGAAAATATGTTAGTCGGTGCCCCTCCATTGCTTCGGTGGGCAGATGAACTTTAAACAACTGCGAAACTCCAAAGGGTGGATAGTTGCCCTTGCCACAATTGTGGGTTTGAGCTTCGGCGGATATACATTTGTTAATCGAGCGGTCACAACTCAGGTTTATATTACGAACTGCGGGATCCTAGATTACAAACCGGTGGCAATGCTTAAGTTTTGCGGCGATACGAGCGTAGGAATCGACAAGATTACCTGGCTCTCATGGAGCGCCAAAGGTGCAGCAGGTGAAGGCGTCTATCAAATTAATGACTGCGAGCCAAGCTGTGATGCTGGAAAACTGCACTATGCCGAAGTTCAGATTACGGTAAATAGAGCCAAGACAATTGATGGGAAGCAGGCGCTAACTTTCATTTCTATTACTACTAAGGATGGGAAGGTGCTTCCACTGAGCCAATCACCCATCGATGAGTGGCCCCTTGAGTTGGCAGGTTAAATAAGACCGAATTCGCCTGCTTTTGAAATTAGCTCTTCTCGAACACTTGGATGTGCGGCGTTGTGAATAATATTTATCGCTTGATCGTTCTGTGAATGTCCAAAGCAGGCAGCTACGCCTTGTTCGGTGACAACATATGAGTGCTGAAAGTGCGTGACATTGCTTTGTAATCTCGGCACAATCGTGGAGACATCTGCCTTTGGGTGCCAAGAGGGCAGGGCTACAAATGATTGACCGCCACGACTATGGAGCGCGCCGACTATGAAATCGGTAGAGCCACCGAAGCCGCTATAGATTTTTCCTCGTACGTGACTTGCGTTTGCTTGGTCAAATAAATCCACCTCTAAGGCGCTATTGATAGAGGCCATCTTTGCCTGGCGCGCAATTTGTGAAGGGTCATTGGTGCGCTCGGTTCTTAGCATCCGCACTTTTTTGTTTAGATCCAACCATTGGTACAACTCATTGCTTCCGAAAACAAAGGATGCGGTAATGAGAATCTCTTCATCTAGCGTGCCGGCCCTACTTAACTCAAGGACGCCATCGGAAAACATCTCTGTCCAGATACGTAGCCCTTTTCGATCTTTAAGAGCCATCAAAACAGCATCTGGTACTCCCCCAATTCCTAACTGAAGCGTTGAGTTATCTTCAATCAAACTCGCAATTCGGCTTCCAATCTGAGCTTGAATATCGGTAATGGGCACTGCAGGTTTTTCTTGTAATGGCTCATCGACTTCGACCAAATAATCTATTTCGCTGTCATAAATCTGGGCATCGCCGTATGTATAAGGCATCTGCTTGTTTGACTGCGCTATTACTAGGCCGCCGTGGGCGCGAGCGGTTTCGATCGATCTCGGCAAAATATTAACTTCTGTTCCAAGGCTTAGGGTGTCAAAGCGCTGCGTAGATGTATGAAGAAAGACAACATCGGGACGATAAAAGTTGCGAATCAAAACTGGCAACAATGAAAGGCGTGATGGGATGTAATCAAGTCGAGGATGGTTGCGCATCGCTGGACCAACAAAGGCGGTTTCATATGTAATGCCATCGCGATTTGGAATATCGCCATGGGCGTTGAGCATGTGCAATCTAAACTCTGGGATTACTTCATCGGCGATTCTAAGTAAGGTTCTAGGTGCAGAAAAATTACCGGATGCGATTATCCGTGGATTACTCGGTAGATTTGCGAGAATCGACTTAAGTTGCTCTGAATTAATAACTCGCATGTACTTATTCTACGCCATCATCCTGCAACTACCGCGGTGAGGTAAGCAACAGAGTTGCGGCAAGAAAGAGAATTCCAACTGCAGAAAAGGCGGTTAGCGCACGGCGCACTTTAGGTTTAGCCAATGTAGTGGTAGCCCTGCCGATAATACTGATAAGGAATGCGTACCACGATGCTGAAACTAGAGATTGCACGATTGAGAGAGTGAATATTCCCCACCCTAAATTGAAATCCACTGGAACAAATGCTGGAATAAAAGCGACGGCAAAAACGGCTGCTTTCACATTAGTCAGATTAGTAATTAGGCCTAGGCGAAATGCCGGCCCTAACCCAGTCTTTGCACTTCCCTCATAATCGAATTTTCCAAACTCTTTTCGCAATGTCCACAGAGTTTGCAGCGCTAGGAAAGTCAGAAATGCAACGCCTGCAAATTTTAGAGCCGTATAAGCCGCCTGTGATCTAGCGAAGATTTGCGATAGACCAATCGCCGATGCTGCGCCCCAAAAAATAAGTGCGCTACTGGTTCCGATCAAAGTCGTATAAGCAGTCTTAGTTCCACCGACAATTGCTTGGCGCAACATCATTGCAACGGTTTGACCTGGCACTAACGCTAATAAGAAGGCAGTTGCCATGAAGGCCGGAAGGACCTTCAACAAAGAAACCATACGTAGCCCCGAAGGGATTCGAACCCTCGTAGCTGACTTGAGAAGCCAGAGTCCTAGGCCGCTAGACGACGGGGCCGTGCCTGTAAATCTTTTTTAACTAGGACAAAACATACTTATTTAATTGTAGAGCGTTGTAGAACTGTACTGCGCTGGGGTACCAGGACTCGAACCTAGACTTACTGAACCAGAATCAGCAGGGCTGCCAATTACCCCATACCCCAATACTTCAAGCGGTAAGAATACCGTATCGATTAGAGAGTCAACGCCGCCGAGATTCTGGCTAAAGCCGCCTCTTTGCCTAGTAATTCCATTGATTCAAAGAGTGGCGGTGAAATCGTGCCACCAGTAGTTGCAATACGAAGTGCCGTAAATGCTATACGGGGTTTTAATCCCATCTCATCGATCAATGAGCTTCGAAGTGCGGCCTCTATCGCTGTATGCGTCCAATCGCTTATTGGCTCTAGCTCTTTGAGTGAGCGCTTGAGAACCTCCTTCGCACCAGAGTCAGTGACTTTTGCGACGCTCTCGGATTCGATGGCGAAATCCTTAACAAATAAAAATGCAAGCATCGCGGGAATTTCACTAAACATTATGATGCGCTCTTGAATAATGGGTAAGGCTCGCTTGACGAGATCTATCTCATCGGGAGTGCCGGTTATGGTCTTAGCCTTAATCAGAAATGGAAGCGCCCAGTCCAAAAATTGATCGATTGTGAGGGCGCGAATCTTGTCGCCATTTATTGCTTCAAGCTTCTTCATATCGAACTTAGCTGGTGAGCTATTTACCTTTTCAACTGTGAATAGTTCGCATAACTCTTTCATTGTCAGATCTTCGCGATCATCACCTGGTGACCATCCAAGTAAGGCTAAATAGTTACAGATCGCCTCAGGTAAAAAGCCCTTGTCGCGATACCAGGCAATAGATACTTCACCGTTGCGCTTAGATAATTTGGCGTTATCGGCTCCCATGACAAATGGAAGGTGAGCAAAAACCGGGTAATCCTCTTCTTTCAAACCCATGGCTTGATAAACACGAATCTGGCGTGGTGTTGAAGAAAGTAAATCCTCTCCGCGCAAAATATGGGTTACCTTCATTAAAACATCATCAACGGCAACGGCCAATGTATATAAAGGTGAACCGTCGGCTCGTGCTAAAACAAAATCTGGAACGAACTTATGATCAAATGCCATTTCACCACGGATTAGATCGGTAAAGGTAGTTCCGCCATCTGGCATACGCATTCGAACTACCGCTCCACGTCCCTCAGCCTTATATTCGGCGATTTGATCGGCTGTTAAATCACGGCAGTGACCGTTATATCCCGGTGCCTGATTTGAAGCTCGCTGAGCTTCACGAACGGCCTCTAACTCTGCAGGTGTGCAGTAACAGTAGTAAGCATCTTTCTGCTCAATAAATTTCGCCGCCCAGTGCGTATAAATATCTAAACGCTGCGATTGTAAGTATGGTCCGTTCTCCCCACCAACTTCAGGACCCTCATCCCAATTAAGTCCAAGCCATTTCAAAGTATCGATGGCTGCATTGATGTACTCATCGGTTACACGTGTTGTATCAGTATCCTCGATGCGAAAGAGAAAGCTTCCTCCCGTGTGACGGGCATATGCCCAATCAAAGAGAGCGGTACGAATATTGCCAACATGGAGATCTCCAGTTGGTGATGGTGCAAAGCGAACCTTTACTTTTTTTCCGACCGTTGTGCTCAATTTCTGCTCACTTTGTTAGTTAGTTCGCCTAGACCTTCAATACTCATGGTTGCAGTGCCTCCAGCGACCATCGGCCCAATGCCTGCAGGTGTTCCGGTCAAAATAACATCTCCTGGAAGAAGTGTCATAACACGCGAGACAAAGTTAATAATCTCGGGCACTTTAAAGATCATGTCGCTCAAATGTGCAGACTGCTTGATTTCTCCATTGACGGTGGCGGTAATTTTCTGTGTGCCAGGAATGAAATCAGTATCGATCCATGGTCCAATCGGACAGAAAGTATCGAAGCCTTTGGCACGGGTCCACTGCCCATCTTTCTTCTGAAGATCGCGCGCAGTAACATCATTGGCGATTGTGTATCCAAAAATTACATCATTTACGCGCTCAACAGGAACATCCTTGCATAAGCGACCAATCACAATCGCTAGTTCGGATTCATGATCAACACGCTCGGACATATCGGGCCAGACGATGGTGTCATTTGGTCCGATTACAGAAGTGTTTGGTTTAAGGAAAATAATTGGCTCTTCAGGGACAACGCCTCCCATCTCGGCGGCGTGATCTGCATAGTTCTTGCCAATACATACAACTTTAGAGCGAGGAATAACAGGAGCTAACAAGCGCACTTTGTTGAGGGCTATGATCGCTGCGGTTTTTTGAATTCCTGAATAGATTGGATCCCCCGTGATGACATGGATAAGGCCATCATCTTCTAAAACGCCAAAAAGAGGATCGGTACCAAGATTGGCATCTGGACCTGGAGAAAATCGAACAATACGCATTGGGCGATTCTATCGCTTACTCGTGGTCCTCAATCTCTGCCTCTAAACGCTCAATTAAAACACTGCTAATTCTGCGACGGCGACCAAGGGGGCGCTCAGATGTAATCGACCAGCCATTGAGTGAGATTGTGCTGCCTGCGATTGGGACTCGACCGAGTTTTTGTGCCATAAGTCCACCAATAGTGTCGACATCCTCAAAATCAGAATCGCTAATGACGATTTTCAACTCATCAGCTAAATCTTCGATATGAAGTGTGGCATTTGCGCGTGCCTTATCCGGCGATAACCACGTGAAGTGGTCTTCGCCATCATCGAACTCATCTTCAATTTCGCCGACAATTTCCTCGATAATATCTTCAATCGTAATAATTCCTGCGGTGCCGCCATACTCATCAACGACTACTGCAAGGTGAATTTGATCGCGCTGCATCTCTTTTAAAAGCTCGTCTGCCATCTTAATCTCAGGGATAAAATTTGCCGGGCGCATATGTTGTTCAATATTCTCACTCTGTTCAGCGTCGTGATGATCTAGTGCCCGCTTTGCTAAATCCTTCACATAAACAATCCCGATGATGTTATCTGGGCCAGTTCCAATTACTGGAATTCTGGAGAAACCTGAACGTAGCGCAAGGGAGAGTCCTTGACGCAGAGACTTATCTTTTTCAATCCAGACCATCTCGGTTCGAGGGACCATTAACTCTCGCACTAATGTGTCTCCGAGTTCAAAGACTGAGTGAATCATCTCGTGTTCATCGGACTCAACAAGGCCACGTTCGTGGGCCTGATCCACAAGGTCTCTCAGCTCGGCCTCAGATGTAAATGGTCCCGAGCGGAAACCCTTTCCTGGAGTGATTGCATTTCCAACGGTAATAAGAAGTTTTGTTACTGGTCCCAAAATAATCGCTAATCCGTAGGCAACGATAATTCCATAGCGGGCGTATTTATGGGGCTGTTGCTTGCCTAAAGTACGCGGTCCAACGCCAACTACTACGTAAGAGAGAACAACCATAATTGCAACCGTCAATGCCATCGCTTGCGCCGATGGGTAGTTACGGAGCAGGATCGATGCGAGCAATACTGTGGCAGTTAGCTCGCAGAGTTTGCGAACAAGTAAAATCACATTTAAATATCGCGCTGGCTGGGCGCTGTACTTGCGCAGTAACGCCCCTCCGCGCTTGCCCTCTAACTCTTCAACGACAATTCGTGAAATCGAAGTCAGCGCCGACTCGCTTGCGGCAAGAAAGCCGGCAAAAGCTAGGAGTGCGATGATGCTGATAATTGCAATTGGACTCATTGTGTTTTCTTCCAGTTTTCTACTATTTCTTCTTGCAGGGCAAACATCACGCGCTCTTCGGCTGGGTCGGCATGGTCGTAACCAATAATGTGCAATAGGCCGTGAATTGCCAATATAAATATCTCGTGCTCGCTTGAATGACCTGCGCTCTTTGCCTGAACTTCGGAAAATACTGGACTGATCATGATGTCGCCAAGAGTGACAATGTCTGCCTCGTTTTCCGGCATGTCCATTGGGAAGGAGAGAACATCTGTACTACCCGGCTCATCCATCCACTTAATATGTAGCTCAGTCATATATTCATCATCGATGAAACCGACATTTAAATCACACTCAGGATTGAGTTTGAGCGCAGCCATGGCGAAGGTAATGAGGGATGTTAGCTCGTTACTTGGAACTAACTGCCCTGAAGTATTGGTTATTTCGATTGCCATTTATTGTCGAATCGGACGAAGTGATTGGCGCTGCTCATCAAAGCTGTCATAGGCTTCAACGATGTCACCGATTAATCGGTGTCGTACAACATCTTCGGCGGTTAATTCAAGAAAGGCGATGTCATCGATATCACCTAAAATATCGCGAACTACCCTTAGGCCCGAGTGTTGTCCGTTGGGCAGATCTATCTGTGTGACATCGCCAGTAATTACCATCTTCGAACCAAAGCCCAAGCGCGTTAAGAACATCTTCATCTGCTCCGGAGTTGTGTTCTGAGCCTCATCCAAGATAATAAAAGCATCATTAAGTGAGCGCCCACGCATGTAAGCAAGAGGTGCAACCTCGATAACACCTGACTGCATTAAACGTGGAACTGTTTCGATATCTATCATGTCGTGAAGAGCGTCAAATAAAGGTCGCAAGTAAGGATCGATCTTTTCACTTAATGTACCTGGCAAGAAACCTAAATGTTCGCCGGCCTCTACTGCTGGGCGAGTTAAAATAATTCGATTAACGCTTTTGCTCTGCAGCGCAGAAATCGCCATCGCCATCGCTAAATACGTCTTTCCTGTGCCGGCCGGACCGATTCCAAAGGTTATGGTGTGATCTTCGATCGCATCGACGTAACGCTTTTGATTGGCAGTCTTCGGGCGAATCGTACGGCCACGATTACTCAAAATATTGAGCGATAAGACCTCTGCGGGGTGGTCAACAGGTATGTGCTCCAGCATTGCAATTGAGCGGTTCACGGCATCTACGTTTAAATGATTTCCGGATCTAATAACGACCATAAGTTCGGCGAAGAGATTTTCAAGGTTTGTGCATTCTAGATGCGGACCGCGCAAAGTAATTTCATTTCCTCGAACAGTAATGTTGACTGAAGGAAATGCCGCCTCGATGGTACGTAAATTCTCATCGTGCGGACCGATAAGTGCGACCATCGGAATGGCTATTGGTACGGTAATCAGTGTGCGCTCCATGTAGTGCTAAATCTATCTTTAACCGGGTGGCCATGCCAGCGAACGGCCGCCCAGAAGATGTAAATGGGCGTGAAAAACGCTCTGTCCCGCCTCAGCGCCAGTATTAAATACATTTCTGTAGCCAGTTAACCCTCTTTCGGCGGCGATCTGAACGGCGGCGGTAAAGAGGTCGGCGGTTATTGTCGGTGAGAGTGCAGCAAGCGCCCCAGCATTTTCAACGTGAATTGTTGGAACTATCAAGACATGTGTAGGTGCCTGCGGGGCAATGTCATTGAATGCAACGACATTCTCATTTCGGAAAACGATGTCGGCGGGAATATCTCCAGTGATTATTTTACAAAAGAGACAGTTAGTATCTAAGGCCACGCAATTACCATACCTTTAGAAGCGCAGAAAGTGCTGCGACTGCAGCAATTCCAGCATGTGCCGAGCGCAGAATTGGTCGGCCCATCAGAGCAACTTTTGCACCGGCTTCTTTAAAAGCATCGAGTTCAGTTGAGGTTAAACCGCCCTCAGGCCCAATAATGATTAAAAGGTGGGCAACATTATGGGATGAGACGCACTCACTTAATTTTGTCTCGGTGCTTTCATGAAAAGCAATAGCGAGATCACTGAGCTTTATCGCTTCACAAATCTGCTCAGTCGTTGCAATATCGGTAACCTCAGGGATACGTAATCTCCGTGACTGCTTACTCGCCTCACGAGCCGTTATTGTAAACTTATCTGAGGCCTTACCGATACTGCGCGCAGCTGCCCACGGAACAATTCGATCAACACCAGCCTCGGTTAAAAGTTCAATCGCCTCTTTTGCGCGATCTCCTTTTGGAAGCGCCTGTACAACCGTTATCGTCGTTGGAAGCGCCTCTTGAAAACCAGTGGCAAGGACTTCGACCTCCATCGATTTCTTCTTTATTGCAAAGGCTTTGACATGGCTCCATGCTCCGGTGCCATCGGAAAGCATAAATATTTCGCCTGCACCCATTCGTAGAACACGTAGTGCATGCTGGGCATCTTCATTGTCGAACTCGTAAATCTGACCTATACGAGTTGGCAAATCATCGACGAAGAAAAGTGTCAACATTATTTTGTGAACGCTCCCTTAATCTTGGAAAAGATTCCACCGTCGTGGCTCTTAAGATGAGCATCTCCGGCCTTTTCGCCGCGTAGCTCTGCAAATTTCTTCAATAGCTCTTCCTCTTCGCGGCTGAGCTTTGTAGGGGTTGCAACTTCAATATGAACGATGAGATCACCACGTCCACCATGGCGAAGACGAGTCATTCCCTTGCCCTTAACAACTATCGGTGCACCGCTCTGCGTGCCCGCTTTAACATGAACATCAACTGGACCATCCAATGCCTCAACGCTTACCGTTGTACCAATTGCCGCGGCGCTCATCGAAACAGAGAGCGACATGTGCAAAGTATCGCGGTCGCGAATTAAGTAGTCATGTTCGGCCTCTACGATTTCTACATAGACATCACCTGCTGGCCCTCCGCCATGTCCAACCTCACCACGACCAGAGAGTTGAATGCGGTTGCCGGTTTCAACACCAGCTGGAATCTTCACATGTATATCTTGACGTGCACGTACGCGACCTTCTCCTGCGCATTCACGACATGGATTTGCGATCACGCTTCCATAGCCAGAACATGGTCCGCATGGACGTGAAGTCATTACTTGACCGATAACTGAGCGAACTACTTGCTGAGTTTCGCCTCGGCCCTTACAAACATTACAAATCGTTGGTTGGCCACCATCAACACAGCCACTTCCTGTGCACTTTGGGCACACAACTGCACTCTCAACACTAATGTCGCGCTCTGTACCGAAGCAAGCTTCGTGCAGATCAACTTCAATGCGAATTAGTGAGTCTTGTCCTGCGCGCATGCGTGGGCGTGGCCCGCGGGATCCGCCGCCACCAAAGAAGGCATCCATAATGTCGCTAAAGCCGCCACCAAAGTTTGCTCCCCCAAAATTGCTGCCGCCCATGTCGTAGTTCTGGCGTTTTTTAGGATCGCTCAATGTTTCATAGGAGGCGGTAATCTCTTTGAACTTATCTTGAACCTCTGGGTCCGGGTTAACATCTGGATGAAGTTCGCGCGCTAATTTACGATAAGCACGTTTAATCTCATCTGCCGATGCATCACGTGCTACACCTAGCGTTTGGTAATGATCTGCCACTTATGCACCCTCGTTAATAAATCGTCCAACATAGCGAGCAACTGCGGATACAGCTGCCATCGATCCTGCGTAATCCATGCGTGTAGGTCCAATAATTCCAAGTGCACCGAGTGGCACATCGTCGGTGCCATAGCCAACTGCAACTAGTGAGGTTGTACGAAGATTAATATCTGCCTGCTCGGTTCCGATACGGACCTTAACGTTGGCACTTGTATCCCCTAAGAGTCTTAACAGAACAACTTGCTCTTCAAGAGCTTCAAGCACTGGGTGCATCGTTGTTGAGAAATCCTCATGGAATCTTGCTAAGTTCGCAGTGCCAGCTAAGACGATCTTTTCTTCAGGGCGTTCCATTGCCATTTCAATTACCGCTGACATAACAATTGCGATGTCTTTTCGATCACGCAAAGTATAACTTTCAAGAATTCCGCTAATTCGATCGGCTACCTCTGGTAGTTGGTGACCCATCATGGCCGTATTCAACTGAGCACGTAAAGTATGTAAGAAGTTCTCAGAGACATCCTGCGATAACTCAATCACGCGTTGTTCGATTCGCCCGGCATCGGTTATCAGCACCATCATTAAGCGTGCAGGAGTAAGTGAGACTAATTCAATATGCCGTACTCGGGACTTCACCATTGATGGATACTGAACTACTGCTACCTGCTTAGTGACATCGGCGAGTAATCGCACCGTGCGCATAACAACATCATCTAAATCAAGGGCACCTTCTAAGAAGGTTTCGATCGCTCGACGCTCAGCGCCGGATAGAGGTTTAACTTCAGCTAACTTATCTACAAATACCCGGTACCCGCGATCTGTTGGGATACGACCTGCACTTGTATGAGGGTGAGTTATCAGTCCCTCTTCTTCTAAGACTGCCATCTCATTGCGAATTGTGGCCGGGGAGATACCTAACCCGTGGCGATCGGCGATCGATTTTGAGCCGACAGGTTCTTGCGTGGCAACGTATTCGTCGACAATTGCACGAAGGATTTCAAGGCGGCGGGATGACATAGTTGGGCAAGGATACTAGATAGTTATTTCGCGCACGATTCGATCAGCAATCAAGCGCCCAGTAGGGGTTAATACAACGCGATTATCCATGATTTCTACGTATGCGCTCTCGGCATAGTTAGCTAAACGATCAATTTGAGCGCCAGATAGCGCAGCAATCTCTAAGCCCTCACGCATTCGAATCCCTAACATGATCGATTCAACTGCAATCTGATCTGACGTCAACTCTTCGCTATCGGCGATAGGTGATTCTGATGAAAACAACTTCTGCTTATACGCAGTCGGATGTTTTACATTCCAGAAGCGTTTTCCATCGATATGAGAATGCGCACCCGGTCCAAGACCCCACCAGTTCTTATTCTCCCAATAGGCAATATTGTGTCTGCACTCGTGCCCTGGCTTAGACCAGTTAGAGAGTTCATACCATGACAAGCCTTTAGCTTGGCAGAGTTGATCGACAAGTAAATACATATCGGCCATCAAATCATCATCGGGCATCGTTAAGTCTCCACGCTTTATCTGTGCCGCTAGCTTTGTTCCGCTTTCTACAATTAATGCGTAGGCGCTGATGTGGTCAATGTCTAGAGACAAAGCCGTTGTTACAGTATCGCGCCAATCATCGAGTGATTCGCCTGGTGTTCCATAGATAAGGTCAACGCTAATGCTCTCAAAACCCGCAGCACGTGCCATGTCCACGGCTTTTTTAACATTGTCGGGATTATGCGTGCGATCGAGCACAGCTAAAACGTGCGGCTTGGCTGACTGCATTCCAAAAGAGATTCGGTTAAAGCCAACCTCGATATAACGATTAAGTTTTTCGGCCGTGACAGAGTCTGGATTGGCTTCAAGAGTTATTTCGCAATCTGGAGTTAAGCCATTGCGCGCTTTGATCGCGGTTATAACTCGGCCTAAATCATCGGCAGGCAGCAGAGACGGAGTCCCTCCCCCGAAGAAAATCGTTGGGACTTGATTGGTAGGGGCGGCATCGAGCTCTTTCAAAACGGCATCGATGTAGTCATTACTGACGATTTCTAGCGTTGCGCCATCTTGGAGCTCGTTCGGCGTATAGGTATTGAAGTCGCAGTACCCGCATCGCTTAATGCAATACGGGATGTGAACATAGAACGAGAGCGCCATAGTTAGAGCTTTCGAGCAGCTTTCACCTTTTCGATATCGGCATCAGTTGCAAGGGCTGCCACGAAGGCCTCTTGTGGAACCTCAACGCGGCCCACCATCTTCATGCGCTTCTTACCCTCTTTTTGCTTCTCAAGGAGTTTGCGCTTACGCGAAATATCGCCGCCGTAACACTTAGCTAAAACATCTTTACGGATTGCGCTGATACTTTCGCGGGCAATAATTCGAGAGCCGATCGCGGCTTGGATTGGAACATCAAACTGTTGGCGAGGAATCAGTTGGCGAAGTTTTCCAGTCATCATGACGCCGTACGCATAGGCCTTATCGCGGTGCACGATTGCACTAAATGCATCAACGGCCTCGCCTTGGAGCAAGATATCGACCTTCACTAAGTTGCCTTCGGCATCGCCCTTTTCCTCATAATCAAGGGAGGCATAACCCTTAGTGCGAGATTTCAGTTGATCAAAGAAGTCAAAGACGATTTCAGCCAGAGGTAAGTCATAGCGAATTTCAACACGATCTTCAGAGATGTAATCCATTCCAAGTAGGACTCCGCGTCGCTCTTGGCAAAGCTCCATGATAGTTCCGATGAACTCAGAAGGTGCAAGAATCGTAGATTTAACGATTGGTTCTTTTACAACTGCGACTTTGCCATCTGGGAACTCCGATGGATTAGTTACGCGAACTTCTTTGCCATCATCCATTGTCACGTTGTAAACAACGTTTGGAGCGGTCGAGATTAGATTTAATTTATGTTCGCGCTCTAAGCGCTCACGTACGATTTCCATGTGTAGTAGACCTAAGAAGCCACAACGAAAACCAAAGCCAAGGGCGGCCGAGCTCTCGGGTTCGTAGACAAGGGCCGCATCATTTAACTGCAACTTATCGAGCGCCTCACGCAGTGCAGGAAAATCGGCGCCATCAATTGGGAATAGCCCAGAGAAGACCATAGGTTTTGGATCTTTGTATCCAGCTAGAGCAACCTTTGTAGGGTTGTTATACGTTGTGATCGTGTCACCTACACGTGATTGGCGAACATCTTTTACGCCGGTAATTAAGTAACCTACTTCGCCAACACCTAGACCTTTAGAGGCAACGGGTTCTGGGGATATTACGCCGACTTCAAGTGCCTCATGGCGAACACCGGTTGAGAACATTTGAATCTGTTCTCCCGGAGTTAAATGACCATCGATGACGCGCACGTAAGTAACAACGCCGCGGTAACTGTCATAGACCGAGTCGAAGATTAAGGCGCGCGCTGGCGCTTTTGGGTCGCCTTTAGGTGCAGGAATCTGTTTAACAATCTCATCAAGTAATTCTTTAACCCCATCACCAGTTTTACCTGAGACACGCAAACAATCCTCGGGTTCACAGCCAATGAGCTTTGCTAGCTCTGCTGCAAATTTTTCTGGTTGAGCATTAGGTAGATCAATTTTATTAAGGACAGGAATAATCGTGAGATTGTTTTCCATCGCTAAATACAGGTTAGCTAAAGTTTGGGCTTCAATACCTTGTGCGCAATCAACTAATAGAACTGCGCCTTCGCAGGCTGCAAGTGAGCGAGAGACTTCATAGGTAAAGTCGACGTGACCAGGCGTATCGATCATGTTCAGGATGTATTCGCCGCCATCAACACCGCTGCGCCATGGCAGACGTACGGCCTGAGACTTAATTGTGATTCCACGCTCGCGTTCGATATCCATGCGATCTAAATACTGCGCGCGCATATTGCGAGGGTCGACTACTTCTGTAATTCCCAACATGCGATCGGCAAGAGTTGATTTACCATGGTCAATGTGAGCGATTATGCAGAAGTTACGTATCTGCGCCGGATCAGTTGATGCTGGTTGCGGCGCCTTGGCAAGTGAAATTGCAGGCATGAACCTAGCCTCGCTTTAAGGTGTTAGAAGAATTAACGTGCGCCGGCTTTGGCAGCAGCCTTAGCCATCGATGACTTCTTGTTGGCTGCAGAGTTCTTATGAAGAACACCTTTTTGAACTGCAACATCGAGTGCCTGTGAAGCGCTGCGAAGCTCAGTTGTGATTGCAGCGGCATCGCCACCAGTTACTGCGTCGCGGAACTTGCGGACAGCGGTCTTGATAGATGAGCTCACAGACTTATTACGAAGGCGTGCCTTCTCGTTGGTCTTAATGCGCTTGATCTGAGACTTGATATTTGCCACGCTGTGGTACTCCGGACTCTTGTAGTTAGTGAAGGGTAAAGGTTACCCGCTCGAGCGCTAAGGCTCAAATCAGGGCTTAAATCAAGCGGTAATGATGCCTGAGGATGAGGCCCGGCGGCGTTTACGCCCCCCAGCCTTTACTTCGGTCTTTTCAGGCTCAATCTTGGCCGGTGCATCAACTACTGCATCGGCGTTAAGTGATTCATGGAACTCGTGCTCGGTGGCATCTTTCTCATCGGCATCTTCATGACGAGATGATGGAACATCGAGTTGTGGCATTGGCGCCTTCATCTTGACTGGCTCCATATGGATATGAATTCCGCGTCCGCTACATGCATCACATGTAGTTGAGAAGGCTTCGATGAGACCCTGTCCAACACGCTTGCGCGTCATCTGAACAAGACCAAGAGATGTAACTTCGGCAACCTGATGCTTCGTGCGATCGCGGCCGAGTGATTCAACTAAACGACGCAGAACCATTTCGCGGTTTGATTCAAGAATCATATCGATGAAGTCGATAACAACGATTCCACCTAAGTCGCGAAGACGTAGCTGGCGTGCAATCTCTTCAGCGGCCTCGAGGTTGTTTTTAGTAACAGTCTCTTCAAGGTTTCCGCCCTTGCCGATGAACTTACCGGTGTTAACGTCGATAACGATCATCGCTTCTGTGCGATCGATAACAAGAGATCCACCTGATGGTAAATAAACCTTGCGATCAAATGCTTTAGCTAACTGCTCTTCAACACGGAAGTCGGAGAATAAATCACCAGTGCCCGTGTATTTTTCAATCTTAGTAGTGAGCTCAGGTGCAATGAAGCCGAGATAATTTGTAACTTCATCCCACGCGCTAGATCCCTGAACAGTTAACTTGCGGAAATCCTCATTGAAGATATCGCGAATAACACGGACAGCAAGATCTGGCTCTTGGTAAAGAGCGGCAGGTGGATGGAAGTTTGGATTCTCACTCTTTGCATAGATGTCATCCCACTGTGCTTTAAGACGGGCTACATCACTGGTTAGATCCTCTTCGCTCACGCCTTCTGCAGCGGTACGAACAATGACTCCAGCGGTTTCAGGAATGAGATTCTTTAGAATCGCCTTTAGGCGTGTGCGCTCTGACTCTGGAAGTCGCTTTGAGATACCTGACATTCCGCCGCCTGGAACATAGACGACATAGCGCCCTGGCAATGAAATTTGGCTAGTAAGGCGAGCGCCCTTTTGGCCAATTGGATCCTTAGTTACTTGAACAAGAACGCTTTGTCCGCTCTTTAAAACAGTTTCAATCTTGCGTGGCTGCGACTCTGAAATTCCGGCAGCATCCCAGTTAACTTCACCGGCATATAGAACTGCGTTACGGCCCTTACCAATATCGACGAATGCCGCCTCCATAGATGGAAGCACATTCTGTACGCGACCTAGGTAAACGTTTCCAACGTATGAGACGTTGCTATTACGGTTGACGTAATGCTCAACCATGACGCCATCTTCGATAACTGCGATCTGCGTGCGATCGGCAATCTGTCGAACAAGCATCTCGCGATCAACGTTTTCACGGCGAGCTAAGAATTCGCCATCGGTAATAATCGTTCCGCGCTTGCGATATGGCTCGCGATATTCAGTGCGGCCGCCACGGTCGTTACGCTCTGTGCGCGCACTGCGCCCACCACGTCGCTCTGTTCGCTCGGCGCGCTCTGTGCGCGCAGGACGGACGGGACGTTCGCGGACTTCTCGGACCTTAACAACTGTAACAACGCCATCTTCTGCAACGCTCTCACCCGGAGTGACACCTTCGCTGCCAGCTACGCGACGGCGGCGGCGGCGATGTGTTGAACCTTCTGCAGATTCCTCTGAGCTTTCAGTACTCTCCTCATCGCTTGCAACGACATCACTGCCAGGCTTGCGACGCCCGCGCCCACCACGACGGCGACGGCGGTTACGGTTTTCTTGATCCTCAGAGTTCTCACTTGCGGCCGCTGCTGGGGCTTCGCTCTTTTCCACCTGAGCTTGTGGAGCCGCTGCAACCTTCTTGCGAGCCGTCTTTGCGATGGGCTCATCAGGTGCTGCTTGGAAAATTGGAACTGGAACGGCCGCTGCCTTCTTGCGAACCGGCTTTTTTACTTCATCGCTCGTTACCTCAGTAACGCTTGCCTCTGCCTTAGCAGATGCTTTCTTGACCGCACGCTTGCGCGGTGTTTTAGGCTCAATCGCCATGGCACCAAATCCTCTATGCGTCTGTTAAAAACGCTCTAATGTTAAAAAAATCCCCGTTTAGGTTTTTTCTTACCTGTCCGCGCTGGGCTTTTGCCGCGAAGGATTCGCGAGCCGCGCTGAACTGTTGGCCCAAGTATGGCAGAGGAGGGCGAAATTACCTACTTCATCCCCCGAATTTAGCCCCTTGAGCGCGCATGAACGTTCTGCAAGAGGCCAAAACCGATCAAAGTCGCAAACATGGAAGAGCCACCATATGAGATGAATGGAAGTGGCACACCTGTCATTGGCATAAGCCCTAGCGTCATTCCGATATTTTCAAAGATTTGAAAGGAAAACCAGGCGATAACACCTGTCGTCATTAATCGACCAAAGGGATCGCTAGTTCTTCGAGCGATTGAAAAAGCCCGCATTAATATCAGAAGGTAGAGAAAAATAATTAATCCACTACCTAAGAAGCCAAGCTCCTCTCCTGCAACGGTAAAGATGAAGTCGGTCTGCTGCTCTGGCACAAATCGACCATTTGTTTGCGGTCCCTTAAATAATCCAGTACCGATTAATCCGCCAGAGCCAACCGTAATACGTGCTTGACGCAGTTGATAGCCCGCACCTTGTGTATCTGCAGTGGGATCGACAAATGTTTGCAAACGATTGAGTTGGTACTCGCTAATCACGCCCGTCTTAGTAGCAACGACTGCTCCTAAAACTGCAACAATCAAAAGCCCTGCCACCCATCGTGAAGGTGCACCTGAGACTGCGATGATGGTGACAACTGAGGCGCTAATAATAAAGACCGTCCCCATATCGGGTTGCAAAATAATTAGCAGGACTGGAATAGCTGCAACAACTAACGCCTGCAGCACATCGCGTGACGTTGGTTCATCGCTGTCATGCGTGCGCTCTGATAGCAACATCGACATTCCAATTATTATTGCAATCTTGGCCAACTCAGCCGGCTGAATTTGAAAACCGCCAGGGAGCGCTATCCAGGCACGGGCACCATTGACGGTGCTGCCAAGGCCCGGAATTAAAACTATTACCAGCCCCAAAACTCCTAAGCCCCAGAAAATTGGGGTGTATGCGCGCAGCAATCGATAGTCAATAACTGTTGTGCCATAGGCAAGTAACACACCTATTGAAATGTTAATTACGTGGCGCTTTAGGTAATACTGCGGATCTAATCCATTGCGCGCATACCAATCGCGCGTTGCGGCATAGACCAACAAGGTGCCAATGATGAGTAGGAGCGAAACTGCAATAGTTAGTACGGGATCAAAGCCATGGAAAATTGAGGATCGGCTACGGCGATAGAGGCGTTGACGCGCAGATATCTGACTCATGGCGCCACCTTTGGCTTAGTTGCAGGGGAAATCTTAGGAAGTTTAGTGGGTGGCTTTCCAGCAGGGAATATGGCAGCTCCAGGTATAACTTTATTTCCTTTTACCCCAAACAAAGTTTCGTAGATTTTCCTAACACCAACTCCTGAAGTTGATGCACCAAATCCACCTTGACTGACCATCATGACAACTGCATAGCGAGGGCTATTGCTAGGAGCGTATGAGGCAAACCACGAAGTATTGTCTTTGAGCGAACCATTTAAATTGCGTCCAAATACTTCGG
>CAXNOC010000011.1:0-26352 GCA_964203745.1 Candidatus Planktophila sp.
CAGGGGAATCGAACCCCTAACCCCCGCCTTGCAAAGGCGGTGCTCTACCAATTGAGCTAGGTCCCCGTATTAGAACGGGTGGGCCTAGATGGACTCGAACCATCGACCTCTTCCTTATCAGGGAAGCGCTCTAACCAGGCTGAGCTATAGGCCCGCATGAAAGATCACTCTTTAATGCAGAAGCGCAAGGTTACCTTGAACTTCGCTAACTCCCAAAACAGGAGAGTTAGGCCCTACAACTGCAGGTGCGAACCATACTAAGTTTTCGGAGAAATCTCATCTTCGCTGTTTTTTGTCACTGATACCAAGGCAACGCCCTCATCGAGGTTGACCAAACGCACACCCATTGAATCTCGGCCTGTTTGGCGAACCTCTGCAGCTGGTGTTCGCATGACTGTTCCTGCCGATGTAATTGCTAAAACCTCATCCTCGTCGCGTAAGACAAGGGCGCTGACTAATGATCCGCGTGAGTTCTCATCAATCTTGGCCGCTTTAATGCCAATGCCTCCGCGGCCCTGAAGTCGATACTCATCGATTGGAGTCTTTTTACCAAAGCCACCATCGGTTGCAGTGAAAACAAAAGAGTGCGCCGCTAATTCGCTATCGATGCGTGCCATTGTTAAGAGTGAATCCCCGGTTCGGAACTTCATTCCGATTACACCGCTGGTTGATCGGCCCATTGGGCGAAGTGATTCATCATCTGCTGTAAATCGAAGCGACATTCCCTTTGTTGAAACCAATAAAAGCTCATCCTCGGTATTGATAAGAGAGGCGCTAACGACTTCATCACCGGGCTTTAATGAGATCGCAATTAAGCCGCCAGTGCGGGGAGAGTCAAACTCAACAAGAGGAGTCTTCTTAACTAGGCCACCTTTTGTCGCAAGTACTAAGAATGGCGAGATGGTGTAATCCTTAAGCGATAACACTTGTGCAATTTTTTCTTCAGGTTTAAAGGCCATAAGGTTTGCAACATGTTGTCCGCGCGCATCGCGACCGGCGTCCGGTAGCTCGTGAACTTTAGAGCGGTAAACGCGACCTTGGTTAGTAAAGAACAATAACCAATCGTGGGTGGATGCAACAAAGAAGTGATCAACAACGTCATCTTCTTTGAGCGCCGCGCCCTTAACTCCACGACCGCCACGGCGTTGAGATCGATAGAGATCTGCCATGGTGCGTTTTGAATAACCGCCACGAGTAATTGTTACAACGACATCTTGATCGGGGATTAAATCCTCGGCACTAAAGTCGCCTTCACTTGCCACAATTTGTGTACGTCGATCATCGCCATACTTTGTAACTAACTCAATAAGCTCAATTTTGACTATTTCACGCTGTTTTTCTTCACTTGCCAGGATCGTATTGAGCTCGACAATGTCAGACATCAACGAGTCGTACTCGTCATTAATCTTCTGTCGCTCAAGGGCGGCGATACGACGAAGCTGCATATCCAAGATTGCATTAGCTTGAATCTCATCAACATCGAGTAACTTCATCAACCCAGTGCGCGCCTCTTCTGGAGTGGTTGATGCGCGGATTAAAGCGATAACAGCATCAAGTGCATCTAGCGCCTTTAAATAGCCTTGCAAGATATGTGCGCGTCGCTCTTTTTCAGCTAAACGGAATTTAGTGCGTCGAACAATTACTTCAACTTGGTGTTCGATGTAATAGCGAATAAATTCATCTAGGCGAAGTGTGCGCGGAACACCGTCTACAAGTGCCAACATGTTGGCACCGAACGTATCCTGTAACTGTGTGTGCTTATATAAGTTGTTAAGAATTACTTTAGGAATCGCGCTATTTTGTAAAACAACTACTAGGCGCTGACCTAAACGCTCATTGCCTTCATCGCGAACATCGGCGATGCCTTTAATCTTTCCATCTTTAACTAGCTCTGCGATCTTAAGAGCTAAATTATCTGGGTTAACTTGATATGGTAATTCGCTAATAACTAAACAGGTTCGCTTATTTATCTCTTCAACCTGTACGACGGCGCGCATTGTGATCGAACCACGACCTGTGCGATAGGCGTCTTCAATGCCGCCGCGACCAACAATTAAAGCCTTTGTTGGGAAATCTGGGCCTTTAACTATTTTAAGTAGTTGGTTGAGAAGTTCATCTTGTTTCAACTCTGGGTGTTCAAGCGTGTAAACAACGGCTTCGCCTATTTCACGTAAATTGTGTGGGGGGATATTCGTAGCCATTCCTACGGCGATTCCGGCGCTTCCATTAACAAGGAGATTTGGGAAACGTGATGGAAGAACTGTTGGCTCTTGTGATCGCCCATCGTAGTTAGGTACAAAATTAACGGTATCTTCATCGATATCGCGCATCATCTCCATAGCTATGGGAGATAAACGCGCCTCGGTGTAACGCATCGCAGCTGCTGGATCGTTACCAGGAGAGCCAAAGTTGCCGTTTCCATCGATTAATAAATAGCGAAGTGACCAGTGTTGGGCAAGACGAACAACTGAGTCGTAGATCGCAGTGTCTCCGTGTGGGTGGTAATTACCCATGACGTCACCGACGATGCGAGAGGATTTGTAATAACCCTTATCTGGACGATAACCAGCGTCATACATCGCATACAAAACACGGCGGTGAACTGGTTTTAATCCATCACGAACATCAGGTAGGGCGCGACCGACAATAACCGACATCGCATAATCAAGATATGAAC
Source organism: Candidatus Planktophila sp. (assembly GCA_964203745.1). GTDB lineage: Bacteria > Actinomycetota > Actinomycetes > Nanopelagicales > Nanopelagicaceae > Planktophila. The sequence continues at coordinate 2,678 of CAXNOC010000011.1, forward strand.
GCGCCATTTCAACTTGGAGATCGACTGTCTCGATCTTGTCAAAGGACTCTAAATTCTTTGGGTTCAATTCATCCATTAGATATCCAAGAATCTAACGTCTTTAGCGTTGCGCTGAATAAATGCACGACGTTTTTCTACATCTTCGCCCATTAGTACTGAAAATAGATCGTCTGCAGCGGCTGCATCTTCGAGCATGACTTTAATAAGTACGCGGTGCTCTGGATCCATGGTCGTATCCCATAGCTCTTTTGCGGGCATCTCACCTAAGCCTTTAAATCGCTGGATTCCATCGTCTTTCGGTAGGCGCTTGCCGTTATCTAAACCTATTTGAATCATGCCGTCGCGTTCGCGATCGCTAAATGCGTATTCGACTGGATCTTTCCCGCCCCACTTTAATTTATATAGCGGTGGTTGCGCGAAGTAGACAAAACCGTTTTCAATAAGTGGGCGCATGAAACGAAAGAGCAAAGTTAGTAGGAGTGTTCGGATGTGCTGTCCATCCACATCGGCATCGGCCATCAAAATAATTTTGTGGTAACGGAGTTTTGCAATATCGAAATCGTCGTGGACTCCGGTACCCAATGCAGTTATTAACGCTTGAACTTCGTTGTTTTGTAAGACTCGATCAATGCGCGCCTTTTCAACATTGAGAATCTTGCCTCGGATCGGTAGTACTGCTTGGTTACGAGAGTCGCGTCCGCCTTTTGTGGAACCACCTGCAGAGTCACCCTCAACAATATATAACTCGCACTTTGCCGGATCTGTCCATTGGCAATCAGCTAACTTTCCAGGCATTCCGCGGCCTTCGAGCAAACCTTTGCGGTTACGGCTTAAATCACGTGCTTTACGCGCTGCAACACGTGCTGCCGCTGCATCGATACTTTTTCTGACAATGTCTTTGCCTTCACTTGGGTTTTGTTCAAACCATGTTGTTAACTCTTCATTGACAACTTTTTGTGTAAAGGTCTTTGCGATCGTGTTACCGAGTTTTGTCTTCGTTTGGCCCTCAAACTGAGGATCTACTAATTTAAGAGAGACGATCGCTGTTAAACCTTCGCGAACATCATCGCCGGTTAAGCGATCCTCTTTCTTTCTAATATAACCCTGCTCTTCTCCAAATTTATTTACTACCGATGTAAGCGCCGTTCTAAAGCCCTCTTCGTGAGCGCCGCCTTCGTGGGTGTGGATCGTATTAGCGAATGTGTAAACCGACTCGCTAAACCCTGCATTCCACTGCATTGAAACTTCGATAGCTATCTTGCTCTTCTTATCTTCGGCGGCAAATGAAATAATTGATTTATGGGTCTCGCCTCGTGTTGAGTTCAAGTGCTTCACAAAGTCGGAGATTCCACCTTGATACTGATAGCGAACGGTTAACTGTTCGCCTTTCTCATCGACGTGACTTGCTCGTAAATCTGTCAATGTTAAAATTAAACCCTTATTTAGAAAAGCCATTTCGCGAAGGCGTGTTGAGAGAACTTCAAAAGAGAAATCTGTCGTTTCAAAGATTTCCTTTGATGGCCAAAAGCGAACAGTTGTTCCGGAGGCCGTTGACGCATCTCCTTTTTTCACAGGTGCAGTTGGAACCCCGAGCTTGTAATCCTGATACCAAAAACTTCCATCGCGTTGTACAACAACAGATAAGTCGGTACTTAAAGCGTTTACAACTGAGATTCCTACGCCGTGTAATCCACCGGAGACTGAGTAGCCGCTGTCGCCGAATTTTCCGCCGGCATGTAAAACAGTGAGCACAACTTCAAGTGCTGGCTTTTTTTCAACGGGGTGGATATCAACTGGGATGCCTCGACCGTTATCTATTACTTCTACTCCGCCATCGGCCATCAATGAAATATTGATCTCGGTGCAGTAACCCGCGAGCGCCTCATCGACAGAGTTATCAACGACCTCATAAACCAGGTGGTGGAGTCCACGCTCACCGGTAGAGCCGATATACATTCCAGGGCGCTTTCGTACCGCCTCTAGGCCTTCAAGAACGGTGATGGAGCTGGCGTTATAGGAGTTCTCAGCCATCACGCTCCTCAATCTCCTGAATGCTTAAAAAGCCCACAGGGGCTTCTACGGGGAATTTCCTGTTTGTAGGGGTTTATCCTATCGGGAAAAGCTAAGAAGAAATACCCGAGAAAAGGCTTGTATGTGGGTATAGCCGAACGTTGAGCACTTACTTGAGGGGTTCCTATCAACCGTAGGTGTCTCGGGGTCCCCTAGCGTTACGGATCGTCCTAATCCCTTTTTTCCAGGTGGGGCCGGCGGGGCCGAAAAAAACAAGCTTTTGGATTGTGGCACCCGTTGGGTCGCTTTGGATTGTGGCCAGTAATTCAGGTGCGACTAAGGTCAACTGGGTTGCCCATGCAGTTGAAGAGGCTTGAATTGTTAAGACACCATCAGAGATTGATATGGGTGTTGCGTGTCCAGCGATATCGGCTCCAACAATAGTTGCCCATGTTACAAATAAATTTCCTTCTGCTAATCCACTATCCCATTCTCGCTCCGAAATTAAATTGCTGAGAACTTCGCCGATTAGTTCGGGGTCGCCAGGGGATCCTGTGCGTTGTGTTGGTGCAGGTTTATTTATCTTTCTAATTGCCTTTGTTTTAAATGTTTTGAAAAGATCTAGAGCTAAATCACGTTTCTCCATTAGCTCTTCCCTTTCTTAACTACTCCGGGAGTAACATAAAACTTTTCCGTTAGAAGATCTTTCGGGAGATCACTTTCTACAGCGGCGGTAATTATCGTTTGTTCGGCTAGTTGTGTTACCGCCATCAATTGATTGCGCCTAGATGTATCGAGCTCGGCAAAAACATCATCTAAAATCAAAATTGGTTCTGTGCCCTCGCTTTTAAGTAAGTTAAATGAGCCAATACGTAAAGAGATGGCCATCGACCAAGATTCGCCGTGGCTGGCATATCCTTTAGCGGGAAAATCGCCAAGTTGTAAATGTAAGTCATCTCTATGTGGGCCAATTAAAGAAACACCGCGTTCAATCTCTTGGTAGGCAACTTCCTCTAAACGTTTGCTTAATACCTCGATATTTGTATCGATATTATTTGTTACGCCTTCAGTGCTGCATTTATAGGCAATTGAAGCGGCCTTTATTTCATTAAGATTTGCGTAGTTTTTACTCACCCATGGGTTTAACGCTTCAATAAGTGAGATCCGCTCTGCCGTTAACTGTGCGCCAAATTTAATGAGTTGCTCATTCCAAGGGACGAGGGCATTGGTTGAAGCTCTTGTCTTTAGTAAGGCGTTTCTCTGTTTTATCACTCTTTCATAATCAGAAATCACACCTGCTAACCGCGGGGCTCGGGTAATTAATAAACGGTCAAGAAAATCGCGCCGTGTCCCTGGCTCCCCCCGTACCAAATCAAGATCTTCGGGGGAGAAGTAAACAATTTGGCAGGCGCCTAGAATCTCGCGTTGACTTCGTGTGGGGTTACCGTTAATTCTGGCGCGATTTGCCTTCGTCGCATTAATCTCTAAATCAATTTGTAAAACACGATCGTCTCGCTCTATCTCAGCTCGAATAATCGCTTGCTGTGAACCTAAGGTAATTAATGGCGCATTGCTAGATACACGGTGGGATGAAAGGAAGGAGAGATAAATTAAAGCTTCGGCGATATTTGTTTTACCGGAGCCATTATCGCCAATAAATGTTGTGGTCCCGGGAGACAGGTTTAGTTCCAGCGACGGGTACGAGCGGAAGTTGGTTAACGCCAACTTATTTATGCGCATGCTTTACCTTTTTTTAAGAGGCGTAACGCATTGGCATTAAGAGATAGCGATAGTTTTCAACAAGTGCTCCATCTTTATCGCTCTTGCCCATCAAGATCGCTGGTTTGTTTGGACCGGTAAATGAGATCTGAACAAATTTTGTTCCGACCGCGGTTAAACCATCGGCAAGGAAAGTTGGATTAAAAGCGATAGAGATCGCCTCGCCAGTTAAAAGTATTTCAATCGCCTCTGTCGCTTGTGCTTCCTCTCCTGCTCCTGCTTCGAGTGAGAGTGAGTTGTTATTGAAATCAAGTCGTAGTGGAACTGTTTTGTCGGTAACAAGTGCGACGCGTTTGACTGAATCCAGAAGAGTTGCAACCTCGATAAGTGCTGTTGTTGTAACTTCTTGTGGTAATAAATGTCGGTATGGGGGGAATGTTCCATCGAGCATGCGCGATGTCATTGTTTTGCCCCCGCTTGCAAAGCCTGCCAAACGATCGTTGCTGGTTGCTGGCGCAAATGAAAGTGAGACGTTTTTTGTACCTGTTAGTGATTTAGCTGCATCGGCGATAGTGCGAGCGCGTAAGAGCGCAGTTGTTGAAACATTTGGTGTTGTGGGATCCCATTGAATCTCGCGAACAGCTAAGCGATATCTATCGGTCGCCGCCAACGTGACGCTCTCTTCATTTATCTCAATATGTACACCTGTAAGAGTTGGTAGTGAGTCATCGCGTCCTGCAGCTATTGCAACTTGGGCAACGGCAGCTGCAAAAACATCACTTGCTATTACTCCAGTTGTATCCGGCAACTCTGGGAGATTTGGATACTCATCGACTGAAAGTGTTGGAAGGGTGAACTTTGCGCTCCCGCTTGTAACAAGGACGCGGGTTCCCTCTAATGAAAAAGTGATTGGTTTATTGGGTAGGGCTCGGGAGATCTCAGCTAGTAGTCGTCCGGGAACTAATACCTTCCCGCCCTCTTTTATCTCAGCGTGAAAGTGCGCCTTGCTGGCCGTCTCTAGATCTGAAGCTGATAGATAAACCTCGTCGCCGGTAGCGTCGATAACTATTCCGAGTAGCTCGGTTTTGATTGGGCGGGTGGAAAGACTTCTGGAAACCCAGTTAACCCCATCGGTTAAAGCGGACTGCTCAACTGTGAACTTCATAATGCTCCCCAATTTAGTGAAAGGTTCGTTTTATAGCCAGATCTATATTTATAAAGGTAGTCGTAGTAGCCAACCTCTTTATCTGTGGAGAAAAGAGAAAAGCCCTGTTCAAAGCGGAGTGTGGAGAGGGAAAAACTGTGGATAAACCGCAGATAACTATGGATAGATTCCGCCATCTCACCAACCCCTTTCTTCTCATTCTTAATAATTAAAACCTTACCCACACAAATAACGAGATCTCCCACCCTTATCCACAACTTATCCACACCTTGGGGGCAAGTAATATCAAAAGGGAGATTTCGGACATCTATCTCGCTTGCTGCTTAATCCTGTTGGTGAGCTCAGTGACCTGGTTATAGATCGATCTGCGCTCAGCCATCAGTTGACGGATCTTGCGGTCGGCGTGCATGACCGTTGTGTGGTCACGCCCTCCGAATGTTTGGCCGATCTTTGGAAGGGAGAGCTCGGTTAACTCCCGGCATAGATACATAGCGATCTGACGAGCGTTGACTAAGACGCGAGAGCGCGAAGTGCCACATAAATCATCGATGGTGAGAGAGAAGTAGACGGCCGTCTGAGCCATGATCGTCGCCCCGGTTATCTCAGGGTTACCCTCGTTAGGAATCAAATCCTTTAAAACGATCTCAGCCAACGACAAATCCACACTTTGGCGGTTAAGGGATGCGAAGGCGGTGATACGAATCAAAGCGCCCTCAAGCTCGCGGATATTTGAAGAGATTTTGCTAGCAATATATTCAAGAACATCATCCGGGGCATTTAATTTATCTTGCGCCGCTTTTTTGCGAAGGATAGCGATGCGCGTCTCAAGTTCAGGCGGTTGAATATCGGTAATCAAACCCCACTCAAATCGGCTGCGTAAACGATCCTCCAAAGTTGTTAACTGTTTTGGGGGACGGTCGCTAGAAATAACGATCTGCTTGTTGGCGTTATACAAAGTGTTAAAGGTATGGAAGAACTCTTCCTGTGTTCGCTCTTTGTTTTCTAAAAACTGGATGTCATCAACGATCAACACATCAAGATCTCGATAGCGCCTCTGGAAGGCAGAGGCTTTATCATCACGAATTGAATTAATAAAGTCGTTTGTAAACTCTTCGGAGGAAACATAACGCACGCGAACATTTCCATATAGCTCTTTAGCGTAGGCCCCAATAGCGTGCAGGAGATGGGTTTTACCTAAGCCAGACTCACCATAAATAAATAACGGGTTATAGGCTTTAGCTGGCGCTTCAGCGACGGCAACAGCTGCGGCATGAGCGAAACGGTTTGATGAACCAACAACAAACTTCTCAAATGTGTAACGTGGATTTAATTGGGATACTTCTCCACCTTGGGTAATTTGTTGAGGTGTTTCATCTCTGCCGGTTCCAGCTTTAGGAACTACGAAATCAATATCAACTTCAGGCATTGGGGTGTTTGCAGTTTCCAATGTCTCATCGACCGTAACAGCGATATTGGTTTTTTCGCCAAGCTCGCGAGATAGAACATCGCTCACTGCAGTGCGCAGACGACTTTCCAGAACATCTTTAGCGAAAAGATTTGGTGTAGCAATTAATAAAGTCGTTTGATCACTGTTATGTAGTAAGCCAAGGGGTTTTGATAGTTGCAAAAAGGCGCGGTGTTGAGGTGCATCTATGGCGACCTCTTCAATAACCCGACCCCACAGGGCGCTGAGCTCGATCTCTTTTACGTCCACGAAGCACCTTTCCGTTATCCACAAGGTTATCCACAGCCTGTGGTCTAAACCTCAGGTTGAGCCCCTTTAAGCCCCTCTCTCAGGAAAACCTGTGGAGGGAGTCGAAAAGTAGAGCGAAATGGAGAAAAAAGCAACTAGTTATCCACAGCACACCCGCCCTACAGATCCCTCAAAAGCCAGTTTGACCCGCTTATCCCCAGACCTCTACCGTTACACCCTCGCTTCCCCCGTATTTCTGACCGCACATGTTTTTTACACTTCTTAGGAGCTTCACATGACAAAACGTACCTTCCAACCAAACACCCGTCGTCGCGCCAAAAAGCATGGCTTCCGTGCCCGTATGGCAACTCGTGCAGGTCGCGCCGTTCTAGCTGCCCGTCGTGTTAAAGGTCGCGCTCGACTTTCGGCATAAGGATTTAAAAGGCAACAGATTCGTGCTTGCTAAAACTGCACGGCTTACTGAGAGCGGGGATTTTGCCCGCGCAACAAAGAGTGGCATTCGATTCTCATCGACCAACTTTGTCGGATACCTCTACATCAATACACCCGCGATTGAACCTGCCCGTGCAGGATTAATAATTAGCAAGGCAGTTGGCGGCTCAGTTGCTCGTCATCGACTGGCGCGAAAGATCCGGCATTGCTTACGTGAGGCGTACCCAACCCTTCCAGCAGGTTCCTTATTAGTTGTCCGAGGATTAAATAACTCAGCGAAGGCAGATTGTGCCACCGAGATAGCCGAGGTCGTAGAGAACTTGGTAAGAAAAGTAAAAAACAGGGCGGATAAGAAATGAGAAGACTCATTACCTCCCCCATTAAGTTTTATCAAAAATGGATCTCGCCAATGTTTGCTCCCCGCTGTAAGTACTACCCGTCATGTTCAAGTTATGCAGTAAGTGCGATTGAGACATACGGTATCAAAGGAGTTGCAATGAGCGCATGGCGCTTATTGCGTTGTAATCCATGGTCACATGGTGGCGTTGACTATGCAGTTAAAGAAAAGGCTGGAGTTTAAATAATGGATAGCATTCTAAAACCCTTATATATCGCTGTTTCTTGGGTAATTGTCACGCTTCATGATTTTCTGTCACCAATCTTTGGTACCGACAGTGGAGTCTCTTGGTCGCTGGCAATCGTGGGGCTTGTTATTTTAATCCGCATAATTCTAATTCCCCTTTTTGTGAAACAGATCAAAAGCCAGCGCGCACTAACCGCCTTGCAGCCCCACATGAAAGAGATTCAAAAGAAATATAAGGATGATCGCCAGAAACAATCCGAAGAGATGATGAAGCTCTACAAAGAACACAAAACAAATCCTCTCGCTTCATGCTTTCCAATTCTTGCCCAAGCCCCAATATTTTTTGCCCTCTTTACTGTCCTCAATGGAATTGGTAAAAACCCCCCTGTTAAACATGGAGTCTTAACCCAAGACGACGTTATAAGCGCCGCCAACGCTAAATTCTTCGGTGCTCCAATCTCGCAAACTTTTCTTGGAACCGACATCACGACAGTAAAGATTGTGACGGTAATTTTAATTGCATTTATGTCTGCAACAACCTTTACCACTCAGCGACAGTTAATGCTCAAAGGTATGCCGAAGATGGATTCAAGCAACAATATGATGTTGCAACAGCAAAAAATTATGTTGTATGCATTCCCAGTTATCTTTGCAATCTCTGGTGTTAACTTTCCTATCGGTGTTTTAATTTATTGGTCCACAACAAATCTTTGGACATGGGGACAACAGTTCTACGTTATTAAACGAAACCCAACTCCAGGATCTCCGGCCTATGAAGAGCTCCAACGCAAGAAGAGTAAAAAAAGCGGGCCAGTTGAGGCTCCCACCGAAGAGCCCACAGAGCCAGTTGAGGATCTCAAAGGCCAGCGAAACCAACCCAAGAAGAAGAAAAAGAAGAATAAGTAAGTATCTGTCTAATTAGGACAAATCACCCCAATACCTATCAATTTACCCCAAACCCGACAGGGAGAGCGAAAATGGCAAAAACAAAGGCAGTGGTTCCAGAAGAGGCAGTTCTCGAGACAGCCGAAGTTGTTGAGACAACTGAAGGCAAGCCAGTTAAAGGAGTTGCCCGCTTAGAGGAGGAGGGCGATATCGCCGCTGACTACCTAGAGGCGCTCCTTGATATCGCCGATCTTGATGGCGATATAGATATCGATGTTGAAAATGACCGGGCATCACTTGCAATCGTCGGCGGCAAGCTACGCCACTTAGTCGGCAGCGATGGAGAGGTACTCGATGCGATCCAAGAGCTGACCCGCCTAGCTGTGCAGACATCGACAGGAGATCGCTCCCGCCTAATGCTCGATATTGACAACTTTCGCAGCAATAAGCGCGTAGAGTTAAAGAAGTTAGCTAATGAGATGGCGGAAGAGGCTAAATCAACCGGTAAGGCCATCAAATTGCCGCCAATGAACGCCTTTGAGCGCAAGATTATCCATGACACGATCCAAGAGTTAGGCCTCACAAGTGAGTCTGACGGCGAAGATCCAAACCGCTACGTAGTTATCTATAGCTCGTAGGTGGATGTTTCACGTGAAACCCTTATCGAGCGATACTTTCCAGATCCCGCTCGAATAAAGAGCTACGCCGAATTCCTGGCAGGTCCAGGGATTGAGCGTGGATTAATAGGACCGCGTGAGGCCGATCGAATCTGGGAGCGCCATATATTTAACTGTCTACCCGTAACCCAGCTATTAAAAGAGGGCTCGATCCTCTTTGACGTCGGATCAGGGGCCGGTCTACCGGGCATCGTCATCGCACTAGCCAGACCAGATCTTCATGTAACTCTCATCGAGCCTCTTGAGCGAAGAGTTGAATTTTTAAAAGAGGCTGTTATTGGCCTAGATATTGAGGTTATTAGGGGACAGGCCCAAGATGTTCGGGCCACTGCCCATTACGTCACCGCCCGGGCTGTAGCTCCGCTGGAAAAACTGAAGAAAATAACCTGGCACCTTCTCAAAACTGGGGGCTCGCTGATGGCTATTAAAGGCAAATCCGCCGAAGAGGAGATGAAATCCATCCCTAAATCCCTCCTTCATGAGGTAAATCTTGAGGGTATTGAGCTTGGACGCATCATTGAAGTTCGCAAAGGTGCTTAACTAGTCCCCGTGGATGATTCACGTGAAACAAAGGCCGTCGTCGGGGTTCGCCGTCTAAAAGAGGCGATGGATAAGCCAGCGGCCCTTCGTGTCATCACCGTCGCCAATCAAAAGGGCGGGGTAGGCAAAACCACCACAACTGTCAATATTGCAGCGGCCTTGGCAATGGGGGGTTTAAGGGTTTTAGTCATCGACCTCGATCCCCAAGGAAACGCGTCGACTGCATTTGGCATAGAACACCTAGAAAACCCTGGAATCTACGAGGTTCTCATGGGCGATGAGACGATGGCCGGTTGCGCGCAAAAAGTTAAGGGTTTTCCATCCCTTGAATGCGTTGCATCTAATACATCTCTCGCCCAAGCTGAGATCGAGCTAGTCCCCATGGTCGCCCGCGAAATGCGTTTAAAAGAGGCGATTGAAGAGCTGGTTGAAGTACGGACAAAGAGCGGCGAGCCACTTGATTACATTTTTATCGACTGCCCTCCAAGTTTAGGTTTATTAACCATCAACGCACTCTCTGCAGCTAAAGAGATGTTAATTCCAATTCAATGCGAGTACTACGCCCTTGAGGGTTTATCACAACTACTTAAAACATTTGAACTCGTAAAGAAACGGCTGAATCCGCAATTAAAACTTTCAACCTTTGTCTTAACAATGTTTGATGGTCGCACCCGTCTAGCAAATGATGTGGCCGACGAAATTCGCAAACACTACCCGAATGAACTTATAGATATTCCAATCCCACGTGCAGTCCGTGTATCTGAAGCACCAGGATACAAACAAACTGTAATGACATACGACGCCTCTTCACCGGGCGCAATTGCGTACATGTCAGTTGCACGCGAATTGGCCGCACGCGCAAAGGCGTTCGACTCTAATGTTGTTTCAATACATTACAAACGCGAAGGTGAGATTGCATAATGGCACGACGTGGGGGACTCGGAACAAACCTTGATGTATTAATTCCAACATCATTAACGGTTGCAGGCCAAGAAGTTGCAACCTCGGATGAGGTAGATATTAATCTGATCTCACCTAATCCACGTCAACCTCGAAAAAACTTTGATACAGAAGCACTCAATGAATTAATCGCATCGATAAAAGAGATCGGTATTTTACAGCCACCAGTCGTGAGAGTTATAGCAGATGGCCGATACGAATTAATTATGGGAGAGCGCCGATATCGCGCCGCTAAGGCTGCAGGTTTAAAAAAGATCCCAGTAATTATTCGCCAGACTGCAGATAACGAACTTCTTCGCGAAGCGTTAATTGAAAACATTCACCGTAGTCAATTAAATGCATTAGAAGAGGCTGCGGCATATTCACAACTTCTTAATGACTTTGCATGTACTCACGAGGAGCTTGCGCAAAAACTTGGTCGCTCACGCCCACTAATCTCAAACACGATTCGCTTAATGAATCTTCCAGCTTCAGTACAAGGCAAAGTTGCATCAGGAGCGATTAGCGCTGGACATGCACGCGCCTTGCTTGGTTTAAGCGATGCACAACAGATCGAAACTCTAGCTAAACGAGTTGTTACAGAAGGTTTAAGCGTACGAGCGCTAGAAGATATTATTTCTAAAAATCCTACGAAGAGTAGTAAAAAGAAGCTAACAAAAACCGGTTCGAGCATCGTAGAGTTTAATGAGATAGCCGAAAACATCGGAGATGCATTGGATACAAGAGTTACTATCCAAGGAAAAGTGAGCAAGGGAAGCATTGTGATTGAGTTTGCAGGCCTTGAAGATTTAAAGAGAATTACTAAAGCAATACAAAACTAAGAGAGCTGAGCGCTTCCGCGTCGCGTCATTTCACTCTTGATTACTCCACCTAAAGCTTTAACGCCATCACGAATACGCTCAGGCGTTGGGTAGCAGTACGACAGACGTAATGACCACGAACCAAAACCATCTGCGTAAAAAGCAGTACCAGGGACATATGCAACCTTGGCGACAATAGCCTTTGGCATTAATGCAGTTGTATCAATCTCAGGAGGCAGGGTTACCCACACATAAAAACCGCCGCCAGGCTTAGTCCATTTAGCAGCTGCCGGAAAATATTCATCAAGGGATTCAAGCATCGCATCGCGGCGAACTTTATATAGATCGCAGAACGAGGCGATTTGATCGCGCCACGGTTGATCAGCCAAATAACTAGAGATTGTTAGCTGTGCGAAGTTGGAAGGGCATAAAATGGAAGACTCGCTAGCGATAACCATCTTTTCTTTTAACGATGGCGGCACAAGAGCCCAGCCGACTCGAAGGCCAGGGGCGATAGTTTTCGAAAAAGTTCCAAGATAGATAACATTTTCTGAATCCTCAGCACGCATCGCATTTGGAGAGGGCTTATCAAAACCAAGAAGTCCATATGGATTATCTTCAACAACAAAAATTCCAGCATCGCGACAGATGGTGAGAATCTCTGTGCGACGCTCTGCAGGCAATAAAACACCTGAAGGGTTTTGGTAGTTAGGAATCATGTATAAGAATTTAATTTTTCGGCCCGCTGCTCTGACACTTGCAATTGCATCACGAAGGCCTTGTGGTACGAGTCCTGAGTCATCGGTCTCAACGTGGATTACAGAGGCCTCGTACTGGTGAAAGGTTCCGAGGGCTCCAACATAAGAAGGCGCCTCCGCAAGAACAACATCACCTGGGTCGATGAAGATCCGGGAGATTAAATCAAGGGCCTGTTGTGAGCCAGTTGTTACTAAAACATCATCAGGGTTGGCCCGGATTCCCTCTAGGGCCATAACCTCGCAGATCTGTTCGCGCAGTTTTGGGTGGCCCTGACCGCTTCCATACTGCAGCGCCTCAGCGCCATTAGTTAAAACTAGTTTTTGAACAACCTCGGCCATCATCGGCATTGGAAAGGCTGAAAGGTTGGGCATGCCACCAGCCAACGAGACGATCTCTGGGCGGGAGGCGACGGCAAAAAGGGAGCGTATTTCGCTGGGCTTCATATGAGCGGCCCGACTTGCAAAGCGCTCCTCTAGATTTTGAGGTGAGCCCGTAGCAAAACGCTTTGATATCTCCGACATGGGCCCAGTCTGCCACAGAGCAAGGAGCCCTCGAACACTATTTAGCGGCGGATGCCAGCTTTGCGTAAATCAGAGATTCGAAGCGTTCCAGTCTTTGCATCATCATCGGCTGCTAAGTAGAGCCGTTGAATAGCAATAACTAGCGCCTCAGCAATAACATCACGGAAATCAGGTCGGGATATTCGCTCGATATCACCAGGATTAGATGCATAACCCAAATCAATCTGAACTGCAGGGGCTCGAGTAAGACGCAGAAGATCCCAGGCCATCGCATGAGTGCGACAGTTAGCTAAATCCGTCCGAGCGCAGATTTCCCGTTGCACTAGCGATGCAAAACGCTCTCCAACTATCGAGTGCACACCGTGTGCGTCACTGCCATAAAAATAAGTTGCAGCGCCATGCGCATGTTCATTTTTGTAACTATCAAGATGAAGCGAGATCATTAAATCGGCGCCACTTTGATTAGTAAAGGCGATTCGATCAGTCTCTGTTGGATTATTTGAAACACCTCTCGTTACAAAAACAGAGGCACCAAGTGCTAGTAAACGGCCTTCAGTACGTAAGGCGACATCGTAAACAAGAGCGTCATCACCGTCAGGGTTTAAAACAATTACTTTGTTAGCAAGAGCCGGGCCGCGGTTTCTTTGCGTTGCACTCTCACGCATTGCAGATGGCGCCCCACCTGAAACTATTCGGGATAAGCGCAGTAATCCAATAATTGTCTCTGGCCCACATTTACCGTCAACGACTATTCCAGCAGATTGTTGAAACTCTTTTACCGCAGCAGATGTTCTAACACCAAAAATCCCATCAACGCGACCACAGTCAAAACCCATCTCTGTTAAACGTGACTGTAGTGCTCCAACATCATCCCCACGCATAAGCGGCGGCTCTTGAAGATTTAGCGATCGATCCCCAAGTTTCCATCTAGCCTCTTCGAGCGCGCGTGAAGTTATTGCGTCAATGCGTCCAGTAACAGTTAAACCACGGCTTTGTTGAAAAGATCGTATCTGATCTTCATTTAAATCCGGCATGGTTTAACACCTAATAAAAATTAAGCGATGAAACTTTCAAGCTCTTTAAGCATGGCAGGCTTTGGTCGAGCCCCAACAATCGTCTTAACAACTTCGCCGTTAACAAATACGTACATCGCTGGAATTGATGTTATTCCATATTGAATCGCGATCGCTGATTCATTATCGGTGTTGAGTTTTACAATCTTTAGTTTGGCACCATGCTCATCTGAAATCTCTTCGAGAATTGGGCCAACTGCGCGACAAGGTCCGCACCACTCTGCCCAGACATCCACCAATACAGGGATACTGCTCTTCAAAACCTCAGCATCAAAACTTGCCGTTGTAACGTTCGTTGTAGCCATCGATATTCTCCAGATTCTTATGCGTAATGAGTGAACTTTAGTGGTGAGATAGAAATTTTTCAGCATCTAGAGCTGCCTGACAGCCTGAGCCTGCAGCCGTGATTGCCTGGCGGTATGTATGGTCGACGAGATCTCCGCATGCAAAAACACCTGGAATATTTGTTCGAGTTGATCTGCCATCAACTTCAACGTAACCCTCTGCGTTAAGAAGCACCTGCGAGCTAATGAGCTCACTACGAGGGACATGGCCAATAGCGACAAAGAGTCCAGTGAAATCGCGTTCCATTTCGCTACCATCGACAGTATTGCGAAGCTTCAATCCAGTTACCTTAGCTTCGCCTAGAACATCTACTACTTCGGTGTTCCAAAGAAACTCAATCTTCGGATTAGCAGCGGCGCGCTCAGCCATAATCTTTGATGCACGCAGTGAATCACGACGGTGAATCAAAACTACTTTGCTAGCAAATCTAGTTAGGAAAGTTGCCTCTTCAACGGCAGAGTCTCCCCCGCCAACAACTGCGATTACTTGATCGCGGAAAAAGAAGCCATCGCACGTTGCACACCACGAAACACCGTGGCCCGATAAACGTTTCTCATTTACTAATCCGATTTCGCGGTAGGCCGAACCCGTTGCAAGAATTACAGATTTAGCTTTAATAGTATTTCCTGAGCCATCTTTAAGGGTTTTGATCTCTCCAAGTAAATCCATCTCAACAATATCGTCAGTGATTAATTCTGCGCCAAAACGTTTTGCCTGTTTACGCATGTTGTCCATTAAATCAGGACCCATCACGGCATCAACAAAACCAGGAAAGTTTTCAACCTCGGTCGTATTCATAAGAGCGCCACCGGCAGTTACCGAACCCTCATAGATAACTGGATTTAACTGCGCACGCGATGCGTAAATTGCAGCTGTATATCCAGCAGGTCCAGAACCCACAATGACAAGATCTCTGACTTCACTCACGTCCACTCCTTAGAAACATCACCAGCACCCACTTTATTCCGCATCCTTGGAGCGCCCGACCACCGAGTCCCTTAAATGAGCAATCATTGAGATCTCCTCGACGCCAGCGGCCTTTCCCGCCACTAAATAACCAAAAAAGGCCATGACCATAACTACAAGTAACTCTCCGGCGCGGGCGATGGGTGAGAGCTCAACCCCAACCCATGAGATGTACTGAGTAAGCGCGAATAACGGGGCCATTACCCCAACAGAGGCACCAATTAAACGTAGATGCTGGCCCAGGAAATCCCTCACCTTGATGGGACCAGTGTGTTTTTTCAAGAGTGAGAGCGTAATAAGTAGACCAACGAGATAACTGATTGAGAAGGCGGCCCCAAGACCCACGGTGACCCATTGATTCTGCAGAAGATGAAGAAATAGATAGGAAAGGCCGACAGAGATGAGGTTGATAATAAAGATGGAGATAACTTGGGTGCGAGTATCTTCAAAAGCGTTAAATCCACGTATCAAAATCAAGTTAATTGAGAAGGCCACAAGACCAAAACTCAAAGCTGAGAGAACATAACCGATATAGCGAGCATCGCCTACAGGAATACCTACAAAAATAACCTCAGTAATAAAAGATCCAAAGAATAGAAAGGCAACGGCGCTTGGAATGGTTATTACACCAACTAACTTTATTGCACGGATTAGTTGCGCTCGTACTTCATCATTATTTTTAGCTAACGCTAGGCGAGAAATGTGCGGCAGGATTGCAGTAATAATAGAGATGGTGACGATTGAATATGGCAGCAACATCACGTAGTAAGCGTATGTATAGGGCGTGTACCCAACACCACGAGTTATGCCTTCTTGAGCACTTCGTACCGCTGCACTTGTTGCAACATTAACTGTTACTAAATAACCAAGTTGTGAAATCAAAACATAAAGAAGCGTCCAGCCAGCTAAACCAAAAGACTTACCAAGTCCGGCCACACCCCACTGTGGACGTAGTTTGATTCCCAATCTTTTAATAACTGGCAGTAGAACAAGGGCTTGAACAACAACACTTAACGTTGTTCCCCAACCAAGAATTTGAATCTGTGTTGAGGTTATTGTGTTGAGTGTGATATCTGACGACACAAGTAAAAAGCTACCAAAGAGTGCGATACCAACAATGTTGTTGGCTATTGGTGCCCACATTAATGGGCCAAAGGAGCCGCGGGCATTGGCGACTTGACCTAACATTGTGAAGAGACCGAGAAAGAAAATCTGCGGCAGGCAGTAACGCGTGAAAGCTATCGCAATCTCTTTTTCAGTTTCAAAACCAGGAGTAAAAAACTCAGGGGCGTATAAGCGCACTAAGGCCGGTGCAAAATAAACTCCAATAGCAACGAGTGCTAATAAAATAAGCGAGATCGTTGTTATTAAACGCGATGCGAAACCATCTCCGCCATCTTCGTGATCGAAAGAGCGCACCAACTGCGGAATAAATATTGCAGTAAGCGCTCCGCCAACAAGTAAGTTGTACAAAATGTTCGGCATTGTGTTTGCAACGTTGTAAGTATCTGCCAGGAGCGCGGTTCCCAAAACGGCGACAATGAGAATTCCGCGTATAAAGCCAGTAATGCGGGAGATAATCGTTCCGAGTGCCATGATCCCTGAAGCACGAAAGAGTTCATTAGATTTCATTGTGACGTCCCTTTCGCACTCGGCGCACACTTTGGGTTATTGCCGCTAATAAGAGAAGTATTGCCGCCCCGGTCGTAAACCACGTGAGGCGTGGGTCAATAACCGTGGCGTTGAGGGCTAATACTGCAGGGGCCGCAACATCATTTCCTTCACTATCGGTCATTTGCGCAAAGACAATGGTCTGCCCTGGTGCGATCACAAAGGCGCCGAGCTCGAGCTGGCGCTTTGAATTGGCGGCTAACGTCACCTCAGTAAAGCTATCGACAATAATACGAGTGTTCATCGCTAACATCTTTATATTGACCGTAACCTCAACTGGAAAATCATTAATCACTGTTACCGGCAGAACCGTCTTCTCTGTAGTGAGCTGGTACTTGCCTGGGTTAATTCGTAATCTGCGAAGTTGAGTATCTACTGCAGAGCGAGCGTTATATAAAAAATATGCGCGATCATCTGAATTCAGTCCTGGAGATAATAGACGGGCCAAATGAACACGCAACTGCATTAACTCTGGAGAGGTAACAACTCTTGAAAGGCGAGTTAAATCCTTTCTCGCCTGGCCATAGGCTTTACGTTGCAGAGGATCTAACTTCGAGCTGCCCTTAGACCATTTCCCATTGGGTTCACTTCTTACCGGACGGCCTATGGCTATTTCTAAAGCGCTCTTTCCGTAGGTGTAATACATTCTTAATTCACTAGGGGCCAAGTTTTTAGCCATCGCAACATCTGGGTTTCCATATGCCAGCGCTACAACGTCATTGGCTGCAGTAACTTTCTTTAACTGTATTAACCAAGAGTTAGCGATCTCTTTCCCGATTGGTGTGGCCTCTGTAGCTAACTTGTAATCACCGGTCATCGCAACAACCTCGTCAATGAGAGCAGGATCGATAACCCAAACCTTTGAACTACTGAGTGGGACAAAAACCAACTGCCCTAATTTCCCCGAAGGCGTTAGCTCTTGAGACAACTCATCATTTCTAAACTCACCTGAAAAGTTTTGATGGATGGTGCTTGTAATACGAACAATCGAAGTATCTGCAGTGGCAGATGGCAAAGGGGCGGTTAAGAAAAAGCACAATAGAGAAATACTTATAAGTTTTTTCATATCTTTAATTCGCCACTACGAGCAATTAATTTCTTTTCATCGGGGTATGCAAGTCGATCAATAATCTCCTCCAATGGAAACCATGAGACTTCATCAACTTCACTTATTTGAGCCATTAACTCGCCGCTCACTTCAGAGAAAAGAAAATGGTGAACGGTTTTGTGAATTCTCTTTCCGCCGGCCATGAACCAAAAATCAATCACACCTAACGATCGCGAAATAGCAGATGTGATTCCAGTTTCCTCGGCGACTTCGCGAATAGCGGCCTGTTCAGGCGTTTCCCCTTCTTCGATATGGCCCTTTGGAAGTGACCACAGCAATCGAAGGCCGCTGGCATCTTTATGATCGATTCGTCCAATAAGAAGGCCCTTCGTCCCGCTTGAATCGATAACTAATCCACCGGCACTGACCTCATCAACGCGCTTTGAGTACATCTTCCTAGCGGCAGGCTTGGTCGCCTTAGCGGTGGTTGATGGAGATTGTGTTTGGGGGCCGCGATTGGCGGGGCGCTTGCGCTTCCGCTTCTTCTTAATACCGTCGCTGCCCGCACCAGGTGCCGGGATCATGGAGCAAGGGTACTGCTCTAACCTTACTTATTGTGACTAGTGCATTGGGTGCCGCAGGCGAGTTAGCGATCCGTTCTCTCATTGAACGGGCACCTCTTGCCAGCTCACTCGCACAGGCATTTAAGGCCAAAGGATTTAAATTAGCTCTGGTCGGTGGACCGGTACGAGATGCAATTTTGGGCCGCCTTGGAAATGATTTGGATTTCACAACAAATGCACTTCCGCAAGAGAGTAAAAAGATTTTGCAAGCGTGGGCAGAAAATGTTTGGGAGACAGGAATTGCCTTTGGAACTGTTGCAGGAAAACGCGGTGATACAACGGTTGAAGTAACAACATATCGCAGCGAAGAATACGATGCCGATTCACGCAAACCTGAAGTTGAATATGGAAAAGATATTCTCGGAGATTTAGCCCGCCGCGATTTTACAGTTAACTCAATGGCGCTCGAACTCACCGGTGAAGCACCAGAGTTTATTGACCCATTTAACGGTTTAGCAGATCTAGCAAAGAAGATTTTACGTACACCAGGAAAACCATGTGACTCTTTCAACGATGATCCACTTCGTATGATGCGCGCTGCCCGTTTTGCAAGCCAACTCGATTTTGAGATCGATGCCGATGTTGTTTCATCGATAAAAGATTTATCTGCGCGAATAGCTATTGTCTCCGCCGAGCGCGTCAGGGACGAGTTTACAAAAATTCTTATGTCGCCCAATCCCCGTAAAGGAATAACAATTCTCGTCGATACAGGATTAGCTGAAATATTTATTCCTGAGATTCCAAAACTTCGCCTTGAAGTAGATGAGCATCACCACCATAAAGATGTCTATGAACACTCCATCACAGTTTTAGAACAAGCGATTATGCAAGAGGCGCGCCTCGGTGGGCCAAATTTAGTTATTCGCTTAGCCGCTCTTTTGCATGACATAGGAAAACCTAAGACACGTAGCTTTATAGATGGTGGCGGAGTTTCTTTTCACCACCATGAAGTTGTTGGCGCGCGGTTAGTTAAGAAACGATTACAAGAGCTTCGCTTTGATAGCCACACAGTTGAAGCGGTAGAAACCTTAACCGCACTTCACTTACGCTTTCATGGTTATGGAGATGGCGAATGGAGCGATTCGGCTGTTCGCAGGTATGTTCGTGATGCCGGTGACCTATTAACTCACCTACATGTTCTGACTCGCGCCGATTGCACAACACGAAATAAAGCAAAGGCCACAAGACTCTCCGGGGTATATGACTCGCTTGAAGCACGCATCGACATCTTGATGGAGCAAGAAGAGCTCTCGAAAATTCGACCAGATTTAGATGGTGCTCAAGTTATGGCCCTACTTAATTTGAAACCATCTCGCGAAGTGGGCGCGGCGATGGATTTTCTAATGGAGCTGCGTTTAGATCAAGGCCAAATAGGCGAAGAAAAAGCCACCGTTGAGCTACTTAACTGGTGGAAAAACAGAGGTGCGAAGTAATCGCACAACAACTAGTAAGTACGCCGCACTAACACAGAGCGGAACGGTCGAAGAAACGCCTGATGGTGGAAGTAGTAGAGCGGCAATAATCCCACCCGAAACAATTGCTGCGTTTACGACAACATCATAGACAGCAAAGACGCGCCCCCTGAAGTAGTCATCGATTTTAGATTGCACTAAAGCATCATTGGTAACTTTAAGATTTTGCCCAAAGAATGAAGTCAAAAACGCTGTGGCGATTAATCCGATTTGGGTTTGAGAGACCGCCAAGATGAGAGGGCAGAAAGCACTTACAAAAAGTGCGAACCTCATCCAACGATGTCGCCCAACTTTCCTAACACCATAGGGTGCGAGGAAGGCACCAAGAAATACACCTAAGCCGGCGAAAGAGAGCGCGAAACCAAAACCTCTCAAACCATCTTCAGGACGTAACGGATCATTGAAAGTATTTCTCTCAAGCAAAAGCGCAGTTAATGTCAGCGCCGTTAATCCACCGCGATGAACAGCAGTTGCCAGAATTCCGCGCGCAGCATCTGAATGAATTGCAAGAAAAGAAAAACCCTCGCGCATATCTTTGAGGCCTTGCGAAAAACTAGCCCCGTGAATCTCATGTTTTTGCGGGCCAATCTCGGATTTCTTAAGTCTGGTTGTTAGTAAAGCTGTTATGAGGTAACCAATGCTGGCAAGTAATATCAAGAGCGCGTCTGCATGATTGGCAATAGCTAGTGAATCAACAAGTGCGCGTACACCCACACCGATGCCACCACCCAATACGACAAGAACTGAGCCTCCAGTAACTGCCATGGCATTTGCGGTCACTAATGAATTCGAATCTACGAGCAAAGGTAAACCTGCTGAGAGAGCGGCGAGAATTAAACGATTGATTCCGAAAGCAACGAGAACAACGATTGTTAAGGCCAATCCAGTTGTGCCACTAAAAACCAAAAGGGCAACAAGTAATAAATTGAGACTACGAAGTAGATTTGAGAAAAATAAGGCCCGCTGGCGCGAAATTCGATCTAAAACCGTTCCGACAAATGGGCCGACGATTGAATAGGGTAAAAGAACTACAGCGAAAGCAAGGGCTGCACTAAGAGCATTTGCTTGGCGGTCGGGAGAAAAGAGCACAAAGGATGCAAGGGCGCTTTGAAAAATCCCATCGGTAACCTGCCCGCTCCAGCGGATTGCCAGTAATCGCGAAAACCTGGGGTGCTTGAGTAAATCAACAAAACCCATAAGAAAGAGCGTAGTCGCAGAAGTTGGTTTATTCTTATCAACTATGAAGTCGCAACGTTCGTACATCGATTATTCACTTGATAAGAGGGCAACCCTGCTCGCCCTCTTTCGTGGAGCCGTCGATGCATGCGACGCCGACCCTTATTTAGTGCGAGCGGCTAAGTGGCATGGCGAAAAAACCACTCGCAACTGCCCAGTATGTAAAAAGAATGGGCTGGTAGAGCTTCGCTACACCTTCGGCGAACAACTCGGGCAGTACTCAGGTCGCATTAAGTCCCCGAAGGAGCTCCACGAGATGGAGAGCGAATTCGGTGAGTTTCGTGTTTATATCGTGGAGGTTTGCAAAGACTGTTTATGGAACCACTTATGCGCCTCATTTATCTTAGGGGACGGGCGCGAACGCAAGGCGCCCCGCAAAGTACGCACCTTAGAGGACGAAGATTACGCAGCACGGTAGCCTTAAGTAATGCTCCGCAAATTCCTCATTAGAACGACAGTCTTTCTCGGTGGCTTTGGCTTTATCGCCGCCGCGGTGCTCTTTGCCTTGGCATATTTCACTGTTGAAATCCCAGATGCAAATGCCTACGTCAATAGCCAGTCGACGATCATTCAATACTCAAACGGGGCTGAAATTGGTCGAGTTGGAACACAGAACCGACAAATCGTTCCGCTCGCAAAAATTCCACTCAATGTTCGCCACGCAGTACTTGCCGCCGAAGACCGTGGATTTTATTCCAACCGAGCCTTCAGTATTACTGGAATCGCGCGTGCAGTTATTAATAACTTAAAGGGCGGATCCATACAAGGTGGTTCAACTATCACTCAGCAGTATGCAAAGACCGCGTTCTTAACACCCAGCCGAACGATTCAACGAAAGATTAAAGAGCTTGTCATCTCAATCAAACTTGAGAATCAATTATCAAAAGATCAAATCTTCGAAAGTTATTTAAACACTATCTATTTTGGTCGCGGTTCTTATGGAGTCATGACCGCCTCGCAACAGTATTTCAATCGTAACGTCGACCAGCTAACCAACTCTCAAGCGGCCGTGATCGCATCAATATTACGATCTCCAGGTTTATATGATCCAGCATTTAAAGAGGGAAATGAAGCGCGATTGATCGCCCGTTTTGAATATGTAAAAAATGGCATGATTGACGCAGGTTGGATTAGTAAAGAAGATGCAGCAAAGATGAAGCTGCCGACTGTTGCACCTCGCTCAACATCTGGACAGTTAAGTGGTCCAAAGGGGCACATTATTGAAGCGGTACAAAAAGAGTTAGCAAAGCTTGGATTTAGTCAGGATCAATTATTAGTCGGTGGGCTTGTTATTAAAACGACACTCGATCAAAAGGCACAACAATCGGCGGTCGATGCCGTTAATAAGTTCTACCCATCAAAGGCTCCAGATAATTTACGTATCGGATTAGTTGCAATCCGACCAGGAACCGGTGAAATCGTTGCCTTATATGGTGGTCGAGATTATCTAGCGCGCCAACTCAGCGATGCAACGCAATCAATTGCATTAGCTGGTTCAACATTTAAACCCTTTGCAATCATTGCAGCTCTTGAACAGGGAATTCCGTTGACGTCAATGTGGAACGGTGATTCACCACAAGTATTCGATGATGCAGGCAAGCCCTATGAGGTTTCAAATTATGGCAACGAGGGCTGGGGCCAAATAGATTTATTATTTGCAACTAAGCACTCAATTAACACCGTCTTTGTTCCACTTGGAATTCAAGTTGGTCCAACGGCCGTTGTAGATGTTGCAAGGCGGGCAGGCATTCCAGAGTCAGTTGCAATGATGCCAACACCTTCTGTAGTCCTCGGAGTTGCCAGTCCCCACGTCATCGATGTGGCAAATGCTTATGCAACTTTTGCCGCACAAGGCATAAAATCAAAACCATATTTAGTTACTCAAGTCGTCGGTCCAAATAAGGGCGTCTTATACGAGGCAAAGCCTGAAACACAGGAAGTCTTTTCAAAAGAGGTCATGGCCGATCTAACCTACGCGCTTAAAGCAGTTGTAACGGGTGGTACAGGAGCTGCCGCTCTAGCGTTGGGCCGCCCGGCAGCTGGAAAAACCGGAACGTCGCAGTCAAATGCATCGGCCTGGTTTAGTGCCTACACACCACAATTGGCTGCATCCGTTGCATTCTTCCGCGATAGCGCATCGGAATCCCTTAATGGAATTGGTGGGCTCACATCTGTTACCGGCGGAACTTTTCCTGCAAAAATTTGGACCGCCTTTATGAAGGGTGCACTAAAAGGACAAGAGGTCATGGATTTTCCAGCACCGTCAAATATCGGCGGCCTTGATCCCGTTGTAATGACATCGGGCGGCGTACAAACTCGCAAACCATAATCCAATGCGATTAAAGGTAGCTATTGCTCTTGCGATTTTTGCATCACTGATCTCCTTTGGAAAGTTTTCGCACTGCGAAGGGACAACGTGGGCAACACCAGATCAATATATTCACGCCTGTTATAGCGACCTACCATCACTTTTTAG
>CAXNOC010000012.1:0-25638 GCA_964203745.1 Candidatus Planktophila sp.
CAGAGCAAAACCTTGAAGTCGATTATTCTGGCCAAGTAATTCTCCAGAGTTCGGGAGATGTGGATACTCGCGATGGAAAGCACATCGTTCCAGCGCGCTCAACTGTATGGATTCTTAACTAACTGACACAATACGCACCATGGAATCTATGACTACATGGCTCATTACGGTTGGCGTTTTGTCTGCGGTCATAATCCTCGACTTAACAATTGCGATCCTTCGTCGCAATAAAGAGACCTCAATGCGCGAGGCTGCCATATGGACGGTATTTTATATTGGAACTGCCATCGCATTCGGCGCACTCATGCCCCACTGGACTGGCGAAACAGGACAGCAAGAGTTCTTTGCTGGTTGGTTAACCGAGTATGCGCTTTCAGTCGATAATATTTTTGTATTTGTCATTCTGCTGACTCAGCTCAATGTTCAAAAGGAGAGACAACAACTCGTTTTGTTGCTGGGAATCATGCTCACAATCGCCATACGAGGCGTTTTAATCCCCCTCGGTGCCACCTTAATCTCACGCTTCTCCAGCATCTTCTTTCTCTTTGGCGCATTTCTTGTCTATACCGCCTATACCTTGGCCAGAGAGAAGCCTGACGAGGAGTACAAAGATGGTCGCACGGTTACTGCGCTTAAAGCGCGCGGTATGAGTGTTTTCTCTATCGCGTTAATAGCCCTTGGCCTAACAAATCTTGTCTTCTCGTTAGATTCAATCCCCGCAATCTTCGGCTTAACCAAAGACCCATATATCGTGACAACTGCCAACGTCTTTGCCTTAATGGGGCTACGCCAGCTTTACTTCTTACTTGAAGGACTCCTCTCGCGCTTAATATTTCTATCTAAAGGTCTCTCATTTATCTTGGCCTTCATCGGAGTAAAGATGATCATGGAGGCCTTCCATGGAATAGGAATTGATAAAATTGCAGGCGTTCATATACCAGAGGTTAGCTTGGAATTTAGTTTGGGCGTGATTATTGCAAGTCTATTGATTACTGCAGTTGCCAGTCTCACCGCCACCCGAAAAGATGGAAGTGCGATTCTCTAAACTACATTTTTTCGCTTTCGCAAAGTTTCGCGATCGTAGTCTTTTGTTTTCTCATGAATCTTTCGAATTTGTAATGCAAAGGCTTTAATGGCTGCGTCAAAGGCGGCAACATCATTGAACTCGGCGGCCTCGGATTTAATGAGCGGACCGGCACCATGTGAGGTCAAGATTACGCGGTGCGAGTTTTTCCCTTGGCGAGGGTTGGCTTCATGAAGAACCTCAACCTCTACGCGTTCAATTTGGACACTGAAACGCTCCATAGAGTTGAGTTTTTCTTCGACAATTTCCCTAAAGTCTTCGGCTAGATCTGCATTACGGGTATGAATATGAATCTTCATACCTATAAGGGTAGTACGAAAACCACTGCAGTTGCTATAGCTGCCAAAAGAAAAGATTTCATGAGAATTCTAAGCGCAGTCTTACGGTCTGCAACTCTGTCTATTGGGTCACTAACTCGTGAGATGTCTCCAAGCTTTCCTAGATTGAAAGTTCCAGCAAATCCATATGCTAAACAGAATTTACTCCGCGACTGGACATATCCAACGGATGCAACCATGAGTGGAAGAAAAATTCCTAAGCGTGCTCCGCGTGGTGCATCAACTGCAATCAAACCGATAAGTGAGCTTAACGAAAAAAATAATCCAACTAGCCCAACCATCTGGCGTTGTCGGATTTCATTTTTTCCAAGATTGCATTGTCCCGGAATATAAACGGCGTTAGACATCTTCATACTCATCTTCATCTATCCATGCATTTGCCGTTGTGTCCTCCTGATGTTCTATCCAAGACAGGAATGAACCGACAGCGCGAAAGGCCAGAAGCGCCACTGTTATTGCGGCAAATAATCGGCGAATCGCTTTTATCATAGGCTAAAAATACTCTGTATTGAGAAGAATTTCTCTATATAGAAGCTAGAGCGTTTTCGATGTCATTCCAAATATCATCAACGTGCTCGCATCCAACAGATAGACGAATCAACTGTTCGGGCACGCTCACGCTTTCAATTGGCCATCGGCGACGGCGCTCCCATAGAGACTCAACACCACCAAGGCTTGTTGCATGGGTAATTAATTTTGAGGACTCACAGACCTTTTGAGTCAGCTCTGCTGTTGCATCTACTTCGAAAGAGATGATGGCTCCAAAGCCTGGATATCTCACCCGAGTAATTTTTGGGTGTGCCGAGAGTTTGGAGACGAGAGCTTTTGCGCTCTCCTGTGACTTGTTAAATCGAAGGGGGAATGTCCTAATCCCGCGAAGGGCCAGCCATGATTCAAAGGGGCCAGGGATAGAGCCATTAAAACTACGAGAATCGTGCAATCGCTTAAATAACGCGGGATCATTGGTAGATAAAGATCCCATCAGTACATCACTATGGCCCGAAAGAAACTTAGTAACTGAGTGCATCACAATATCGGCCCCCATGGCCAAAGGGTTTTGTACAAGGGGGGTCGCGAAAGTATTATCAACGGCGACGCCAATTCCCATCTTTTTTGCCTGCGAAATCAAGGCTTCAAGATCTGCAATATCTAGACATGGATTTGTTGGTGATTCGAGCCAAACAAGGGCGGCGCCTTTCATGGCATCGATGACTGATTGAGTATTCACGATGTCAACAAAACGAACCTCTAATCGCCCGCTTTCATGGAAGGAGTTAAGAAGTGACATCACGCCGCTATATCCCTGATTGGATGCAACAACAGGTGCACCGACAGGCAAAATTGAAAAGACGGCACTAATCGCCGCCATCCCCGATGAAAAAGCTAACGTTGATCCACCTTCAAGAGCAGAGATCGCCTCTTCAAGAGCGCTCCACGTTTGATTTCCATATCGACCGTAGCCAATGGGTCCATCGGAATGAAATGTTGCACTTAAAACTACAGAGGGATTAAGCGCACCATCAGGAACAACTTCTGGGCGGCCGGCTGTGATCGCGCTGGTTTCGGGATGTTGATTCATATCCATAGCCTAAACCTTAGCCAGGATTGCCATTGCCGCATTATGTCCTGGCACCCCACTGACGCCCCCGCCACGAATAGCGCCGGCGCCACAGATGAAGATCCGAGGGTCATCTGTTTCTACTCCCCAACTAGGTTCGGTTCCAGCTTCACGAAATGGGAAATGCAGATCTTGGTGAAAAATGTTTCCTCTGGGTAGACCAATTTCGACTTCAATATCAAGTGGGGTTTTGACTTCAATTCCAACTATTAAACTCTCAATGGGTTCAGCAAGATAGTGATTAAGTGATGCAAGCGCTGATTTCAATGCTATCTCTCGAACTACATCATTATCTTCATCGAAAAGAGCAGCAGGGGTGTGAAGTCCAAATAACGTCAAAGTCTGATAACCCAACTCTGCAAGCCCGGGGCTCAGAATTGATGAATCGCTCAATGTATGACAGTACATTTCGATCGGCATCATCGCCGGAATCTCGCCCTGATTAGCCTGTTCAAATGCGCTTTCAAACTGCGAAAAAGCTTCATTTGCATGAAAAGTTCCAGCAAAGGCCAATCGAGGATCTACACCTGATTTAAGTTCGGGTAAGCGTTTGAGTAAAATATTAATTTTCATTTGAGAGCCATCCAGGCTCTTAGGGCTTATTTTCCCCCTCAGTTTGGCGAGTATCTGTGGCGCTGCATTTGATAGTACGTACAGAGAGCGGATTCTCTCTCCATCTACCGTCGTTACCGTGGCACCTTCATGATCACTCTCAACTTTGATAACCCGCTTATTAATTTCAATATTCACTCCGGCATCACGCACAACTCTTTCGAGCTCTGAAACTAAAGCCCCCATGCCGCCTTTGGGAACCTTCCACTCTCCGGTGCCGTTGCCCATGAGGTGATAAAGGAAACAAATATTTGCTTGAATCTCAAAAGCCGAAGAAAAAGTGCCGATAAGCGCATCTGTTAATACAACTCCACGAACTAAATCCTCTTTAAAGCGAGCTGTTATAACTTCGCCAATAGGTTTTTCAATCATGTAGTCCCAAACCGATGGCATTGCAATTAAGGTTTTTAACTCACTTCTTGTCATTAGTGGTTTCAGTAACGTTGGTGCAATACGCTCTGCGAACTGCGCAATCTCACCATAAAATTTCTGCCACGCCTCACCTTCACCTCCGCTTGGATCTAGAAGGGTAAAAGACTCCTCTGTCGCTGCATCCCATTGGCGCGAAACGAATAATCCCTGATTGACGCCGAAATGTTCATAGGGCGTATAACTAGATACCGTTCGGGAAATACACTCAAAGTTAAGGCCCAAGTCGGTGATGATTGAATCCGGTAAAAGCGAGACAAGATATGAATACCTTGAAATTCGAGCATCAAAGCCAGGAAATGCGCGAACGCTGGTGGTCGCTCCACCAATTTCTCCGTTAGCCTCCACAATTCGAACGCTGTTACCTGCTCGAGCAAGGTATGCCGCCGCAACTAAACCATTATGGCCAGCGCCAATAATGGTTACGTCGCAATCAGAAGCTTTCATTAGAGAGTGTTAAGGATGCGCTCAATCGCCTCAGTAATTATCTCCGGACTCGTAGCAAAGTTGAGTCGCACATACTGTGAACATTGAGCTCCATACAAAGAGCCAGAGTTAAAGGCTACGCGGCCTTTTTCAAGCAAAATCTGAGATGGATCTTCGCCCAATCCCAGTGCTGATAAGTCAAGCCACGCTAAATAACTATTATCAGGAATGTGATATTTAACCCTTGGTAGCTTCGCTGCAAGTAAGTCACGGATAAGAAAACGATTGTGATCGAGCTGACCCATCACCGTGTTAAGCCAGATTCCACCCTCTGCAAAAGCGGCAGCCGATGCGAATGCGCCAAGAATTGAAGCACGAAAGTGAACTGCCTTTGGCATCTCCTCTAACTTCGCTTTGATTGATTCATTCTGCGAAACAATGATTGCGCACTTTAATCCCGCTATGTTCCAGCCCTTGGATGCAGCTGTCACGGCAATGCCTACTTCGCGTGCAGTGTCATTGAGCGCCAAAAATGGGATAAATTCCGCCGATTTGAAAGTCAGTGGTGCATGAATTTCATCGCTAATGACCAGCACGCCGTGTCTCTTGGCCATATCTGCAATGCGAGTAAGTTCACTCTTTGAATAAACTCGACCAAGCGGGTTGTGGGGCGAGCACAGTAAATGCACCTTTAATCCTGCAGCATAGATTTTCTCAATAGCATCTAGATCTAGCAGCCAAGGATTCCCTGTCCCACTGTCGGCATCACTCCGAGTAAAAGGCAGATCAATCTTTGTGAGGCCCGTTTCATTGATCCAATTATAGAAATTCTGATAAACGGGTGAGTTAATGAGAATAGCGTCACCAGGTTTTGTAAAAACTCGTAAGACTTCTACAACGGCAACTCCAACATCGGAGGCGATCTTCACCTGTGAAGTATCAACGTTCCAGTTCCATTGCTCGGCTGCAAACTGTGCAAACCCATTTGCAAGCTCTGGAATTAACCCCAAATATCCAAGATCTGACGCAGCGACCATTTCTTGCAGCACTCTGCGGATAGGTTCGGCGATAGGAAAATCCATCTCGGCAACTGGAAGAGGCAAAACATCACGATCAAAGCCACGCCATTTTTCTGAGTGGTGGGTTAGAAGTTCAGCAAGCGCAGGTGTTTGAACGTTAGTGTCAGGCATTTAGGAAGGCTACCCTGCCCATGCTTATAACTAAAGCGGGCTAGGCCTCATTTGGCAGCAATCTGCGTGTGGTATTTCGTACTACCAACGTTGTGGGTAGTACCAATGATGGTGGAACGACATCGGGCTTGCGAAGGCGCTCCATAATCGACCAAGCCGCCATCTCCCCCATTAATGTTACCGGTTGCTCAATTGTTGTTAGCTCAGAAAATTCAGCCATTTCATGTCCGTCAATACCAATGATTGAAATATCCTCCGGACTTTTTAACCCATGACGGCGTAGCGCCTGTAGCGCCCCCATCGCCATCTCATCGGATTCGCAAAAAATCGCAGTTGGCCTATTAGGTCGTGCCAAGAGATCATCCATAGCACGCGAAGCCGTGTGCATCGTGAAATCTCCATGCACTTCACGTGAAGGTAACCATTCCAATTGATTCTCAGCCAAAACCTGCATAAATCCCTTGCGACGATCTTGAGGAACACTGAAATTAAATGGATCATCGGGGCGACCAGACATGAGGCCAATTTTCTTATGCCCTTGGTTAACCAAGTGTTGTGTGGCAGTACGAGCAGCTGCTACATCATCTATTTTTACACTCGCACATTGCGCATGCTCCATTCCGACTAAGGCGACCGGAATACCCAGACTGAGAATCGAGTCAAACTCTTCCTCGGTCGGTGGAAGTGAGATAACGATTAAAGCATCTACGCGACCCTTAAGCATTTGATGTTGAAATAAACGCTCGCGACCCTTCATGGCACTGAAGTTATAGAGCAGTAGATCTAAGCCTGCCTCACGTAGCGCCTGTTCAGCACCGCTAATGACTTGCGAGAAATACCAGCGGGAAATATAGGGCGCAACTACGCCGACGCTATTTGTTCGTCCAGCCGGAGAATCTGCGCGAGTTAAGGGGTAATCCAATTTTTCTGCGGCGGCAATAATCTTCTGCCGGGTCACTTCATTGACATGTTGAAGACCACGAAGAGCCCTTGAAACCGTTGCAGTCGAAACCCCGGCCTCATCGGCGACTTCCTTTATTCCAGCCATCGCCGCCCCTTTTACCGTCCATCACTGCAAAAACCTGCAAAAGACCCTGCAAGGCATGTAAAACTACGGTAGATGAGATCAATTGGCAATATATCCATTAATTTAGCGATAAATTTAGGGCTATGAGCCAACAAATTGAAACCCAGATTGATGTCACTTTAACTGAGCGCAACCGAATGAGCGCGTTCTTTCGCATCATTCTCGTTGTTCCTATGGCGATCTTCGTAGCCTCTTTTACTCCTTCGGATCTGAGTTCATCTAATTCGAACTATTTTGCCGTGGGATTCCTAGCCCTTCCTGCGGCTCTTGCAATCGTTTTCCGCCAAATTTATCCAAGCTATCTCCTGGCCTTTAATGAGGCGCTACTCTCGCTTCAGACTCGAGTAGATGCCTACCTATTGCTCTTGACCGATGAATATCCTTCAATCGAGGAGAACGAAATCGTTAGTGTGGATTTTCCACCAGTAGATGCCAAACTTCTTAACCAATGGCTTCCACTTGTTAAATGGTTCCTAGCGATTCCACTGTATATCGTTGGATTTGCCTACATTATCTATGCATTTTTCTTAACTATCTACGCCTGGTTTAGCATTCTCTTTACTGGCAACTATCCAGAGAAATGTGCAGAAGGTGTCGTCGGCACAATCGCTTACTGGAACCGTGTTGCAGGTTATGCATTGATTCTTGTCACGGATGAGTATCCAACCTTCTCTCTCTAATTCATGAGCCTGCACTCGGCGCAGAAAATGCGGCGAATTGTTAATGAAGTTAGCAAATTGGATAAGAAATTTGAACCACTCATTGCCCGTCGCCCTTTGTGCACCATCGGGCGAAGCGCGCAAACTGAAACAAATTTCGAATCACTGGTCAGTTCTGTAATCTCTCAGCAACTTGCAACGAAGGCGGCCGAAACTATTCATGGCCGTCTAGAACTTGCATGTAAAGGAACAATAACTCCGCGAAAGCTAATCAAGTTAGAGGATACTGATCTACGAAGTATTGGAGTCTCTGGTGCTAAGGCGCGCACGCTCAAAGGGCTAGCCGGTGCAGTTATTGATAAGAGTATTCCGATTGATCGTATCGATGAGATTCACGATGACCAGGAGATTTTCGATGCTCTAACCTCGCTTTGGGGTATCGGTCGATGGACCGTTGAAATGTTTATGATCTTTCAATTAGGAAGGCTAAATATCTGGCCTACTGGAGATTTAGCTGTTCGTAGGGGCTGGGATATTGTGCATAAAAATAGTGAGGAGACACAGGCAAAAACCCTAGATGTTTTGGGCGAAAAACTGCATCCCTATCGCAGCGTAGTTGCCTGGTATTGCTACCAAGCCGTACATGAATCACGCGGCTTGGATTACTAAATATCCTCAAGAATTAAGGAGACAGAGTTAATGCACCAACGCTCGTCCGTTGGGACGTCGTAACCCTCACCTTTGAACACATGACCTAAGTGAGATCCACAAGCGGCGCATCGGACTTCTGTTCGAACTCTTGGAAATAAAGAACGGTCTTCAATTAAATCTACAGCATCATCGGCCGAAGGTGCGTAAAAAGATGGCCACCCACAGCCTGAATGAAACTTTGTCTCGCTTTTAAATAGGACGGCGCTACAAGCTTTACATTTATACACGCCCACTTTATCTGTGTCTGTATATTCACCAGTAAATGGTCGCTCAGTGGCTGCATTTCTTAAAACATCGTATGAAAGTGGATCCAAAGCTGCCGCGAGCTCGCTTTCATTAATCTTTACTGGATAATTCTTCTCACTCATACCGATGCACTTTCCTGGGGATATGCAATCCCGGTGCTGGAATGACAGTCATAGCCATTTGGATTCTTTTCTAAATATCTTTGATGGTACTCCTCCGCCAAGAAATACTCGACACCATCGGCGCTAATAATCTCAGTTGCAATCTCATCTAGATTATTTTCGCTCAGCACTCCTTGATACACATCGCGTGAAGAAACTGCAGTGACATATTGGGCTGGAGTCGTTGTATAAATACTGCTGCGATACTGAGTTCCGATATCACCACCCTGTTGATTTAAAGAAGTTGGATCATGCATCGTCCAAAACTCTTCTAGTAAACGTTGATATGAAATCTTTGACTCATCAAAGCTAACTTTCACCATTTCGGCATGACCAGTAGATCCAGTACAGACATCTTCATACGTTGGGTTCTGCTGGGTTCCCCCCATGTATCCAACTGATGTCGCGGTGACTCCAGGCATCTGCCAAAAACGGCGCTCGGCACCCCAAAAACAACCAGTTGCAAAGTAGGCGATTGAACTCATAGCCCTAATTCTTACAGTTTCACAGCTATCGTGCACCCGCTGATAACCTTGCCTTTGTTAACCCATGGGCCCCCGTAGCTCAGGGGATAGAGCACCGCCCTCCGGAGGCGGGTGCGCAGGTTCGATTCCTGTCGGGGGCACGCGCGAGATAAATCACTCTTAAAAGAGGAAATCTTTTCCCGTACAACCTTGTTAATACCTACAGAAGGCGAGAGAATTAGCGCCTTGCGCAGCCATGAGTTTGCGTATCAACAACGAAGTTAGAAGTGATTAGGCCTCGCCGAAACGGGGCTAGAGGAGGCGCGCACATGGATTGGCGACATAGATCGGCCTGCCGCGATGAAGATCCGGAGCTATTTTTCCCAGTTGGAAATACTGGCCCTGCAATAAGCCAAATCGAAGAGGCAAAGAAAGTCTGTAACCGCTGCATCGTGAAAGAGCCATGCTTGGCATGGGCCCTTGAGAGCGGTCAAGATGCTGGTGTTTGGGGTGGACTCTCTGAAGATGAGCGTCGTGCCCTCAAGCGTCGCGCCGCCCGTAACCGAGCTCGCCTACAGGAGCAACAGAGCTCTTTCTAATCTATTTTTTAAAAATTAGAGTGGAAAACGAAGTGAGGCGGTAGTTCCTAAATCCGTTGAGGCTAATTTCAATACGCCTTTTAACTCATTCTCAGTCAATGTTCGTACTATCTGTAAACCCAAATTTGATGATGTAGCTAAATCAAAATCCTCGGGTAAGCCAACTCCATCATCGATGATCGTAATCACGCACTCATTGCTATAGCGCGCTAGTTTAATTGAAAGAGTTGACCCCTCTTGCGCTAAACCATGTTCTAGCGCATTGTGCATTAATTCTGTAACAACTAATGACAAAGGTGTAGCAAGACGCGACTCAAGAGAACCTAATTCGCCATCACGGACAATAGTAAGTTCGCCCATGCGTGGACTGAGCTCTAATGCATGAGAGATCAGACTTGTAAGAACGGCATCGAAGGCTACATCGCTTTCACTGCTGCTAGATAAAGTCTCATGTACTAATGCGATTGATGCGATTCGGCGTACTGCCTCATTAAGCGCCGAAGCCGCCCCTGGATCTTCAATACGTCGTGCTTGCAAGCGCAGGAGTGCCGATACTGTTTGTAAATTATTCTTAACTCGATGATGGATCTCTCGAATTGTCACATCCTTCGTCACGAGTTCGCGATCACGACGCCGTAGCTCGGTTACGTTTTGAAGTAAGACGATCGCACCGATTCGATCATCACCGGCAAGTAAGGGCAGAACAAGTAGATCTATCGTTGCGCCTTGATTATCAATCTCTACTCTTCGAAGGGTTTTTCCATTTAAGCGAGTACCAATACCCTCTTCATGGGCATCGCGAGAGTTTTGAACAACGGCTTCAGCGACATCTCCTAGCTTTCTATTTTCTATCTCGCTCTTCCAGCCCATGCGACTAAACGCTGATCGCGCATTTGGGCTGGCAAATGAAATGACACCGTTTAAATCGAGGCGAATTAATCCATCTCCAACTCGCGGTACTGGCTCAAAAAGAGAGCCTGCATCTTTATAAGGAAATGAACCCTGCGCAACCATGAGGTATAGCGAGTGTGCAATTTGACGATAGTTGAGCTCGAGCGCACCTGGGGATCGCATCAATTCAGAGTTTCTATGACGAGAGATCACGGCGATAACCTGACCCTCAAAGACGACTGGAATAGTCTCCTCTTTTATCATTATCTCGCCGATTTTTTCAGGCTCTGAATCTCGGATGATCTCACCGCTTGAAAGTGCCTCGTCGATCCGACTTCGACTCCCCCACGAAACCTCTTCGCCTATTACGTCATCAGTGAAAACAGTTGCTGCCGTTGTAGGTCTGATGTGTGCAACTGCAACATGTCCCGTTGGCCACAACTTCACATCTTTTCTTATCGGAACCCAGAGAATGAGATCGGCAAATGAGAGATCTGAAAGTAACTGCCAATCGGCAACTAACTCTCGTAGGCGATGTGCTTGATCGATAGTTACCGAGCTTCGCCCATGGATTAAAGTTTCAAACTGCGGCATTGTTACTTCCAGCCATCTAACTCTTGAGCGATTTCTTGCGTTGCAAACCAGACGAGCTCGTCATCATCTTTATGTGCCAAGAGCGCACACTGGACTTGGCTCCATGCGATTGGCGCAGATATCACAAGTGAATCCTCAGTGCTCTCACTCCATTGACCCTCTGCAACTTCAATGGCCAAAACAATTCCCGGTGCATTTTGCGATGATCGAAGATCTAACGCTGACTCTCCAGCCAAAATCGATAGCAGATACTCAATCTCTTCTTCATCACAGTCAAGATTTTCATTCACAAACCCGCTTGTTGGTGCAAATGCCTGTGCAGCGCTATAACTTTGATCTGTAAGAAATTTCTGAAGATCGCCGTGGCTTATAGGCAGGTATGCGCGCATGCGCCAATGGTATTAGAGATTAACTGATCATCTCACTAGCTATCTTTGCAATCGTTTTGCGCAGCCCCGAGCGCTCATTAATCTCAATTAATGATGATTTCTCAGCCTCAGCGGCGGCGCAAGCGCGCCCGTCACGTGCGATTACTCGAAGGTTCAAAGGCCGAAGCGAAGTCGTGAGGGCAAGAAACTTTGCCTCTTCATCGCTACCTTTTCGACCTTGAGAGCGCATATTGAGAGTAAAACTCAAAGCGCTTCGAATAGAGGTTTTTTCGATCAATGAACTTACCTGTTCTAATCGATGAAGGCCAAGCACATCAGGACGCGCAACAACCATGAGCTCGTTGGCCTGATCGCATGACCACGTAGTCATAGTTGATGTCCAGCGCCGATCAGTGAGGCGGTTTGAGAGCCCCGAAATAGAGCCCAAATCAATAATGATCTGATCAAATGAGGCAGTCGCCTGATCCATCCATGCATCTACCGACATCGCCTGTTCTTGCGAAATTTCAGCGATTGATAATAAGGGTGCAATAGTGCGCCATCCCTCTTCGCTATTTACATTTCGTATCGACAGCAATGCGGCAACAGATGGAGCGCGAAAGTTTGCATCAATGAGAAGTGTGGACTTTTCCAAAACACTAAGCTCCATTGCAATATTTATTGCAACTGTTGTGCAACCGGTGTTACTACCAGCCGAACCTATGGCTAGCACATGTGCTCTACGGCTCTTAAGTGAGAGTTGAGTACTCTGGCGTAGCATTGGTGCTCGAACAAATCCGCGAACCAGACTAATGAGATCAGTTGCATTTGTCGGGATGAGATGAAGCTCTCCAAGTGCACACTCTTTGGCCGGTGAATCGGAGAAGCCAATCAACTGCTTAACTTTTGGCGCTAATGCATCTAAGCGCGAACGAGTGATGCCGGATAGATCTGGCGAAAAGATTAGAATCGCCTCTTGTGAGCTCTCAGGGCTACTCTTCAAATAACTTTCAAGTGAATCGATGTCAATTGCACGAAAGACAACGCTCCAGCCTTGGGCAAAGAGCGTGCCTGCAATGAAGCCCTCGGTTTGCGCATGTGCAATGGCAGTAATAACGGTCGGGAGTTCGAGATCAGACATGTGAACGGACCACCACTAAACGGCCGTACGTTGTTGCAACTAACAATCGTAAAACTTGAGTCTCCTCAACGGCGACCGTGAGAGCGGCATCGGTTCCGAAGTTCTTGCTCTTTTGATCAAAGCTAAGGAGTCTGACTCCCCCTAAAATCAACATCGGGTCAACAGGTATCTCTCCATTTTGGCTATCAACCACCCAGTAGATGTCGATGGCTTCACCGACGAGTATTCCTGCCGCTAAATCAACGGCACGGATGCTTATCGGCACAGCGCTAGATGCAAGGAGTTTGCTCTCTGAGCTCACACTTTGGATATTAATAATCTCCCCGGGAGTCATTGCCTTCGTCACAATCAATCCACGTGGATCATCGCTCTCTTCCATATAGAGAGAGGCACTGGCGTCAAGATCGAAGTGTTGTAATTCGATATCGCCGATAAGAATTTGATGCCCCGGTGCCATATCAACCGAAGCGATCCAGTAATCACTGCCACGATGCGAAAAGGTTGCGAGGAAGAATGCAGAGAGAAAAGAGGCGATAATTAAGGTAATGGCCAACGGGGTCCTGGAGCGCGATCTATCCTTTTTATATGTCATAGCGCGAACTCAAGACCACTTGGGATGGGTTTACTGAGTTTTATCCACAATCATCAATCTGGATGAGTTAATCTCAACATTTAGGCTGAAGCGATCCAATACATAAGCCAAGAGCATTCTTTCATGACAACTAATCCGATCTTCAACGAACCACCAACATTCAACCGAATTACTCTCACTACCGTTTCAAGTGATGAGAATGAAGACTGGCTACACCCAGTTCTTGAAATTTTTCGCCCAGAAGTATTACCGCAGTTGCTTAAAAAGAGTCGGCTATATCTTGTACCGAGCTGCTTCGATGATGAGTTCGACCCGGATTTTGCGCCTGAACCAACCTCGGCCCAAGATCTTCCCGCCTTGGACGAATGGTGTGCAAACTTTGCGCGAAATGTTCTAGAAGTATTTGCCGGACGTCGACAACCAGCCCAGTTGACCAAGCAGTTTCACCATCGAATCTTCAGCGAACTTGTCAAAAAATCTGGTAGCGAGAAAGAGGTTGGCAAGATTCGGAAGATTCATTTGAGTGAACCGCTTGACGGAATCTGCGAAACAACGGTCACGGTTAGATTTGGTCTCCGTCTGCGCGCGCTTGTATTTAGATTCGAAGGTATTGATAATCGCTGGCTTTGTACTGCGCTAACGCTTATTTAAGCTGCGCCGTGGCACCGCTTGTATTTCTTACCTGAACCACAGGGACATGGTGCATTGCGTGAAACCTCGCCAGTTGTCTTCACACCGGATTCATCGGCCGCTGTGTACTGCAGTCCAGTTGCCGGAAGCGGCTTTGCCTCAAGTCCAGCCCCTGAAACTTCATGGCTAGATGGTTCAACAGTAATTTCAATATTAAACAAGAAGCCAGCTATCTCTTCTTTGATGGCATCCATCATCGCCGAGAAGAGCTCGTAGCCCTCGCGCTGATACTCAACGAGAGGATCGCGCTGTGCCATTGCGCGTAGCCCGATTCCCTCTTGCAAATAATCCATCTCATATAGATGTTCGCGCCATTTACGATCTAAGACTGAGAGCAAGACTTTACGCTCAAGTTCGCGCATCACATCGGCGCCTAAGCTCTCTTCGCGGGAGGCATATGCCTTTTCGCAGTCCTCAATGATGCGTGCAGTAAGGAACTCGGCATCAATGCCGCTAAGGGAGCCGGCAGATGCAATGAGTTCATCAATGCTAAATGAGATTGGATAAATAGTTTTGATCGCATTCCAGAGAGTTTCAAGATCCCACTCTTCGGAATAGCCGTTTGAGGTTGCGATTTTTACATAAGCGCTCAAAGTCTCTCGGACAAAGTCTGCTACTTGATCTTTAATATCCTCGCCCTCAAGAACCATCCTGCGCTCACCATAGATAACTTGGCGCTGGCGATTCATGACATCGTCATATTTCAAAACATTTTTGCGCATCTCAAAGTTTTGAGCCTCAACCTGAGTCTGTGCAGAGCGGATGGCATTGCTGACCATCTTAGATTCAATCGGTGCATCCTCTGGAATTCCCGCAGCCGTTAAGAAACGCTCGACCATGCCTGAGTTAAAACGTCGCATGAGCTCATCTTGAAGTGAGAGATAGAATCGAGATTCACCGGGATCGCCCTGTCGACCTGAACGACCGCGTAACTGATTATCGATACGGCGAGATTCGTGGCGCTCTGTTCCTAGAACGTACAGTCCTCCGAGAGCGATAACCTCTTCGTGTCCCTTTGCAACGGCCGTCTTTTGTCGAGCAATCTCGTCAGGCCAGGCCGCTTCGTAGGCGTCGGCATTATCAACTGGAGAGATTCCGCGACGTTGAAGTTCGAAGTCGGCCATGAACTCAGGGTTTCCACCAAGCATGATGTCGGTACCTCGACCGGCCATATTTGTTGCAACTGTAACTGCGCCATGTACGCCTGCTCGAGCGATGATTGCCGCTTCGCGTTCGTGGTGCTTAGCGTTTAGAACTTCGTGGGGCACTCCTGATTTACGAAGAAAGGCGGAGAGCTCCTCGGATTTTTCAACACTGACAGTTCCAACTAAAACTGGTTGACCTTTGCGATGCTTTTCCGCAATATCTGCAGTTACTGCAATAAATTTCCCGGCCTCAGTTTTATAGACTAAATCG
Organism: Candidatus Planktophila sp.; assembly: GCA_964203745.1. GTDB lineage: Bacteria > Actinomycetota > Actinomycetes > Nanopelagicales > Nanopelagicaceae > Planktophila. The sequence continues at coordinate 15,317 of CAXNOC010000012.1, forward strand.
GCTTGATCCAGACGTACCATCTCGCGATTAGTTGGAATGGGGACCACGCCGAGCTTGTAAATCTGGTAAAACTCAGAGGCCTCAGTCATGGCCGTACCAGTCATGCCCGATAATTTAGAGTACAGGCGGAAATAGTTCTGCAAGGTAATTGTCGCCAGAGTCTGATTTTCATCTTTAATCTCTATGCGCTCTTTAGCTTCAAGGGCTTGGTGTAAGCCCTCGCTGTAACGACGGCCGGCCAGCATACGACCAGTGTGCTCATCGACAATTAAAAGCTCGCCATTCATAACGACATAGTCCTTATCGCGCTTGAATAACTCTTTGGCGCGGACTGCATTATTGAGATAGCCGATCATGGGTGTATTAGCAGCTTCGTAAAGGTTACCGATCTGCAAAAGCTCTTCTACCTTCGTGACACCCTCTTCTAAGATTCCTACGGTCTTCTTCTTTTCATCGACTTCGTAGTGAACATCGCGCTGTAACTTGCCAACGTGATTTGCAAATTCGACGTACCACTTCGTTGCCTTATCTGCTGGTCCACTAATGATCAATGGAGTACGCGCCTCATCAATGAGAATCGAGTCGACCTCATCGACCACTGCGAAGAAGTGATCACGCTGTACGCAATCCTCTAACGACCAGGCCATATTGTCGCGAAGATAATCAAAGCCAAACTCATTATTCGTTCCATAAGTAATATCGGCCAAGTATGCCTCGCGTCGTTCTGCAGGTGTCATGTTGGCAAGAATTACTCCAACTCTTAACCCTAAGAAGCGATGGATTCGGCCCATCCATTCGCTATCTCGTTCTGCTAAATAATCATTTGTTGTAACAACATGGACGCCTCGTCCAGCAAGCGCATTTAGATATGAGGGAAGTGTTGCAACTAAAGTCTTTCCTTCACCTGTGCGCATTTCTGCAATATTTCCGCGATGAAGTGCCGCTCCACCCATCAATTGAACGTCATAATGACGCTGGCCCAAGGTCCGTTTTGCCGCTTCACGGACAACGGCAAATGCCTCTGGCATTAGATCATCTAGGCTCTCGCCCTGTGCATATCGCCCCTGAAAGAGTGCGGTCTGACTGCGAAGTTCGCTGTCCGAGAGAGCGCTAATACGAGCCTCATGCCCATTGACCACAGCAACGACCTTGCTGAGTTCGCGGAGCAAGCGTCCTTCTCCGGCACGCATAATCCTGTCAAAAAACGCTGGCATCACTGGGCCTCTCGAACTTAATGGCTGACTTAACCCCCCTATCGTAGAGGTTGGGCCACGCAAGCGGTAACCGAGGCAATGACGCGATAACCCCGACAGGTCAGGGCTCTAGCCGCCTCGCGCAGGGTAGAGCCTGTAGTGACTACATCGTCGATGAGAATGAGATCTCCACGAGGATATGAACCCGCCTTAACTCCAAATGCACCCCTTAGATTCTCAGATCGAGCATCTGCATGCAGACCGCTTTGATCTCGAACTTTTCGTACGAGCTCCAGTGGCTCAGATACTCGATAGCCACTTAGCTGACTAACTCCTTGTGCGATATCGACCATAAAATTACGACCGCGTCGTCTACGTGCCGATCGAGATGATGGAATAGGCACAAGTCGAATATCACGATTACTCAAATTGCTTTGACTTAAAACGTGAGCTATCGCTTTTACTATGAGTTCGTCAGCCCCCTTCAAACCACTCTCTTTGGCCGCAAGTAAAATCTTGCTTGCCGTCTTTGAATAAATGATGGCCGAGTAAATAGGTAGCGCAGAAATATGTGTGGAGTACACATGCGGATGCCATTCCAAACGGCAAGTAGAGCAAATCAAAATACCAATCTCCTTGCAACCAATGCATCGGGTCGGAAAGAGAAGTTGCGTTAAAGCTTCAATTGCGGGCATCGCCCAAGGCTAATTGTTCTTGGAAATACTGAAGAGTCGTTGTGGAAACTATTCGTGATAATCATCTGGCTGTAGTTTTATTAACCGTGAAGTAATGGCTGCCATAGAGTTTCGTGGAAGAGTTAAGACGAAGTGCGCGCCTTTTCCAGGTCTACCCCATGCTTCAAGTTCGCCGTTATGTAAGCGTGCATCTTCAAGCGCAATAGATAGTCCTAGTCCCGTGCCACCGTGCGTGCGAGAGCGCGAAGGATCACCGCGCCAAAAACGGTCGAATACCTGTATTAAAGTTGAGGCATCGAGGCCAACTCCAAAGTCACGAACTCCGACAGCTACATCGAATTCGCCTGCAACAATCGTAATTGCAATCGGCTTCTCTTCAGCATGGTCGATAGCATTTGAAAAAATGTTGCGCAAAATTCGCTCAACCCGACGAATATCGGCCTTAATAACTACCGATTCAGCGATTGAGTAGACGCGCAATTGCGTCGATCGCTCCTGTGCAACCAGGAATAGATCATCGGAGCATCGTCGTACTAAGGCGACGAGATCGAACTCAGTGGCTTCAAGTACCGCTACTTCTGCGTCAAATCGGCTAATTTCTAGTAAATCCTCAAGAAGTCGTTCAAAACGATCGAGTTGGGCGACCATCAATTCGGCGCTTCGAGCGACAATTGGATCAAAATTTTCGCGTGAGGAGTTGATAACCTCCGAAGATAAGCGCAAAGTTGTCAGTGGTGTACGAAGCTCATGTGAAACATCGGAGACAAATCTCTGTTGAACTCGGGAAAGGTTTTCAAGCCGAGCAATCTGTTTTTCTAAAGACTCAGCCATTTCATTAAATGCATTACCTAAAGTCGAAATCTCATCCTGAGAACGTACATTCATTCGCTCTGAAAAATCACCAGCAGTAAATTGAGTTGCGATGCGTGAGGCTTGGCGGACCGGACGCACTACTTGTCTGACGACTAACCAGGTAATCAATCCAATTAAGATTACTAAAAATAAACCGGTCAGGAGCAGATAGTTCTGAATAAGCGTCAATGTAGTATTTTGATTCACAAGTGAAAAAAGCATGTACATTTCATACTGACCAGCGTTAGGAATTAAAACTTTTTCTCCAATTGCCAATCCCTGGACGCTGGAACTGCCGATATATTTAATCGTTACGTAGCTAGTTGCGATGTCATCACTTTTTCGCACCCTATTGCTTAAATACTTCGGAATTGAAGTTGGATCCACTAAATTCGACGAAATTTCATAGTCTAGTTTTCTAGAGTTCCCGGGACTCTTAATGAAGATCACCTCTCGTGCATTCTCGTTCGTAGAGAGCGAGGTCGCCGAGGCTATAACGTCGTTGATTATCTTCCTGACCGCAGAATCTTTTTCGCCTTGCGCTAAAATAAATCGATACTGTGCATTAAAAATGGTGGAACGTGCCTCAATAATTGATGACTGAAGATTCACTTTTTTTATACCTGTTGCCAATTGCGAATTTAAAGCCGATCCCGCGGCCAAAATGACAGTCAAGGAGAGAACTACTGTTGAGACAATAACTTTTAATGCTAAGGAGCTACGAAATTTTGAGAAGATTATGTTCATTTTTATGAACGGCCCATCACTCCAGCTTTATATCCAACGCCACGCACAGTTACGACGATTTCTGGTCGCTCTGCATCATGCTCGATTTTGGCACGCAATCTCTGAACGTGGACATTCACTAATCGAGTATCGGTTGAATGGCGATATCCCCAAACCTCGCTCAGCAAGGCATCGCGCGAAAAAACACGTCCTGGCTCTTTTGCAAGGGCGACCAGTAGATCAAACTCAAGGCGGGTAAGTGCTATCTGTTTACCAGCCCTGAGAACTTGATGAGCTGCTACATCTATTGCTAAATCTCCTATGGTTAATAGGCCTGAGATATCTGTATTTGTTCGACGCAGGCGAGTACGTATTCTTGCAACGAGCTCGGAAGGATGCTTGAAAGGTTTGACCATGTAATCATCGGCTCCGGCCTCAAGGCCTCGCACAACATCATGCGAGTCCCCTCTGGCGCTGAGCATAATAATCGGCACCATTGATTCTGCACGGATTAATTTACAGACCTCGACTCCATCCAGACCTGGCAACATAACATCGAGCAGAACTAAATCCGGTGGATTATTTCGAAAAACTTCGAGAGCTTCATCGCCGCGACTTACAAGGTCAACGTCAATTCCCGCTCCAGTCAAAACTATTCCGAGCATCTCTGACAGGTCTTGGTCGTCATCGACGACCATAACCAAAGTCATTAGCTACCGTGCTCCCAAGAGTTCAAGTACATGTCTTGGGCTGGTGTTAGAACATCGATGCGTCCGCCCATGCTAATGAGCTTCAAGCTTGCAACTTCCTTATCGATATATGTAGGGACGTCATGGACGCCAGGCTTTAAGTTCTTGGCCTCTTTGACTAAGTACTCTGCAGTTAATGCTTGATCTGAGAATGACATATCCATAACCGATGCTGGGTGACCCTCGGCTGCGCCTAAGTTGACTAAACGGCCCTCTGCAAGGAGCAGCAGGCGACGTCCATCTGCCAAGACATATTCATCTGTCTGGTGGCGCATTTTCGCATTCTTTACCTTTGAGTTTTGCTCTAGCCATGCGACATCGATTTCAATATCAAAGTGTCCGGAGTTGGCCATGATGGCCCCATCCTTCATTACTTGAAAATGCTCTTCGCGAAGTACGTCGCGGTTACCTGTAACAGTAATAAAGACATCTCCAACCTTTGCCGCATCAAGCATTGGCATGACGCGGAATCCCTGCATCATTGCATCAAGTGCCTTAGTTGGGTCGATTTCGGTAACGACAACATCGGCGCCCATACCCTTAGCGCGCTCTGCTACACCCTTACCGCAATAACCAAATCCAGCAACAACTACGATGCGTCCGGCAAGTAGGAAGTTAGTTGAGCGGAAAACGGCATCGAGTGTTGATTGACCTGTTCCATAACGGTTATCAAACATGTGCTTTGTATCTGTGTCATTGACGGCGATCATTGGGAACTCAAGTGCGCCATCTTTTGCCATCTGGTTAAGGCGGATAACACCAGTAGTGGTCTCTTCGCAACCGCCAGCAATATTTGCAATTAGCTCTCTGCGTGTTGTGTGAAGAGTATTAACAAGGTCGCAGCCATCATCGAAAACTTGGTGTGGTGCAATATCTAATGCAGCGTTGATGTGCATGTAGTACCCGTCGCGATCAACTGCATTACGTGCAAAGACTGAGATTCCATATTCGTGGACGAGTGCTGCTGCAGTGTCATCTTGAGTTGATAATGGATTAGAGGCACAGAGGGCGATATCGGCGCCTCCAGCTTTTAGAACTCGCATTAGGTTTGCAGTCTCAGTTGTGACGTGCATGCATGCAGCGATACGAACGCCGGCAAATGGCTGTGACTTTTCAAAGCGCTCACGAATCTGAGCAAGGACTGGCATATTGCGCTCTGCCCACTCGATGCGCTTTCGACCTTGGGATGCAAGAGAGGCATCGGCGATGTCATGGCGTGGAAGGGTTGCAGTAACTGGTGAGTTCACGAAAAGCTCCTTTATGGACGAGTCTGTAGGGGCTTAGGTTACTGCCAAGAGCTTAAAAGCGAGTAATGAGGGCGCGCGCTAGCCGCGTATGAGTGCGAGAACTTCGTCACGTAACTTGCTCATCGCCGCGGCCGTCTTGGCCTCAACGTTTAGGCGCAAAACTGGCTCAGTATTAGAGGCGCGAAGGTTGAACCACCAGGTAGGTGCATTCACGCTTAGGCCATCGAGATGGTCGATCTCGATACCTGGGCGAGAGCTGAAGGTTGTTTCGACAAGTGTGGTTGCCGCCGCTGCATCGGGGACGGTGGAGTTAATCTCCCCGCTTGAAAGATAGCGCTGATACGGAGCCATGATTTTAGACATCGTCTTTTTAGATTCACCGAGAGCGGCAATTGCGTGAAGAGCCGCTAGGGCACCAGAATCGGCGCGCCAGAACTCTTTAAAGTAGAAATGGCCTGAGTGCTCTCCGCCAAAATTGGCTCCACTTTCGGCCATCATCGCCTTTATGTATGAGTGACCGACGCGGCTACGTAATCCCGTTCCGCCATTTTCTTGGATTACCTCTAAAACAGCCCTAGATGAGATTAGATTATAAATAATCGTGGCGCCTGGATGCTTAAGTAACTCACGGTGAGCAATCAGAGAGGTCAGATCAGATGGATTTATGGCAGCGCCATTTTCGTCAACGAGAAAACATCTGTCGGCATCGCCATCAAAGGCCAGCCCTAAATCCGCCTTATGTTTTTTAACTGCTTTTTGTAGATCACGAAGATTATCTGGATCAATTGGATTGGCTTCGTGATTAGGAAAGTTACCATCGAGTTCAAAATATAGTGGAATTACTGTGCAATTGAGTCGAGCAAAAATTGCAGGGGCGGTGTGACCAGCCATTCCATTTCCTGCATCAATGACGATCGTTAATGGGCGAATTGAATCTAGGTTAACAAGGCTCAGTAGGTGGTCGACATACTCTTCAAGCATGTCGCGATTTGTTTCCACACCCACAGATCGAATTTCAAGTGGAGAACCTTGACGAACAAAATTCTCAATAACTTGAAGGCCTGACTCTTTTCCAATTGGTCGAGCACTACTAAAGCAAAGCTTTATACCGTTGTAGGCGGCTGGGTTATGGCTTGCAGTAAACATTGCACCTGGTAGTCCGAGTTTGCCAGATGCGAAATACAACATGTCTGTTGATGCAAGGCCGATACGGATTACATCAAGACCAGTCGATGTAACACCTGCAGAGAATGCATCGGCTAATGCCGGGGATGAAGGACGCATATCTTGAGCAACAACGACAGTTGCGGGCTCTCGTTCTTGCTGTAAGAATCGAGCAAAGGCTAAGCCAGTTGCAAAGCAAAAATCTGGTGTTATCTCAGAATCAACAAGTCCACGAATATCGTAGGCTTTAAAAATATTAGGAACGAGTTTCATAAGTTAAGTCTTACGATGGAACTGCGCGAAGATGACCTCTACGGCCGATCTGTGTTTGGGAGCTATCACTGTTTGGGTTTTCGTCCTTGTCGCTCGAGCTAGGCATCTTTGCAACTTCACGAACGGCATCGGCAATGGCCATAAGGTCATCCTCTGATGGTCCCTGTTCTTCTCCGGATAACTCTTGCTTCATGACACTCCACCCATGTGGGACCTTTAATCGCTCGCCATGCATGAGGCATAAGTCGTAGGCATGGGGCTCGCTAAAAGTTGCCAGTGGCCCAACAACTGCCGTCGAATCAGCATAGATATAAGTCAAGGTCATCGTCGCTACAGAGCGACAACCTACGCGAGAACAGCCGCGCCCTAACTTTACCTGTGAACTCATACCTGCAAGATTAGTGGGCAGTTACTGCTTTTTTTGGGATTATCAAGGATTTAAAACTCGAATGTTTGAGCTCGGAATCTCCACCCTTGTTAAAAGGCTTCCGGGTGTGATCGGCAAATATCCATAACCATTAGCCGATGCAACCAGTGCGCCGGCATAGGTCTCTGAACTCGATTTAAGAATTGTTATAGAGCGAGCGGCATTTGGAACTCGCCATGTAGCGATGTCACTGCCTTTGACTGTAACCAAAGATTTCTTCCCATTAATGAAAGTGACCTCAATCTTTACTGCGACTGAATCTGAGGCAAAGGCGATAAGAGGTGCAAGGCCAGTAACTGCCATCGCCATCGGTCCAAGGGCTGGAGTTGGAGTGCTCCAGACAAAGTCTTTACGGCCCTTAATCGTGACCTTTGAGGACATTGCAGCGAGTATCGGCTCATCGGATTTAATACGAACGGCAAAGGCGCTGGCTGAAATCTTTGGCGATAGTGTCAATTCTGTAACAACCCCAGCAGAAATTTTCCGTGAGTTAAATCCGACGGGTATGAATCTACCGTCTGCAGATAGGAGTTCGACGGTGATATTAGTGTCAACATCGGAAGGGGTCAGAACACGAAGAGTATGAGAGCCACTCGCACGTTGACCTTTCTTTGGAAGTTGATTTGGAATAGCTGGAATAACTAATGTCGTGGATGGCGAGGTAATTGGATTAACTAAATCACCGCCTAAGCTCTTTAAACCTGCTCCAAGTTCATCAATCATAAAGGCGTTAATTCGCCCGGAGCGCGGGAGAACGTGTACCGTTAAAGAGTTATCACCCGTAGCCAACGTATCAAGTGCGAGCACGGTGTAACTTTTTGATTTTAAATTCAGAGAGACGAGCGGTTGCTTTCCATTTTCAGAATAGGCCTGCACATCGACGATAGCCTCACTTAATCCGCTATTAATTACTATCAAGCGTCCACGGCTTGTAACATCTGAACTTCCGCCGACAAACCATTGTGACGATGTGGGTCCAGAACAAATAGCCCCACCCGCCCAACTTCCGGTGCGACTCTGCCAAATCACAGGCGTCACACCTGTTGCTGAAATTACAAGTGAGTCTTTCGAAACGGGATACCTCAAGGCATTGAAAGGAATTGTTTTGGTAGATCGATTAGTGAGGCGTTGAAACTGCGTTTTGCGCGATGAGAGTGATATCTGCCCTGACAGGCCACCTAAAGTTGGAGGACATACAACGGCTGGATAGCTCTCTGAAAAGATCGAACCCTTCGTCGTTACAGTCAACAGGGTTGCCAACGTAAATGAAAGAACTACCGCAAGGAGGGCATAGATTGATCGCTTCATGCAAGCTCCTTCTCGGAGATTTCGCGTTTTCTGCGTCCTGATGGTGCAGCCAAGACGATTACAAAGATCCAGCAGATAAGCTCGAAGGAGAGCCATGCGCGGCGAATTGTGCCATCGTGCAAGAGCGAGATCTCTCCAGATTCAGTTGCTATGAAAAGCGGAAGGCCTTGTTCGCTCTCTATGCGCTCAAGTCGGTAGCCATTTTCAAATATCTGCCATGAACGATCGTAGCTCTCAGTTAGTAAAACTCTTCCGGGGTGATCAACTGTGGTCCGTGCGCCTACTTCTCCAGTCTCAAGAAGTGTTCGTTCACCATCGGCTCCAACAAGAATTAACCTTCCCGTGACGCCTTGAACGCGCCAAACAACTCCATTTGTCGTAGCCGAAGCGCGTGTAAAGCCTCCTAGTCCGTCGATTGTACGGATAACAGTTCTCTCGAAAGGCAATTTAACAAATACATACTTAATTCCAAAATCTGCAAAAGTTTTACTGCTCGAGATTCCAGATCCATCGATGAGTTCTTGAGCTGCAACTGCTAAGCGCTCTGTTTGACGCGGCGCGACATCTGGTTCGCCGAGTGAAATATCCCTACCCCGCGAAATGTAATATTGGATGCTCTTATTGCCGATACTTCCAACTTCACGAAGTACAAGAGTCTTAGTATCTTTCTCGGCACTTAAAAATGCCGGCATTACCGTGGACCTGCTGTTTTGTACGGGCGATGTCGCTCCTGCAGAAATCGACCAACCTATTGTCACTATTGAATACAGAGCTGTAACGAATAGTAGTAATGCTGCCAAAATGTGTCGGTAATGAAAATTACTTGAAACTAAGACTGCGCGAATTCGATCAAGAATTACTACACCTGCGGCACTTGCAGCAATAGTTGCCCCTACTAAGAAAGTTCCTACCCACACCCTCTCGCGAGCCGAGTTTCCATGTGCAGAGATCGATAGCGAAGAGAAGAGAACTGCAGCGGCTAAGAATCCCGATCCATAAATAGCAAAACCCTTTGCCCTACTTGATGAAAATAGTGCGACTAATAAAATAAGTAGCATCGGGCTAATAAGCCACCAAGGTAGAGAGCCGACACCTCCCGGATTGCCTAGGATTACTAAGTGCGCTCCGCCACCAGGAAGCGAGATTCCAGGCTCACTGAGAAACTTTGATGGTGAAATCAGGGCCTCAAAGGAATAAGGCGCAGTAAGTAAAAACGGAACCAAAAGGAGCGCCAAACGTCTATAAAGGCGGGTCAAAAACAGGGGCCGATCCCCGTTTAAGGCAAAGGCTTGATAGTCACCAAACAGTGCGAATATGACAAGGCCTGTCAGAATCACAAAAGTTACAAGGGTAAATGCATAGAGAAGCCCAAAAATTAAAGTAAGAGTAAAAATCTGACGCCACGTGTGAAGTTCGATTCTTTTCCAATTGATAAGAAGAATTGGAATCTGCGGCGCAACTATGAGAACAACAACGGTTGCTAAGCGACCAGAGTTGACGGCTGCAATTGCTACGGGTGAAATCGCATAAATAAAGCTCGCCGGTAAACTGATCCAGGAATTTTGAGTGAGTTTTCTAAAGAGCCTAAGAATCGACCACATCATTGCTAGCGGCGCTAATAGGAAGAATAGTGTGAGGAGAAGTGGCGCTTTTCCAAAGAGAAGAGTGGCCAAAATTGCTAGAACTGC